>JAWSUV010000005.1:0-51962 GCA_033549305.1 Bacillota bacterium | reverse complement strand
AGGCATTGCCTGACGGTGTGCCGGTACGCAGAATACCACCCGCTGGGAGGTGATTCTTCTGCAGTTCATTCAGCAGGGTATCCCCGAAAGCGTCTTTTCCCAGGGCCCCGATCATGGCAACACTCGCGCCCAGACGGGCTGCGGCAACGGCCTGGTTCGCCCCTTTTCCGCCGGGAACGGTGAGGTATTCCTCGGCCAGCAGCGTTTCCCCTTTTTGGGGCAGCCGGGTTACCTTCATCACAATATCCATGTTAATGCTGCCGATGACTGTAATGTTCATGGATTTCCTCCTTAATAGCGAACGCCTTTTTTGACAGCGTTCACCGTTCGTTCCGCGATGCTGCTAATGGTCAACCGGCGCATGCCGCGGACATACGTACGCACATCGTCACTGATGGGTTTTTTCCATTCTTCACTGATGCTGGCCACCCCGTTGGCGATTCCAAGGATAGCGCCAATCTCTGACGCGTTGCAGTCTGCCTTTCGGCCTGCCATGGCCAGGATATGCAAGGTTTCGTCAAAATCACCGTTGCCGAACCACAGTGCCACCACTTCTGCTGCTGCATTCGGGTAAACATGCACCCAGTGATATTTTTCAAGCACATCTTCACATTTATGCCACACACTGAGCCAGTCGTTAGATTCTTTGCACCATTTCAGAAAGGTGGAAACCATATGATAGTACTCACTGCGTACAGGAATCATGTTGATGGCATCTTCCAGCAGTTTGCGGGGATCCGGCTCCACGAAGGCCCGGGAGGCGAGCACCGCATTGAATACTTCGCCCAGGATGCCATTGTTCCCATGGGAGACGGAACCATCCATCCAGGCCAGGCGTGCCGCTTCTTTTGGATCACCGGGTGCCACCATGCCGCAGACCATCCCCCGCATTTGAGCCCCTACCCAGTCGGAGAAGGGATTGTTTCTGCTGCCGCTTTCCGGCGGGTAGTATCCCAGTTTGATGGCCCGCAAGGCCAGGTCTTCCGCATCTGTTCCATAGGGGATGGAAGCAACCCATTCATCAGCAATGTCAATGGCTTTGATCGAATGCCCTTTGTGTTCAAAACACCGCAAAAATGCCAGTTCATGGGTGATATCATTCGTCAGGGTGGTTGGTTTTCGGACATACGTGCGCACTTCTCCACAGAGGCTCTTAATCTGGTCGGTGGTATATCCTTCCAGAGCGGTGCCCAGCTGGCTGCCGATCACCTTTCCAAGCCATCCGGCGTAGACTTTTTGTGCATAATCCTCCGACTGCTCATCCACTTCCACCGGGTCAGGAAATTCAACCTGATCAAGATATTGGTCATAGGAACTGAATATTTCATACTTCCAGTAAAGGGCATCCGGGTTTGGATCCGGTATGGAGGTCAGATGCTTAATGCGGTAAGTAATACGGAAAAGGGCGGCCATATCATCCGCTTCATAGGCTTCAAGGCCCTTCTCGATCCACCGCTCTGCCGGTTCCGCAAAATACCCTTTGTTCTCGATGCTCTGAATCATGGCGACAATGAAGCATTCCGGCATCCCGGTGCCCAGATTCTCACTGCGCCACCATAGTTTGACCCGTTCATCCTCCATTTTTTCCATCCGTGCGAATAAATCCCAGTTTTCCGGTGGTTTGTTCAATATCACCGGTTTCGCATTGTTAATCAGATCCTTTGAATATTGCCATGCTTTCATGCCAATCCCTCCTCTTCAGCTTATGTCAATCCAAACGACAGCGTCCCTTAAAATCGGATGGGTGCCTGACCCTTCCCCATTGCCATGATCTCCTGTATCTTTTCGCGCATCTGGTCCATGATGTTTTGAGCGTCAATGCAGACGCGACCTTCCTGCTTTACCCACCTGCCGCCAATCATCACGTGTTTTACCTGCTGTTTACTGCTGCTGTATAAAATGGCTGCCAGAGGATCATGCACCGGCATCACCCCAGGATGAGCCAGGTCCCAGAAAACAAGATCTGCTTGCATGCCAGGCTGAAGTTTCCCTGTGTGAAAGGGCAGTGCCTGGTGGCCGCGCATAAGTATTTGCCACAATTCGCGTGTTGTGAAATGGGTAGCATTTTCCCCGAAGTGCTTTCCCAAAAGTCCGAATAACTGTATTTGCTCTATGGGGTTCAGTGTGTTGGAGCTGGCCGCCCCGTCCGTGCCAGCGGCCAGTGGCAGCTCCTGCGGTTTGTCCCAGAGGTGGCCCTGTCCCATAGCCAGTTTCAGGTATGTTTTGGGACTGATAGCCAGGGTAGTGTCAGGGGATAAAAGGTGCCGGTCCTCTGGTTGAATCCACAGCCCGTGAGCCAGAATTGCCGGCACATCAAGCCCGCCGGCTTCCGCCAGGATCTCGAAGGGTGTTTTCTCATACTGATGCAAACTGTCCGCCACCTGCTGACGTGTTTCCGATATATGAATATGGATACCCGTTTCCAGCACTCTGGCAACATCAATGATGGCTTTGAGTTGAACAGGCTGACAGGTGTAAGGTGCATGGGGTCCCAGCCGGAGTGAGAGGCGGTCATTTGTGCCCTGATGGTGCTGAATAAGCGCTGCAGTCTGCTGCAGATCCCTCACGAAGGTTTCCGAAACGCCAAACAGGGTGGGGGCCAGATCACATCGTATGCCGGTGTCCAGGACAGCCTGAATAATCGCTTCCGGAAACATGTAATGATCTGCAAAAGCAGTCACCCCATAATCGATCATTTCATAGATCGCAGCCATCGCTCCTGCATAAGCGCGCGAGGCATTCATATTCTTTTCATAAGGCCATATTTCACGGTTAAACCAGTCCTCAATGGTGACATCTTCCGCCAGACCACGGAACAGGGTCATGGGAGAATGGGTGTGCAGATTCACCAGGCCGGGAGTGATGATCAAACCACTGCAATCCAATGTTTGATCTTCCGCTGCATCATTCGGAATTTCATCCAGCAACTCACCGACTTTTCCCTGATGGATGAGCAGATGCTTCCTGATGAAAAAAGTACCGGTTTCATCAATGATCCCGGCATTTTGTAATAACCAATCAGTTTTCATATGTACTCAGCAACCTTTTTACCAGCTGCGCAAAACGCAGCCGGTCAATGTGCAGTGCGACATTCACGTTGGGTTTATTGCGTGTCACGTTCATCACATCCACCACGGTTTTCCCCGTGGTGACCTTGCCTTTTGTTTCAACCGCCACATAATAAGGCTTTGTTTTAATCAGATCCGGCTGAATGACTGCCGCCACCGCTGACGGGTCGTGCATAACCGCCCCAGGAAATCCATAACGGGTGGCAAAATCGTAAATGTACAGCATCATTTCCCGGGCCAGTGCCGCGCCGGTGCCGGGGCGGGAGGCCATGGCTCTAATTTCCTCTTCTGTGAGCCAGGCCTGATGCGTACAGTCCAATCCGACCATTGTGATGGGAATACCGGATTCAAACACAATGCGTGCAGCTTCGGGGTCAGCATAGATGTTGTACTCTGCTGCCGGTGTATCGTTTCCATATCCGGCGGATCCGCCCATCATGGTGATCGCGTCAATGCCCGTCTGAAGATCGGGGTATTTCATCAGCGCAATCGCTACGTTGCTGAGGGGTCCCAGTGTAATTAAATGAACGGTTTTACTCTTGGCAACAGTCAGTTCATGAAAAAGATCCCAGGCTTTCGTTTCCAGCCCCTGAATGTCCGGGTCCGGCAGCACCACGGGGCCCAGTCCCGTTACCCCATGTGCATGCTCGGCCGTCACAAGCGGCCGCAGAATGGGCTTTTCAGCCCCTCGCGCCACAGGAATCTGTTTCTTCAGGTAAGACACAATTTTCAGCCCGTTACGTGCGGTTTTATCCGCTGTCTGGTTGCCGGCAACGGTGGTGACGGCTTTGACATCCAGTTCCTCCGCCGCCAGCGCCATGACAAGGGCAATGGTATCGTCGGTACCCGGATCACAATCGATGATCACTGGTCGTTTCATGACAGTCACTCCCTTCATTGGTAACTCCGCAGGCTGTCTGACAATAGCTTGATAAATCCTGACCGGTCCACATCGAACACCACGTCCACGTTCTCTTTTTTCCCGGTGGTTCCGCGGATATCCACCACAGTGGCACCGTCGCAGAATTCGCTGTCGGTTTCAATGTCCACATGCAGCAGCTGTGACGTGAACAGGTCGTGATCGATGAGCCATGCCACGGCACAGGGGTCATGAAGGGGGCTGCCTTCGAATCCCATTTCACTATGGAATTTGGCGAAAAAATCCAGCAGTTCTGCCACCATCACGGATACCTTGCCACCCTGAGTGCGAATCTGTTCAATTTCTTCATCGAAAATCAGCGCTTTATGGGTGACATCCAGGCCGCACATGGTAATGGGAATGCCGGAATGAAACACGATGTCCGCCGCTTCGGGATCCACCATGATGTTAAACTCAGCTGCCGGTGTCCAGTTACCCCCTACAGCGGATCCTCCCATGAGGGAGATGCGTTCAATGTTGCTTTTGAGATGAGGAGACGCAATCAGCAACTGGGCAATGTTGGTCAGGGGTCCTGTGGGTACCAGGGTGACCGGCACCGGGCTTTCGCTGATGACCTTTTCCATCAGCGCAAGGGCGCTTAGCGGGCTTGGGGGAAAGGTGGGTTCCGGCAGCTCCGGCCCGTCCAGTCCGGACTCGCCATGGACTTCCGGTGCTATTTCCAGTTCCCTCACCAGGGGACGGCTGGCGCCGGCTGCCACGGGCACATGGGTTATGCCTGCAAAACTGAGGATCTTAAGTGCGTTTTGCAGGGTTTTGGCACTGGTCTGATTCCCGCCCACAGTCGTTACCGCTTTTACGTCCAGCTTGTCGCTGGCTAAGGCCATTAACAGGGCAATGGCATCGTCATGCCCGGGGTCGCAGTCCATTACAACGGGTTTCTTCATACGCGATCCTCCATCTTAATTTTTTTTGAAGTACTTTTCTGACGCTGGGCATAGATCACCAGTCCCAGGATGGTCACAACATAAGGCACCATCTGCACAAATTCCGATGGGATTCGAAAAGCCTGCAGCGCATTGGCCAGCGCATCGGCACTGCCAAAAAGAAGCGATGTCAACAATACCCCAAAAGGTCTTCCCATTCCAAGGGCTTCAGCCGCCAGTGCGATAAAGCCGCGCCCGGCAGTCATATTCGTTGAAAACCAGGAAACATATCCCATGGACATGAAGGCACCGCCGAAGCCGGCAAAAGCGCCGCTCATAATCAGGGCAATGTACTGCACTTTGCGAACGCTGATTCCCACGGAATCGGCGGCGTGAGCATTCTCCCCCACGGCACGGATTCGAAGACCCAGCGGGGTTTTGTACAACAGCACGTACACAAAGACCACTGACAGCAGCGCCACATAGGTCAGAATGTTATGGTTGGAAAACATCGGACCCAGTACGGGAATCTGGTGCAGCAACGGGATTTGGACCCTTGGCAGCACTTTACTGGCCAGGGAGGAAGAAATGCCACGGTCTCCGGAGATGACAAAGAGGCCGAATACAGTTCCGCCTGATGCCATGAGGTTAATGGCAATGGCTGCGAGGATAATATTGGTTTTCAGGTTGAGCGCAAAATAGGCCAATACAAGTCCCAAGAGCATGCCGGCTATAACAGCTGCCGCCAGACCGGCGAATGCACTGCCGGTATAGGCGCTCACCACCACACCGGTTAAGGCTGCTGTTAACATCGTACCTTCCATACTGATGTTGACAACGCCGGCTTTTATGGAGATCAGCGCGCCCAGCGTGGCAAAAAGAATGGGGGTGGTCACCCGCAGGACTGTATAGCCAAAGGTGGTTGAGAAAATAATGTTGAACAGGCTACCCATTCTGGACACCTCCCTCTTCGGGTGGGGCAAGTTTCATTTTCTCCCGAA
Source organism: Bacillota bacterium (assembly GCA_033549305.1). GTDB lineage: Bacteria > Bacillota > Clostridia > Peptostreptococcales > Tindalliaceae > Anoxynatronum. The sequence goes on along the minus strand of JAWSUV010000005.1, from coordinate 46,090 downwards.
CCGTCACCCGGTGGCGCCAGCCTGCCAGCAATCGCTCCGCTGTCACCAGCATGATCATAATTCCCTGAATAATGGCCACCACTTCACTAGGCACATCGGATACCCGGGCCATGATATCGGCACCGATCCGAAGGTATGCCAGGAAGAAAGCAAAGACGGGAATCAGCAGTGGATTGTTGCGTGCCATGATGGCCACAATTACCCCATCCCACCCGTAACCGGGAGACTGGAACCAGGAAAACCGGGTGTACATGCCCAGAATCTCAACAGCTCCGCCGATCCCGGCAATAAAACCGCCGATGATCTGGGAATAGAGTATGACGCTTTTGGTATTGATTCCGGAGAACTCAGCAAATTTGATGTTCAGGCCCACCATGCGCAGGGCATAGCCCCAGCGTGAACGGTACAGGAAAAAGTAGACGAGGATAATCATTGACACAGCGACAAAGATGCCGGCATGGAGCCGTGTTCCTTCCAAAATCCGGGGCAGTCGGGCAGCGTCGGGGAATCGATAGGAAGCCATCGCGCCGGCCATGGCATCCCGAAAATAATTATTGATGATAAATATACCCAACCAGAAGAGAATGTAGTTGAGCATCAGGGAGGAAACCAGTTCACTGGCATTTAGACGTGCTTTCAACACAGCGGGGATTGTCCCGCCCAGTCCGCCGACAATGCCGCCAAACAGGATGGCGGCAGCAGCCAGCAGCACCGGAGGCAGAGGCAGGGAAAGAGAAATAATGGTGGCGCCCACCGCCCCAAAGAAGAAGGCCCCTTCTCCACTCAGGTTAAACTGCTTGGCCATAAACATGACAGAAACGGCCAGACCGGTAAAAATCAGAGGGATGGACATTTCAAGTACATTTCCAAAATTCCGCAGGTTCGTCACGGGGCCCAGCAGAAATCGTTCCAGGGCAAACTGCGGGTCCTCACTGACGGAAAAGATGATTATAAGAGCCAGCAGCAGTGCCACACCAATTGCCACCAGGGTGCGCATGGCTTCAAAGAAGAATTGTCTATTCACCTGCAACACCTCCCATGGCTTCCTGATCCATTCGCTTCAATCCCAGCATGTACATGCCCAGTTCCATTTCATCCACCTTGGAGGCATCTTCAAAGTAAGCTGCAATCTCCCCGTCATACATGACCATCAGGCTGTCACTCAGTTCCAGCACTTCGTTTAAATCTGCCGATACCAACAGGACAGCTGTTCCCTGGTCCCGCAGCTCCACAAGCTTATTGCGGATAAACTCGGTGGATCCCACATCGATGCCGCGGGTTGGTTGATCCGCAATGATCAGCTCCGGATCGGAAGAAAACTCCCGGGCCACCACCACTTTTTGGATGTTGCCGCCGGAAAGCATTTTTACCTGCTGTGTTTGACTGTCGCATTTAACACTGTAATCCCTGATCAGATCTTTGGCTTCCTGAACCAATTTTTTTACGTTAAGCAGAATCCCATTCTGGTAGCTCTCACGGTCATAACGGTCGGAGATCAGGTTTTCACCGATACTTCCATCTGATGCTACACCATAGGTCATCCGGTCTTCGGGAATGTGCGAGGTTTTAAGGTTGCGTATGGCTTTCACTGTCAGGTGGTTGGTCACTTGGTCATTGATCAAAATTTCACCGGAAGTGGGTTTTTTCAGGCCGGTGATCAGCTCCACCAGATCTCCCTGACCATTCCCTTCAACGCCGGCAATGCCCAGAATTTCGCCCTTTCGCAATGAAAAAGAAATCTGCTTGACAACAGCCGATCCGGCAGGATCTGTATAACTCAGATTGCGGGTTTTTAGAATGGTCTCGGTCGGTTTTGCGGCAGTTTTCTCCATTTTGAGAATGACATCACGTCCCACCATCAAACGGGAAATCTCCTGTTCACTTATACTGCTGGTTTCGTGAACACCCATGCTGCGGCCGTTCCGAAGTATAGTCAGTCTGTCTGTAATCTGCTTTATTTCCTTTAATTTGTGAGATATGAAGATAATGGTGAAGCCCTGATTCTTCAGGTTGATCAGTTCTTCAAAGAGTTCCTTGGTTTCCTGGGGTGTCAGTACGGCTGTCGGTTCATCAAGAATCAGCACTTCAGCACCCCGTAACAATGCTTTCAGGATCTCGATTTTTTGTTTCTTCCCTACTGCAAGGTTTTCCACTACCGCTTTAGGATTAATGGCCAGATTGTATTTTTGCGATACCTGTTCTGTCATTTTGACTGCTTGATCAAAATCAAAAAATGTGCTGTTCTTTATTGGTTCAATCCCCAGCACCATATTTTCCGCTACCGTCAGGGAAGGAACCAGCATAAAGTGCTGGTGGACCATGCCAATACCGTGACTGATGGCATCACTTGGTGACTGCAGTACAATCTTTTGACCATTCAGAAAGATTTCACCTTCTTCCGGCTGCTCCATACCGAAAAGGATTTTCATCAGGGTTGATTTTCCGGCACCATTCTCACCCATAATAGCGTGGATTTCGCCTTTACGTACAGAAAAATCAACATCCTTATTGGCCACAATGCCATTGGGGTATACCTTGGTAATGTTTTTCATGGATAATATCTCTTCCATTGTTAATCGAACACCTCCATCCATAAAACTCCCGTCAGCAAATGGCGGGAGTTTTTTTCGTTCGCTATGGATCCCCGGCAGACAGCAGCCGGTTGAAAAAGTCCCCAACAAACATGTTATTATTTTTCTTTCCAAGGCTGCGAACCTTTTCAATGGGCCGTTGCAGAGACTTTTTTGAATGGACAGGGCAGAAACCGGTTCTGCCCTGTCAGTTCATCTATCCGGGATTTAATGGCCGTGTAGGTTAGGGTCGGACAGCGTCACGAATTTCGTTCAACTGTTCAGTGCTGAGACCAAAAGCACTGGAAACCTGAATGGAGCCGCTGACGATCATTTCGGCAAGTTCTTCAATTTCAGCGCGCATTTCAGTGGAGACATTGTTTTGATAGAATTCGTTCTGAGCAAGACCAACCGCTTCTTCCACCAGACCCAGTTCTTCTGCCTGGCCATAGGGTACAGTACCGGCCAGGTGCATTTCAACACCACGGAAAAGTGAATTATCAACACGTTTCAGCATGGATGTCAGTACTAAATCTGCTTTCGCCGGATCGGAATCCGCGAACAGGAGCGCCTGGTCGGAGTCAACTCCAATGGCATAGCGGTTCACTTCCTGAGCAGCGTCCAACTGACCAAGGCCAGCCTGGCCGGCCACGTTAAACCCAATGTCAACGCCTGCATTGTACTGGGCCAGCGCCATTTCCTTGCCTGTAGCGGAGTCACTGAAGCTGCCGATATACGAAACATATACTTTCACGTCTTCATCCACATACAGTGCCCCTTCAATGTATCCTACCAGGAAGTCATTGATGACTGGTATGTCCATGCCGCCCAGGAATCCAACCATTTTCTGCGGGTTAGCCAGTTCCATGTCGGAATTTGTCACCATGGCTGCCAAAGCACCTGCCAGGAAGGAGCCTTCATTTTGCTTGTAAAGAATGGAGTAGACATTATCCAAATCACCATTATCATAGTTAACGGCTGTGTCAAAAATGAAGTAGCGGTTGTCCGGAAACTCAGGTGCAATTTCTTCCAGATACTCTGTCATTTGCCAGGTACCGAGGATGATAATGTCCCAATCCTGTTCTGAAACTTCCCACAGAGTGGGTTCCCAACGTGTCTGGTCATAGGACATTTCGATGGTACGTACTTCAGCTCCATATGTGTCCCGAATCATTTCCAAGCCATTGTGAGCTGAGTCAAAGAAGGATTTGTCGCCCAGTGTTCCATTGATCAACAGAACCACTTTTAAAGGTTCTTCCGCTGGTTCCGCTGGTTCTGCCGGTTCACCGGGCTCTGCCGGTTCTGCCGGTTCTGCAGGTGCTGCAGGTGCTGGTGCCGGCGAACTGCAACCGGACAGAGCAAGTGCCAATGCCAATAACAAAACCAATGCTAAGATGCTGTACTTCTTCACGCTTAATTCCCCCTTTTCATCTTGGCTGCCGGTCACCGGCAACTTCTTTGTTTAAGGACAGATATCCTGCTACAAGTGTACTTGAATTCTGTTGATAAGTCAATGTGTTCCGGCAATTTTGAATCGTGTTTAATGAGCTGCTGAAACCAGTGTAAAATCAATTTCTCGTTGGGGCAGGTTCACCCCTTCAATGCGAACCTGAAGCGCGTCTCCAATTCTGAAAATTTTCTTGGTGCGTTCCCCGGTCAGGGTCAGCTGCTGTTGATCATAGACGTAATAATCATCATCCAAATCGCTGAGGCGGATCAGTCCTTCCACAGTATTGTCAAGTTCAACGAAGATACCAAAGGATGTGATGCCAGAAATCAGGCCGCCATACTCCTGCCCGATGTGATCCTTCATATACACCGCTTTTTTCAGATCAACGGATTCTCGTTCGGCTTCTTCCGCATTGCGCTCCTGTTCGGAAGCATGGGCAGCTGTCTTCTCCAGCCGAGCTGTCAATGCATCACTGTCCTGTTCATCCGCAACGACTCCGTCCCGCAGCACCTCCTTAATAATTCGGTGGATGGCCAGGTCTGGATACCGGCGAATGGGTGAAGTGAAGTGACTGTAGTACCGGGCAGCCAGTCCGAAGTGAGTTCCATGATGGGCAGTGTATTTTGCTTTTTTGAGGGAACGGAGCATCACTGTATTGATGACCGGCGCTTCTTTTTTCCCTTCCACTTCTTCCAGCAGCTTTTGGAGTTCCTTCGGATGCATATCCTTTCCGGCATTTTTCAGTTGATACCCAAAATGGTAGATGAACTTACTGAAATCCAGCATCCTTTCTTCGTCAGGATCTTCATGAATCCGGTAAATAAACGGCTGTTTCATCCAATAATGATGCTCTGCGACAGTTTCGTTGCAGACGAGCATAAACTCTTCGATCATGCGGTTGGCTGTTCGCCTTTCCTCCAGCCGGATGTCAACAGGATTGCCCCTTTCATCCAGAATGACTTTTGATTCTGCAAAATGAAAGTCAATGGAACCACGTTCATCCCGGCGGTGACGAAGCCTGCGGTATAGCATTTCCATGTTTTTAAGATCTTGCGTTATTGCACGGTAACGTTCCTGCAATTGCGGATCTTCTTTTTCAAGCAAATCGCTGACATCGTCATAGATAAGGCGCTCTTTGGAGTTGATCACCGTTTCATGAATAGAGTGATCGACCACGGTGCCTGATTCATCAATATCCATAAAAACGGTCATGGTTAAGCGATCCACCTGAGGATTCAGACTGCAGATCCCGTTGGACAGCTCCTGGGGCAGCATGGGCAGCACCCGGTCAACCAGGTATACACTGGTACCGCGTTGCCAGGCTTCCTGATCCAGTTTGCTGCCACTCCTGACATAGTGCACCACATCAGCGATATGAACGCCCAGCCGAATGCGTTCGCCATCCAGCATTTCCACTGAAATCGCGTCATCCAGATCTTTGGCATCCGGGCCGTCAATGGTAACGATGTTTAGGTGCCGCAAATCCTTCCGGCGGCGTATTTCTTTTTCCGGAATCATCTGTGGAATGTTTTTCGCTTCCTTCATCACTCCTTTGGGAAAGGTTTCCTGCAAACCATGTTTGCGAATGATGGCCAGCATATCCGTTTCAGGATCCTCCGGTTTTCCCAGAACTTCGATGATTTTTCCTTCCGGGTTTCGCCGGTTTTCTGCCCATTTGGTGATACGGCAGACTACTTTATACCCATTTGGAACCCCTTTTGCTTTATCTGCAGGGATAAAGATATCTGAGTTAAACCGTGGGTCATCCGGTACGACAAAGCCAAATTTTTTTGACTTTTGAAAAGTCCCCGGCAGTTCGCGAATGCCGCGCTCCAAAACAGCAGTCACTTCACCTTCCGCTTTCTGGTTGCTTCCGGCGGTTTCTTTGATGCGGACCAGTACACGGTCCATGTGGAAGGCGCTCCGCATACTATTTGCCGGGATATAAGCTGACGGTAGCTCCGGATTCGCCGGATCCACGAAACCATAGCCTTTCCAGTGGCCTTTTAGAATGCCGGTCATATACCCCATTTTCTCCGGAATACCATACCGTTCGCTGCGCGTGACCATCACCAAACCTTCTTTTTCCATTTCCATGAGCAGTTCCCTGAATCCTTTTTTCTGCTCCGGTTCAACCTCCACGGCTTCTGAAAGTTCATGCAGACGCATTGGGCGATAGGCTTTTGTTTTCATACAGTTCAGGATTTTTTCCTTCATATTGTCATTCCGTGTCTGTTCGATAATGCACCCTCCTTTCCATTCCTTGTATTATTACCACGCAAAACCAATCTCAATCAAAGTGCGAATCAGGAGTGGCATGACCAGCGCTCGGTGGATGAGGTAGAGAACCGGAGCTCCCAGGTAAAAAAGTGGGTTTCTGATTTTATGGCGAAAGACCAGCATTCCGGTAATAACACCCAGTGCTCCCCCCATCAGTGCCAAGCCCATGAGCATTTTCTCAGGGATCCGTCGTCTGTTTTTAACGGCTTTTAATTTATCAATGCCCATCAGTGTAAATGCCAGCAGGCTGACCATCAGATAATAGGCATTTACCGGTGAGATGCATTGAATCAGGTTACTCATGCGCTTATTCCTTTCTATGGCTAAAATTGGTTTTCATGATTGACGAAAAAAAGCCCTCTGCCGAGAGGCAAAGGGCCATTGTGATGGTTCTAGAATAAATTGGCCAGTAGTCCTCCAAAAGCCATAAAAAGTGGGGCGAATACGACTGAGACTATGGTCATCAACTTGATGAGAATGTTGATGGAGGGACCGGAAGTATCCTTGAACGGGTCACCCACCGTGTCACCTACAACTGCTGCTTTGTGAGATTCACTTCCTTTGCCGCCATGGTGTCCTTCTTCAATGTATTTTTTGGCATTATCCCATGCACCGCCGGCATTGGCCATCATGACAGCCATAAGCACACCGGCTACCAGTGCGCCTGCCAACAAGCCGCCAACTGCTTCAGTCCCAAGAATCAACCCGGTGGCAATGGGTGCCAGTACGGCTAACAGTCCTGGTATCACCATCTCCTTAAGGGCGGCTGCGGTACTGATATCAACACAGGTAGCATAGTCAGGTTTACCGGTACCTTCCATGATGCCTTCAATGGTGCGGAACTGCCTTCTGACTTCTTCAATCATTTCATTGGCTGCTTTACCAACCGCTTCCATGGTCAGGGCGGAGAACAGGAATGGCAGCATGCCGCCTATGAGCATCCCTGCAATAACAGTCGGTTTTGTCAGGTCAATGGAAGTCAAGCCGACTGCAGCGGTATAAGTAGCAAACAGTGCCAGTGCTGTCAGCGCAGCAGAGCCGATGGCGAATCCTTTGCCAATGGCCGCTGTCGTATTCCCTACCGCATCAAGCTTATCTGTGATCTGACGCACTTCCTTTGGAAGATCGCACATCTCAGCGATCCCACCAGCGTTGTCTGCGATGGGTCCGTAAGCGTCCACCGCAATGGTCATCCCGGCTGTTGCAAGCATACCGACAGCTGCCAGGGCAATGCCGTACAGCCCTGCAGCACCATATGCAACAAGGATTCCGACAGCAATAAAGATAATCGGGAACATCGTTGACATCATACCGACCGCCAAGCCGCTGATAATGGTGGTAGCAGGACCGGTTTCCGACTGCTTGGCAATTTTTTTCACATATCCGTAGTCACTTGAGGTGTAGATTTCAGTGACTTTACCAATCAGCATTCCCACAATCAGTCCAATGACAACCGCCAAAAATCCGCTGAGGTTTCCCAGCAAGGAGCGGCTTAACACAAAAGCGACCACAATGGTGATCACACCACTGACATAAGTACCCCGGTGCAGAGCCTTGGCAGGATTTGACCCTTCTTCGCCTTTTACAAAATAAGTGGCAATGATCGAGGCAATGATTCCGGCAGCCGCCAGAATCAGCGGAAATAAAGCACCATTCAAACCATACGCTAATAGTCCTAATGAAATGGCAGAAATAATTGATCCTACATACGATTCAAAAAGATCGGCTCCCATGCCGGCAACATCACCAACATTGTCACCCACATTATCAGCAATAACGGCCGGATTTCGCGGATCGTCCTCCGGAATTCCCGCTTCCACTTTGCCCACCAGGTCAGCACCAACGTCGGCTGCCTTAGTGAAAATCCCCCCGCCAACGCGGCCAAATAGGGCTATGGATGATGCGCCCAGGGCAAATCCGGTGATGATAGAAGCAGCCTGTTCAGGGCCGCGCAAGCCTGTCATCAGGATAAAGAGTCCACCAACACCCAGTAGACCCAGTCCAACAACAGACATACCCATCACAGCACCGCCTGAAAATGCTACGCTTAAGGCTTTATTCATTCCGCTTTCCATGGCGGCGTTGGCAGTCCGAACGTTCGCCTGGGTAGCCACCTGCATTCCGAAAAAGCCGGCCAAGCCTGAGAAAAGCGCCCCAATCAAGAAACAAAGTGCAGTTAACGGGTTAATGCCAACTGCCAGGATCACACTCATCACAACAACAAATATAATAAGCGTTTTATATTCTCTTTGGAGAAAAGTCATTGCCCCTTCATGAATGTAGGATGCAATCTCCTTCATGCGATCGTTTCCTGCATCAACTTTGTTAATCCGATTGGCCAGTATGAACGCAAATATCAGCGCTGCGATCCCCGCCAGAGGTGCTACAATAAACTGATTCATATGATCGTGTCCCTCCTGTTGGTTTCGTTGTTGTTATTGAATAGCGACAAGAATGATGGCAACAACAATAAAAAGCACCGCTCCCGCAGTTGTGACCTTAGTCAGGACACCTTCGTAGCCTCTACCCTGCTTTCCAAACAATTGTTCTGCTCCACCGGATATCGATCCGGAAAGGCCGGCGCTTTTACCGGATTGCATCAGAATGCTGCCGATCAGAACCAAAGAAGCAATGACCTGAATGATCATTAATACAATTCTCAATGTTCCCATTTTTACACCTCCTATAACTTGTCTTTAACACAGCTATTCTATCACAGGGATATGCTGAACGCAACAGAAATGTCGGTCAGGCCTCGAGGATAATGAAGAGGATCATCAAGATCGTATACAGAAAAAGCAGCTTCTTCTGTTTTCGAAGTAGCTGCTTTTTCGTTTTATCTCATGATGTGGTGTTTATTTCAGGTTGTAAAACAGATTTTCGCCGCCAAATTTGGCTGTATCGCCCAGGATATCTTCGATGCGAAGCAGTTGGTTATATTTAGCCACCCTGTCGGTACGCGCCGGAGCACCGGTTTTCATCTGGCCTGCATTCACCGCTACTGCGAAATCGGAAATCATCGTGTCTTCCGTTTCGCCCGACCGGTGAGAAATGACGCAGGTGAAGCCTGCACGTTTGGCCATTTCAATAGTGTCAAGGGTCTCCGTAATCGTTCCGATCTGATTCAACTTGATCAGAATGGAATTGGCACTCTTTTGTTCAATGCCTTTTTTCAGACGTGTGGTGTTTGTCACAAAGATATCGTCTCCGACAATCTGGATGTGATTACCCAACCTTTTTGTCAGTAGACTCCAGCCTTCCCAGTCTTCTTCAGCCAAACCATCTTCAATGGATATAATGGGATACTTGTTGACCATTTCTTCATAATAATCCACCATTTCTTCTGCTGTTTTCTTAACCCCTTCACCCGCCAGATCATATATTTTTTCGTCTTCCAGGTAGAAACTGGAGGCAGCGGAATCGATAGCAATCTTCAGGTCTTCTCCCGGTTTATAACCGGCTTTTTCAATAGCCTGTACAATAACCTGGAAAGCTTCTTCATTGGATTTCAGATTAGGAGCAAATCCGCCTTCATCACCAACGCCCGTTGCCAGGCCGCGTGATTTTAAAACGGCTTTCAGATTGTGATACACTTCTACGCACATACGCAGCCCTTCTGAATAGGTGGCGGCGCCCAAAGGCATAATCATAAACTCCTGGATGTCCACATTGTTGTCAGCATGGGCGCCTCCATTGAGGATGTTAAGCATCGGTACCGGGATCTGTTTGGCATTAACACCGCCCAGGTACTGGAACAGCGGAAGCTCAAGTGCTTCTGCCGCTGCTTTGGCCACGGCCATGGAAACGCCAAGAATCGCATTGGCACCCAGTTTGGATTTATTCTCCGTGCCGTCCAGTTCAATCATGATTTCATCAATAGCAACCTGATCCACTGCATCCAGGCCAATGACTTCAGGCGCAATAATGTCATTCACATTCTCCACGGCTTTTAAAACGCCTTTGCCCATGTAACGGTTTTTATCGCCGTCACGCAGTTCGACAGCTTCAAAAAGACCTGTAGATGCGCCGGAAGGAACAATAGCGCTTGCCATTATGCCGCTTTCCAGATACACTTCTACTTCTACCGTCGGGTTTCCTCTTGAATCCAATACTTCACGTGCGTATACATCAGTGATCATGGTCATAGTTTTATACACTCCTTTTATTTGGATTATTGTTTGCTCTCTTCAGCTTATCCACTGACAAGAAGCGAATTTCCCGTCATTACTTCAGGTTTTTCCATCTCCATCATTTCCAGCAGGGTAGGGGCCAGATCACACAACCTGCCATCCGGTGCCAGCGTAAACCCTTCCATCCCCACCAGGATCAGTGGAACAGGATTGGTGGTATGAGACGTTACCGGCTCACCTGTTTCTTCATTGAACAGTTCTTCCGCATTGCCGTGATCAGAAGTAATCAGAAGGCGTCCGTCCTGCGACAGCACTTTTTCAACTATCCGGTGCATGCATTCATCGACGGTTTCCAGCGCTTTCACCACGGCTTCCATCACACCGGTATGACCCACCATATCCGGGTTGGCATAATTGAGCACCACCAGGTTCAGGTCGTTTTGATCCAATCTGTTCAAAAGGGCATCTGTCACTTCTCCTGCACTCATTTCCGGCTTCTGGTCATAGGTGGCTATCTTTGATGAAGGAATCAAAATCCGATCTTCTCCTTCAAAAGGCACTTCCACTCCGCCATTCAAAAAATACGTGACGTGGGCATATTTTTCCGTTTCAGCGATCCGCAGCTGGGTGCCGCCCTGATGACTCACCGTTTCGCCAAGCGTGTTGTTAAGGCTCTGCGGTGGATAGGCAACTTCAGTCCCAGTGATGGTTTTATCGTACTGGGTCATGGTAACATACAGCAGTGGTATTTTCCCGAAAGGACGCTTGAATCCATCAAATTCCTCATCAATCAGCGCCCGCGTCATTTCCCGCGCTCGATCCGGACGGAAATTGAAGAAAATGACTGCGTCATCCGGCTTGATACGATTAAGCCCTTCTGGATCATTCCCGATCACGGTTGGCTTGACAAATTCATCATGTTCACCGCGGTCATATGAAGTCTGAATGGCTTCAGCTGCCGTGTCCGCATGAAGTCCCTCGCCCAGAACCAGTGCGTCGTATGCCAGTTGCAGACGTTCCCAGCGCTTATCCCGGTCCATGGCATAATATCTTCCGGAGATGATGCCGATCCGACCAACTCCCAGGGAATTTATTTTTTCTTCCAGATCAGCCACATAAGTCAGTGCGCTTTGCGGCGGTGTATCCCGTCCATCCAGGAAGCAGTGTACCACAACGTTTTTAACGTTATGGACAGCAGCCATTTCAAGCAGTCCAAACAGGTGATCCATGTGGCTGTGTACTCCGCCATCCGAAACCAGCCCCATGAGATGAAGGGTTTGTCCGTTGGATTTCACATGCTTAACCGCTTTGACAAGTGCATTATTTTCCAGAAACTCTCCATCTTTAATGGATTTCGTAATCCGTGTCAGTTCCTGGTAAACAACCCTTCCGGCACCAATATTCAGATGCCCAACTTCAGAATTTCCCATTTGCCCTTCAGGCAGTCCAACCGCCAGGCCGCTGGCCTGAAGCTGTGTGTTCGGGCACTTTTCCATGAGCTCGTTGAAATGAGGCAAATGGGCTTTCTTAACAGCATTGCCGGCTTCCTGCTCCCGAATCCCAAAGCCGTCAAGAATCATTAAGACAACAGGTTTTTTCATTGCATCCCTTCCTTTCGCACTAGAACTGGATGATCCCGATAAAGTCGTTTGCTTTCAGACTGGCACCACCCACCAGTGCACCATCAATTTCTTCGCAACTCATGATTTCTGTCGCATTGTCCGGCTTAACACTGCCGCCATAAAGGATACGGACCGCCTCAGAAACTTCGTCTCCATAAGACTTTTCAATTTCTGCCCGGATAAAGCCGATCGCCTCATTAGCCTGCTCAGGTGTTGCCGTCCTCCCAGTGCCAATGGCCCATACCGGTTCATAGGCGACGACCATTTTTTTAACATCATCCGGAGTCAGTCCAGCCAAATCTTTCAACAACTGCTGTGCCAGGATGTCAAATGTCTTATCAGCTTCACGCTCCTCCAGGGTTTCGCCAATGCACAGGATCGGAGTCAAGTCTTTCTCCTGTGCTTTCTTTACCTTTTTATTAATCATTTCATCCGTTTCGCCAAACAACTGACGTCGTTCCGAATGACCCAGAATGACATAATCGACTCCCATCTCTTTAAGCATATTGGCGGAAATTTCTCCTGTGAAGGCGCCGGCATCTTCCCAGTGCATGTTCTGCCCCCCCAGGCGTATGGGCGTATCCTTGACCGATTCTGCCATGCAGCAAAGCAGGGTTGCCGGGCAGCAGACGGCCACCTCCACTTCAGTGTCACCCAAAGAAGCATTGATAGCCTTCACCAGGCGATCACCTTCAGGGCAGTTCAGGTTCATTTTCCAGTTTCCTGCAATAAGCGGAATTCTCATTCAACATCCTCCTTCATTTTTCAGGGATTGCAGCAATGCCGGGAAGTACTTTTCCTTCCAAAAATTCGAGTGATGCGCCTCCGCCGGTGGAGATATGGGTCATAGCGTCTGCAAAGCCCATCTGCTCCACTGCTGCAGCACTATCGCCACCGCCGATAATGGTCACCGCCTGACTTCCGGCCAGCGCTCTGGCCATCTCACGGGTTCCGTTGGCAAACGCATTGATTTCAAAAACTCCCATTGGGCCGTTCCACACAACTGTTTTGGCTCCTTTCACTGCATCTGCGAACAGTTCGATGGTTTTCGGACCAATATCCACCCCAATACCGTCTGCCGGCATCTTATCCATCGCCACCGTTTCGTATACAGCTGTTTCCGACACTTCAGCGGCTGACACCGTATCCACCGGCAGAAGCAGTTTCACGCCATTGGCTGCGGCTTTATCCATTAAGCTGGCAGCCAGTTCCAGTTTATCCTCTTCCAGCAAGGATTTTCCAATCTCAAAGCCCTTGGCTTTTAAAAAAGTGTAAGCCATCCCGCCGCCGATCACCAGGGTATCAATTTTGTCCAGCAGGTTTTCAATGACTCCGATTTTATCCGACACTTTCGCTCCACCCAGAACCGCAACAAATGGTTTTTCGGGAGCTTCCAGCGCTTTTCCCAGAAACTGGACTTCTTTTTCAATCAAAAATCCCATGGCTGCCGGCAAGAATTCAGCCAGCCCGGTGGTGGAACAGTGTGCCCGGTGGGCTGTCCCAAAAGCGTCATTCACGTACATGGTTCCCAAAGATGCTAATTCTTCCGAAAACCCGGTTACATTCTTTTCTTCTTCCTTGCGAAACCGGACATTCTGCAGCAGCATAATGTCACCGGGTTTCAGATCTGACGCCATTTTATGAGTAATGGCACCTGTTACCCGGTCATCATCAGCAAACAAGACATTTTTTCCCACCAGTTCTCCAATCCGTTTAGCCACAGGTGCCAGGGAATACTTTGCATTAGGCTCCCCTTTTGGCCTCCCGAGGTGCGACATTAGAATAACAGCCGCATTCTCTTTCAACAGGTATTCTAATGTGGGCATCGCCGCACGGATCCGAATGTCGTCGGTAATGCCGCCTTCCTTATCCATGGGCACATTGAAATCGCACCGGACTAACACTTTTTCTCCTGAAACCTTCAGATCTTCCATACGCATTTTGTTTAACACTGACATATAACCCCTCCTGTTCATCATATTATTCGTCGCACCTGTTATTGAGTTTCACAGCTGCTTTCGTTAAAAACGTTTCATGATTTCCATGGCAGCCGATTCATCTGTTACCAGGACCATTTCCGGCTTCAGCTTTGCAATGGTATAGATGGCTTCTGCTTTCTTCGCACCTCCGGCAACACCAATGGCATTTTTGATTTGAAGAAAGTCGCTGTAATTGATGCCCAGGGTTTCAATTTCATGGACGATCCTTCCGTCCCTGTTAAAGTAAAACCCAAATGATTCTGCAACCGCCATCTGTTTCATTAATTTATCGATTTGTTCCTGGGACAATTCACGACGATGCGCCATTTCATCCGCCCGGCCAATTCCAAAAACAAGACATTGGGTCTTTTTGATGGTGGTGATCACTTTTTTAATGGCAGGATCGTTCATAACACTTTGAAGGGCATCTTTGCTTAAGGTATCCGAGGCATGCAGCAGCAGGTATTTGGCTTCCAGTTTCCTGGCGACTTGAGCCACGACTGTGTTGGCCTGTTTCTCCACATCCCTGCCAAAACCGCCTCTGGCAGGAACAACGGTGACATTATTCATCTTCCGGATCGGCGACAGGTTTTCCGCCAGGGCCGCCAGAGTGCTTCCACCCGTAAGACCCAGCACCGTATTTTCTTCCAGTCGCTGCTGCATCAGAACCGAAGCCACTTTTGTCATGTCATTCAGTACATATTCTTCCTCTTCCAGGTTTCCAGGCACAACCAACACTTCATTGATACCCAGCTTTCTTTTAAGAGAATCCTGAAGATGACGTATTCCACGGAGCTGGTAAATGCTTTCTTTTAGCTTGAGAATTACATCTTTCCCCTCAGGTGTCACGGACATACCGCCCGCTTCCACTTCCAGCAACCCCTGCCGCTGCAAAAAAGTAATTTCCTTTCGGACAATCCTTTCACCAATTTGCAGCTTCCCGGACAGCATCCTCCTGCCAATAGGCTGCCAGACAGCCACGTTCCGGAGAATATGGTACCGCTTTTCCATCAGTGTCAATAATTCCGGCACGATGATTTTTTGAAGTTCCAGCAATTCTTTCATGACTCCAACCACCCTTTGTGGGACATTTTATATCCCTGCGTTTCGTTTTATGTCCCTGTTAAGTTAAAAAAAGAGCGAGCTTTTGCCCACCCTCATTATATCTCATATGGTGCGCCATAGCAACCATCGAAACAGCAAAATTTAGCTTCAATATCGCTTGCGTTTGGATGATGCCGGTATTCTCATATCTTCCCGGTATTTTGCGACAGTTCTTCTGGAAATGTTAATACCTTTACAGGCCAGTTCACGGGCAATCCGATCATCGCTTAGTGGTTTTCGAGCATTTTCTGCATCGATGATGTCCTGAATGTAATCTTTGATGCTTTCCGAAGCGATCCCTTCACCGTTGTCATCCGATACACCGCTGGAAAAGAAATACTTCAGTTCAAAAGTCCCCATGGGGGTCTCCATGTACTTACCATTGGTGGCTCGGCTGACGGTGGATTCATGAACGCCAATCTCATCAGCAATTTCTTTCAGGGTCATTGGTTTAAGATGTTTCTTCCCATATTCAAAGAAACAGCGCTGTTTGAGAACGATCATCTCCACCACTTTGTAGATGGTCTGCATCCGCTGTTCGATACTCTTTATGAGCCACATGGCGCTGTTTAATTTATCATTAAGGAATCTCACCGCATCATTATTCTGTTCTTCACTGGACAGCATCTGCTGATAATCTTTTCGTATCGACAGACGCGGTGAATTGCGGTCATTCGGAATAATGTAATACTCACTGCCCATTTTTCGAACCACTACATCCGGCACCACATACCGGTTATCATTGTTGGCATACATGCGACCGGGTTTGGGTTCCAGTGTTTTGAGATAGTCACAGATTTCCTGAACCTGAACTGATGAAATGCCCAGTTTTTTTGCTATTAGCGGATACCGGTTTTCTGCCAGGTCATCCAGGTACTCATTAATAATTCTGTAAACGTTTTCATCTGTGATTCCGTCAGCCCGACACTGGATGGTCAGGCATTCCCGGAGATCACGCGCACCCACCCCCACCGGATCAAAGGTTTGTATGATTTTAAGGATATTTTCAACCACCAGCGGATCTTCCCCCAGCTCACGTGCGATTTCTTCCACTGTAACCGGTAAATATCCGTTGTCATCAAGACTATGGATAATATACTCGCAGATTTCATGGTATGCAGCATCCAGCAGGGTCAAATGATACTGAAAAATCAGATGCTCTTGTAAAGTTGGGTTTCTAAAAATGATATTTTCATAATTAAAGTCACGGTCCCGGTTATGATGATAGGCATCTTTGCAGTATTCGTAGTTATCAAAGTCTTCCGCATATTCTTTCCAGTCGATCTTGTTCTCTGCAGGCAGTTCTTCCTTGGCCGCCCGGTCCTCCTCACTGATTTCAATCACCGGATTGTCTTCAATTTGCTGATCAATGTATTCCTCCAGCTCAAGTGAAGTGAACTGAAGAATTTTAATGGCTTGTCTTAACTGAGGCGTCATGACAAGCTTTTGTGATTGTTCCAAATGGAGATTGTATCCCATTTCCATTGCCATCACCCCTTGATTTCTTCAGGACAGCCTCGCATAAGTTTATAGCCGCTGCTGTTATTATACCATTTAACCGGTAAAATATAAAGTGCTCTCTTAGAAAAAGTCAAGTTTTGGCATGTATTTTGCATGTGTTAAACGCATCCGATTTCTTCCTGCACCAGGTACCCATTCTCTTTAAGTTCCGATAGTGCCTGTTCCAGTTTGTTTTCGTTCACCAACAACACCGGCCCGGTGCATCCCATGCCGCTTTCAGCATAGATGCCCGCTTTCCAGACCAGTTCCATGGCTTTTTCCAGTTCCATGATATCCACACCGGCTATTCCACTCGTCACCGGCTCTCCCAGAGGCATCATCGACTCATTCCAGGAATTCTTGTCCATTGCCCCTTTTTCCTGAGCCATTGACTGAATCAACTCGTGGAGACCTGCTTTTCGCGCCAGGGCAAACTCGCGCTGGGCCACTTGCTTCAGGTTTCCTTTCACTAACTGAGCTGCGTATAAAATGGCTTGCTGAACAACGGAATAACCGGATGCTCGTGAAATGACCATTGCAAGTCGATCATAATGCTCTCCAATACCCGGGCCATAGCCTGCACCCACCGATTCGAAGGTGCCTCCCGTCATGAAAGTCGCGCACATTTTCATGGTAATGTTTCCTGTCAGGGAATCGTGAACCAGCACATCCGGGGTTCCCGCGATCACATCGTTCCCACGCATGATGCAACCGGATTCAGGCCGGACCGACTGGGCAAAGAATATCGGATAACCCTGTTCTTTTAATTTTCGCAGTACTTTTTCTGTCTGCCTGGCTCCTGCCACATTTAAAATGCCTACCCTGGGTTTTTCAATACCCATGGTTTTAGCAGCGATAATGCCATACAGGGCATTTTTGATCATGGCTGCCGACCGCTCCAAATCAGCGGTTCCTGAAGTGGTGGCAAGATAAAAATCTCTGCCTTTTCCCGGCGCCATCATCTTTCCAACAGAAGCAACTCCGATAGGATAGGTGTAGTGTGTCGTAATACATGCGTCGATCATGCCAAAATCGAGCATGGTTTCCATTTTTCGGTGAACTTCTTCTTCCGACTGAGCTTCAAATTGCAGCAGGGTAGAACGCTGCCGCGGACCGATCAGCACCACTTCAAATTCTTCCACCTGGCGCGAAATTTCCTCTGCCGCGAGAATCCAGTTTTCAATCCCTGTCTCGCAGCCCAGTGTCGTTAGTCCGATCTTAATTTTTTTATCAAATTTTCCGGCTTCAATGGCATCCGCGATCTGGTAAAACACTTCACCCATGATGCGCTTTATTGGAAGCTTTTCTGTCATCGAAGACACCTCGGTTCTTAAGATTCCTGCTCTTGGAGCAGTTGAGCTGCAAAGTCACGCATAATGGATGCAATCATTCGTTTGACTTCATCTTCAGAGATCATATGATTGGTCTCCTGTGTTGCTTCCCCTGAATTTTTCTCGAGAATAAAGGATATTCCGTCAAACTGGTTGGTAAGGCGTGCCAGAAAAAGACTGCCTTTTCCGACAATCATGGTGCGATGGATCTCGTTATTCAGGAGAGCAAGGCGGGCATGCCCTATATATGGAATCCCTGATGGAATGTGTCCCTGGGTGGGTGCCCATCCTGGCAAACCATACTTTTCGCCAAAAGTGCTCACTTCTTTTTGTTCCAGTTCCTCCCGCTTAACTCCCAGCGCCGCGATCATTTTGTAATTGGCCTCAGGAATGTCTCCAGCGCCTGCCGGCCTTGTAATATCAGGGTTTTGCATCTCCACTGAGTAACGATCGATGTCACGGATTTTATATCCGGCTTGATCCAGGGGGGTAGTCACCAGCGAAGTGATGACCGCCTGAGGCGAGGAACCTGTAGAGACCGTATGCCTGCCCACCAGATCCGTCCGGATGATAGGATTGATACCGTCATTTTCACCGATCAACACTGCAAAACCAGCCACCATGTCTTCCAGCACAGGAATATCCTTCGCGATATGTTCCTTGGCGTTTAATGCCAGTTTTGCCACTGTCCCTCCAGCCGTTACCAGTACATTCCGATAGACGCCGGCACGCACCAGTGCCGCCGCTTCAATAATGGCATGTGCCGGCGCAGCACAAAAGGCACGGGTATCCGAACCTGTTGCGTGGCTGGCGCCAATGGCTTCTGCTATGGCTTTGGCAAAATTCCCGCCACCCCGTTGAGTAATATCACCGGCGGCGTTCTCCGAACACTCGATTACGTAGTCAATTTCATCGGCACTGATCCCGTTCCGGTCCAGCAGATTTAGACATGTCAGTACTGCAGAGGCTTTCGTCGCCAGATTTTCCATCACAATCACTGCTGACAGGTTGGGATCAAACTCATGTCCTCGTTTCACACAACCGATCAGGCGTCCATCCACTTCCAGCGGAAGGGCCTGCTGTTCATCAATCAGGTAATGAATCGACTCCGCCTCTTCCCCTTCTTTCAGGCGGGAAATGCGTTGTTCGCTAAACAGCGGGTGTTTCGACAGCTGTTTTTTGATGTCTGATGTGAACTTCTTTTCAAGGCGAATCAAATCAAAGACATCGGAGGTTTTTATGAGTCCAATAAATTCATCCAGGGGCATTATCTCCCCGAACAGGCCAAAGCGGTCCGCGTTAGCCATAGGATGATGATACCAGGGCATCTCCACCTGCCTCAGCTGCTCCGGCGGCATTTCTCCAATGTATACCTGGTTTGGCGGATACGCCACCACCTGGTCAAAGGAGCGCAATGAGTCTTTTAGTTCAGTGAGAAATGGCGATGTTGCATTCCGGTAAAGGGTTTCCCGGGCGACGGCACTATATTGGCCGATGAGTCCTGCAGCGTGAACCAGTGTGTACCCTTCAGCCCTAATAACTGGAAAATTCATGATTGTCACCTCCGATTTCCTTTTGTCGATAGAGAGCTTTTTATCCAAAGAGCTTTGTTTCAATCCGGCTCTACTTGAAACCCGGAAAATCCCATTGTTTCAACACTTCATAGACTACCGCGGCAACCGCATTGGAGAGGTTCAGTGATCGTGCCCGGGGATGGTCCTGCATGGGCATGCGAATACTGGTCTCAGCATATTGTTGATGAATCGATGCCGGCAGTCCGGCAGTCTCCTGGCCAAAAAGCAGAAAACATGGATCCGGATAAGCAACCTGGTGATAATAACGTGATGCTTTGGTTGTTAGGCAGTATACGTTCGGATGATGATTTGTTTCCAGAAAAATGTCGAAATTTTTGTACCTGTGTAAATCCAGCAAGTCCCAATAATCCAGCCCGGCACGTTTCACCATCTTATCCTCCAGCGAAAAACCCGCCGGTTCTATAATATGAAGAGCAGCTCCAGTTACCACACAGGTGCGGGCAATGTTTCCTGTATTTTGAGGTATTTCAGGTTGATACAGAACAACGTGAAGTCCCATGAATATCTACTCCTACTTGTCAGATCACAAAATTCTTTGTACCGATTATACCACAGATGACATTGGCTGCAATGGGTGTTTTTCAGGAGCATGTTATTAAAAAGCTGCTGAACGGGTATTGAGTAGGATAACGCCATGTATGACCGGAAGGAGTCATGTTTATGAAACCTCTCTCAGCCATGATCACCCATTTATACCACAGCGGATTTGCAGTCGAAACAATCAATCATCATTTAATCTTAGACTATACAGAACCTGCCGGCATTAACCCTGCAGCCTCACTGAATGAAGGGTCCGTCAATCATGCGTTTCTGTCAGAAAATGACAATATATATGTCTTTATCACTCATCATCATCAGGATCATTTTATGCCGGCAGTTCTGGCTTGGCAGGAGATTAATCCGGATATTCACATTATTGCCGGATATGATGTGCCCTTGAAACCTGGAGATAACTGCCATCTGATGGAACCATATCAAAAACTGAAAATCAATGAAGTGATGATTGAATCATACGGATCAACCGACGCCGGGATCTCTTTCTATATCCAGGCAGACCATTTATCTTTTTTTCATGCAGGGGATTTAAACTGGTGGCACTGGAAAGAATTTTCACCCGATGAACAGTTGCGGGAAGAGAGAGACTTTAAACGTGAAATTCAGCGGTTGCAGGAGAAGAAAATTGATATTGCCTTTATACCTGTTGATCCACGCCTTGAAGAGGCTTTTTCCCTGGCCGGAGAATATGTACTTGAAAGATTGAAGCCAGCTTTACTGATTCCCATGCATTTTGGCAGTGAGTTCCAGATTACCCGGATGTTTGCCAAAGAAATTGCTCATGCTTCATCTTCCATTGCTGTTATTGAGAAACGCGGCCACCAGATTCACTTCAGCAAATCATGACCGCGTGTATCATGGCTATCCACAAAATGAAAATTATGAAACAGCCAATTAAAAACGGTATTGTCCGAAGACAATACCGTTTTCTGATGACTAAAACTCCGCAAATATTCGATGACGGTATTTTTCAAGCAATATCAGCAGGGGATAGCCCAGTCCGTAACAGGCGGCCATCTGTCCGGCACCAACCCACAACATGATGCTCCACAGCGGTGCCTGGTCAGGGGAACCCAGAAAGAGATAATACAGCATGGCGCCGATGAAAACAGCGTTGATTAACACCGGTGGCAGTGGTACCAATGCTTTTAATTTCATTTTGCTGGAAAGATACGCGGCCAGCGTTGTGGCGGCCGTCCCCACCACCATATCCATCAATCCATAGGGACCCAGAATATTGGATATTAAACAGCCGATTGCCAGTCCCGGAATGGCAGCAGGGGTTAGAAAAGGTAAAACAGTCAAGGCTTCCGAAACTCTCACCTGCATCATGCCGTAACTGATCGGCCGGAACAGCATGGTCAAAGCAGTGTAGATGGCAGCAATCATCGCCGCGTGCATCCAGTATGCTGTCCGTTTTTTCACATCACACAACTCCTTGTTACTTAAACTGAATATCAGTTCTTGATTTAAGCACTTAAATATTTTACATGTTTCTTCTCTTTCTGGCAAGATAAATTCACGAAACCCGAAAAATTCACGAAGCCAGTAAACCGGTTTCTTAAGGATGCATCGATTGACGGCCTTCCGTCTCATGGGTATAATGAAGAAGGTTATGGCGAAGGAGGAATTAATATGCGCCTTGTTAGAATTATGACAGACAGTACCAGTGATTTGCCTGCTTCGTTTGTTCGCGAACACAATATAGCTGTCATTCCGCTGTATGTCCATTTTAAGGAAAAGGTTTTTCGCGACGGAATTGATATGGATGCAGAAAAACTCTATCAGATAGTTTCTGAGACAGATGTTTTTCCAAAAACATCCAGCCCTTCCCCCAGCGATTTCGTTAAAGCCTTTGCACCGGTCATAGAAGCCGGAGAGGATATTCTTTATATTGGACTGTCCTCCAGACTGTCTTCCACTATCCAAAATGCCCGGATTGCCGCTTCAGAATTTGATGACCACCGCGTTGAGGTGATTGATTCGCTAAATCTTTCTGCTGGAATTGGTTTACTGGTCATGAAAGCCGTTTCTCTTAACGTGTCCGGAGACAAGTCCCTGGAGGAAATGGCCCGGGCCATTCGATCAATGGTTGTACGAGTAAGAACATATTTTGCAGTGGATAGTCTGTCCTACCTTCATCGGGGAGGTCGTTGCTCTGCGCTGGAAAACATGGTGGGCAGCATGCTGCGGATCCGGCCGATCCTTGAGGTTGTTGACGGCCAAATTATTGTCAACCAAAAAGTCAGAGGAAAACGCCAAATGATCAGGCAGGCAATGCTTAACCTGTTGAATCCCGTTCAGATTGATCCTGAAATTCTGCTTGTAAACCATTCCATGTGTCCGGATGATGCCGCTTTGCTTAAAGAAGAAATTCACACCATTATTCCCGATTCCCAGGTGGTCGTTACCCAGGCTGGTTGTGTTATATCCAGCCATTGTGGTCCCAAAACCTTCAGTATTGTCTATCTGAAAAAAAGCAAATGATCCTTTTTGTTCATCACCCGATACCAAAAATAATGAGACAGCCGCTTGCGGCTGCCTCATTTAAATGAGTTGCGTCATTACAGAGACTGAACACAGGCAATCTTCCCATCAAATTTTTTTGAGAGGAGTGCCTATTGGGCACGTTGAAAAATCAATGGTTCTTCATCCATGCCGCATCTTCGGTAATTCTGCCGTCTCTAACTCCGACACCTTCCAGCATCAGCAGCGATTCTTTTAAGTCCAACCCGCCGCCGTAACCAACCAGCCTGCCGTTTTTACCCACTACCCGGTGACACGGAACCACAACTGAGACTGGATTTCGGTTATTGGCCATTCCTGCCGCTCTGACGGCTTTACCATTGCCGGCCGCAAAAGCCGCTTCCTGATAACTGGCCACCTGACCATAAGGGATCGACTGTAAAAACTGCCACACACGCAGTTGGAACGCTGTTCCCTTCAGATCCAGAGGCATGTCAAATTGTCGCCGTTCGCCGTTGAAGTATTCTCTAAGTTGTGATAGATATGGATCCAGCGCTTTTCCATCGTGAATGAACCGAATCCCTGGTCTGCGGTCAGCTTCATGAAATTGAAGCCTTTGGGGCGTCGAAAATTCAAGCATTTGCAAACCGGAAGATGAAATCACCAGTGTGATCGGCCACTGATTCCACTGAAGGGTATCGAAATAGACCTTGTTCATCATTGATACACTCCTTTATATGCACCGGACTAACCTTCCGGCTGGATTTCTCGCGCATCCACCGGGATCAGCGGTTCAGTCCACAGCCACTCTGTCACCGGCCGGGGTTTAGTTCCTTTAACAATGATCCCGTTCATCGGACGGTAATAATCACGGGTTATCTCTTCCCGACGAATTTCACGGCCGTTTTCCCGGTAAATCTTATAGCTGACTACTCTGTACCCTGTTCTTGCCTGTCGCTCAACTGTCACCTGGTCTTCATAGAGATTATGATCATACCTGGTTTCAGTGGTTGGTTCAACCACCTGTGTCACTACCGAGACGATGTCAATGTCCGAGTTCCCTTCATCCCTGCCAAAGATCCGCACTGTAATTCGGTTCCCAACCACTTCACTTTCCAGAAAGACCGGAGACTGTCGGTTGTTCTCAAACCTTAAATCCAGTGCCCCATATGCCACCGTGGCATCCTGCCCTCTTGGCACGTAAGAAACAGGCATGGAATGGTTCGTGCGTTCAATCACTTTAAGGTCTGCCCGCAGAACAGCGTTGTAAAGAGTGGTGGAAACCTGGCAAATGCCACCGCCGATTCCCGGAACCAGTTCTCCCATCAAAATGACAGGAGCTTCCTGATACCCAGCTGAAGCAATCCGAGGACCGGTGGTCTCATTAAAGGAAAACGACTCGCCGGGCAACAACAAAATCCCGTTGATACTACCCGATCCATGTCGCAAATTTGCTGTTCTGCCGTAATCTCCTGCATTAAACGTCGTGCTGAATTCGCCTACAGTCGTTTCAATCTGTCGCAAATCCGCTGCTGTCGGGTAGACCGGTATATCTTTCAACACCAGCGGTACAGGTTCCTGCGCCATCCCTTCGAGGACTTGATGTGCCAGCTCTCTGGTCGCTTCCACATCCAATTCCTGGCCTGTTTGTTCCAGTGTGATCAGGAAAGTATCGTTGACACGTTCAATTTCAGCGGCATGAGGTTCCAGAAATATTTCTTCCCCAATATTGTGAAGCAAGGATGACAGCAGCTCTTCCTGGTATCCATAGTTCAGCGTCACATTCACCGGTTGTTCCCGTAAAGCTCTGATTTCTGTTAACCGTTGTACAATACCACCGTTTCGCCCGAATTTCATGGCTTCTTCGAGTGCTTCATCGTAGAAATAATGAAAACCAAGTTCCTCAAATGGAATCTGCCATTTCCTGTCATTCATGACCAGTGTCAGTTTTTGCTCTTCCCTGCGTGGCGCTAAATGCATCTCCAGAAGCGACTGTGCCTCCTCCGGGCTTAAGTCCTGAACTGAAACCCCCTCCACCATTACCTGAGGATAAATGGTCTCCACATTGAGCAGCCGCTGGGCATAGACGCCCGCGGTCAAACCCGTCATCAACACTGCTGTCAGGATACCAGTGATGATCCCTATTGCAATTCGTTTCCTTCTTTCCATCATCGTCATATGCGGACACCTTCTTTCTTGCTTCTAACGTTCTTGTTTCAACAAACCAAGTCAACAACTTACGAATAAATTGCCGGATTTTTTAATCTGACACCGTCTAATCGCCTGTCAAATGAAGGTATTCAAAACACAGCTGATTCAAAGGACACTCAATGCAGGCAGGCTTTCTGGCATGACACACTCTCCTGCCATGGAGAATCAGCCAATGATGAGCGGCCGACCATTCTTGCCGTGGAATCACAGCCATCAATTGACGTTCTGTTTCCAGAGGCTCTTTTGCCTGCACCAGACCCAGGCGGTTGGAAACACGCAGCACATGCGTGTCTACCGCGATGGCCGGAACTCCAAAGGCATTACTCAGTACAACGTTAGCCGTTTTACGGCCAACTCCCGGCAACTTCATCAGTGCTTCCCGATCGCCAGGCACCTTCCCCTGGTGATCTGTTAACAATCTGTGACAAGCTGCCAGCATGTGTTTGGCTTTTGTCTTATAATAGTTGCAACTCCTGATTTTATGCTGCAATTCTTCTTCAGTTAATACTACCACATCTTCAGGTCCTTTAATCTCCTGAAACAATTCAGCCGTAATCAAATTCACCCGTTTATCAGTGCATTGCGCCGACAGTATCGTAGCAATGAGGCACTCAAAGGGATTGGCGAAGTCAAGCTCACTTTCAGCAGAAGGGTAAACGCGGGATAAAATAGTCCGAATTTCAGTTATGGTTGACTTGGCTAAACGCAATCAACATCACTCCATCTTCAAAGGATTTCCTGCTGAATATCCATCACTTCCACGCGACCGTCTGATTCGACAAACCGCAGAACTTCCTGAATCATTCTTTCCACGTGGCGGCGGTTGTTGCTGACACAGCTAAAACCAATCTCAGCCCGCTGCCACTTATCCTGTTCACCGATTTCTGCAATAGACACATTGTAACGACTGCTTATTTTTTGTGTCAGGCTTTTAATGACCATTCTCTTTTCTTTCAGTGAAGCTCCTTCATATAACAATAGGGTAAAGCTGCAAATTCCTACATTTAACATACTCTAACCACCTTGATGGATTATCGCCGCTGATGCTGCTTCATCGCCCAGTCAGCCATTTCTCTTAATTCAATACGCGGATGATCCTCAAAAGGTTTCACCAGGGAAACCACTTCCGGATCCGGGGTGTTTCCAAGAGCCATTAACGCATTGCGCTGCAGAATTTTCTGTCCTCGCCAGCCAAAAGCATGGCTGCGATACAGCCGGTTGAACTGCCGGTTGGATAGACTCAGCAGGTGTTCAAGATCAATCCATCGCTCATTGGCAGTCACCTGCATGGCCGGCTCCCTGCTTGCAGGCAGTGACTGGTTATGAGGGCAGACTTTCTGACAGACATCGCAGCCATAAAGCATCAATCCTGCAGCATGGCGAAATTCATCAGGTACACTCTCTTTTCGCTGCAACAGATGGGAAAGACAGCGCTCAGGCTGAATCTGATAAGGGTGCTGCAGTGCCTGAACCGGGCAGGCTGCCTGACACCGACCGCATCCCTCGCATGACTTCAGAGGGACCGGTTTTTCCACACTTTTTTCCACGGTGTGATTGAGAAGCAGATAACCGCATACCACACAGGAACCATAAAGAGGCATGATCAGACAGTTGTTTCGGCCGTAAAACCCCAACCCGGCCTGCGCTGCCAGATATCGGTCCACCAATGGTCCGGTATCAACATATGCCTGCCAGGTTAAGTCCGGTATCTGGGACTGAAGTCTCTGTGCCAGTGCCCGAAGCTGTCGGTGGAGAATCTGGTGGTAATCCAGTCCCCTGGCGAATTTGGCAAGTTCTCCTGCATAACGTGGCCTCGGGAATTCGGCATCTTCTTCCGGCAAATGATAAGAAGTCGCTGTCACCACTATACTTTTTACCGACGGCATCAGAAGAAATGGATTGATTCGTTTTTGTATGTTCGCTTCTTCAAAAGTGGTGGCTCGGTTCTCTTGATGACGTTTTCTGAGAATGGGTTCCAGTTCATTAAAGACACGTGCCTGAAGAGCCCCTATTCCAATGATATTCTCGTGCTCTGCCAGTTGATGCAACCTTGCCAGTGTGATCATATTCAGGATCCTTTCGCAGCTGCATGACTCCGCTTGAGGGAGGCCGTTTCACTGGCAGCGCCCCGCAGAAACAGGTACAGACCGATGATAATCACCGCGCCGCTGAAAAGCTGCAATTGTCCGGGTATCTCCCTTAACAGCAGGTACGCCAGGAGTGTGGCTCCCAGCGGTTCTCCCAAACAGGCGGTAGACACTTTGACGGCTTCCAGATGTTTCAGACTCCAGTTGAAGATACTGTGCCCTCCCAATGTGCAGATGAGAGCCAGCGCCATGAAAATCAGCAGATTTTGGGAACCAACTCCCACAAGTGGGATGGCAAAAAGAACGTTAAAGAGCCAGAGTGATAATGCACAGGCACCATACACCAATGTGCAGTAAGTGGCTGCGGGTACCGTGACACGCAGTTTTCGTCCGATAAGCATGTAGAAGGACGCAAAAAGACCTCCGGACAGCGCTAGTAAATCACCAGCCAGATGAGCCCGGTCTACCTGAAAATCCGAGATGCCCATCACAACGCTGCCGCTGATTGCAACCGCCATCCCCACTGCGCTCAGTACAGGCAGTTTTTCGCGGTACAGCAAGTAACCCAGAATCATCGTAAACACAGGCTGCAAGCTGACAAGAACTGTCGATGAGGCGATGGTAGTTAATTCAAGCGATTTGATCCATGTCAAAAAATGAGCTGCCAGAAACAGACCACTGGCGGCAGAATATAAGAATTCTCTCCCTGTAAGGGTTTTCAGATGCTTTCTCTGAAAAGCCAGTGTATAAGGCAGAGTGAGCAGGCAGGCAAACAGCAGACGGTAAAAGGCAATCACACTGGCCGGGGCTTGGGCAAAACGGGTAAGAATAGCAGAAAACGACACGCCGACAACGCCCAGGAACAGAATAAGATACACTTTCATGGATTGCTCTTGGGCTGACATGTTGTTCACCTCCCCTTTCGCAGCTGCATTAACAAAAAAAGCAGTGTGGCCGAAGTCACAATGCAGCACTGGAGAACTTCCTTAAAATGCACCTTTTCCGATAAATTCCCGTAATATGGATGTTTTGGGAATATCATCCTCATTCTCGAGAACGACAAAATAACCCAGGAACTTCAACAGTCGTTTTGCTTCCGGATAGAGAGGGTTCTGGTTATCAATTTGGCGAAGCAATGGTTCCGCGTGCTTTTTCAATACACTCAGTTCATAAAAAAGAGCTGAATTGAACATGATATCCGCATCTTCCTGGTAAGGAAAAATATTTTCTTCTTCTCCCCGTCTGACAGACGACCACATGAAGAGGGTCCGGTCTGCTTCGTTCCCCCGAAACTGGTAGTCACGGACCAGCCGGCGGATCAGGCGAGTGTCCGTAGTGGGGATGCGGTTATGTTCATCAATGTTGAGCTGCGTCAGACAGCTGACGTATACTTTATATTTATGACTGCGGGACACACTGTGGGTAAGCGTTTCATTGAGGGCATGAATGCCTTCCAGAATCAATGGCTGGTGATGATCCACCCGAACCCGGTTGCCTTTGAATTCCCGCTGACCGGTTTTAAAGTTAAAGGTGGGAATTTCCACTTCTTCACCCTCGAGCAACCGGACCAGATGATCATTGAAAAGTTCCAGATCTATGGCTTGCAGGGATTCAAAATCATACTCCCCCTGATCGTCAAGGGGTGTTTTTTCACGATCGACAAAATAATCGTCCAGCGAAATACTGACTGGTTTAAGGCTGTTTACTTTTAGCTGGACCGCAAGGCGCCTGGCAAAAGACGTTTTTCCTGAGGAAGATGGGCCTGCTATCAGAACCAGTCGGCGGTTATCCAAATTTTCAGTAATAATGTCCGCTATTTCAGCGATTTTCTTTTCATGAAGCGCTTCAGCGATGCGAATGAATTCAGCTTCATTCCTGCTGACGATCATATCGTTTAATGCGGCGACATAATCAATCTGAAGAATTTTAGCCCATTTTTCCGATTCTCTGAAGACTTTGAAAAGTTTTGGATTGTCCACGAAGTCCGGGATTTTCCCATTCTCTTCCGGGCGTGGGTATCGCAACACAACTCCCGGCGCATACCAGGTGATATCAAATTGCTTCAGATACCCTGAAGAAGGCACCATGTAGCCGTAGAAATAGTTTTTCAGCCACCCGCACTGATAAATTTTGATATAAGGTTTTTCCCTGTATTTCAGCAGACGGACCTTGCTTTGCTGATCGTAGTCACGAAAAATATCCATCGCTTCCTCAACCGGGATCCTGCTTTTATGAAAGGGTACATCTTCGTCGATGATTTCCTTCATCCGCTGGTGGATCCGGTCTACCATCTCTTCGTTGAGGGGATTTTTGTATTTGACCTCGCAATACAAACCCTTGCTGATGGAATGTTCCACATAAACATGACATCCAGAGAATAGCTCCATACAGGCTCTCACAAAAACAAAAGACAGACTGCGTTTATAAATCCTGGAGCCAATGGAAGAACAGTAATCCAGCCACTTAACCTCACAGTCTTCATCCAGGGTATGGCGCAATTCTTTTAATTCGTTTCCGACAATACCGGCAATGATCAGATAAGGCGATGTGGACTGGAAATCTCTGCTGACTTCCTCCAAAGATATGCCATGGGGGTAATTAAAAGTCCCATGGCCATGAATTGTCACGCTGATCATCTCTTTGCCGATTCTTTTCTTTTTTGCTGTCATCCCTTCAGCCTCCCATACAATCAGTCTCCCAGCTTTAATGCAGCCACCCGAACCGGTTAAAGGGATACAGCCGCAAAAATGCCTTCCCCACAATATCCGTCTCATCAACCAGGCCAAGTGCCTGATCCCGACTGTCCAAGCTATTGTTTCGATTGTCACCCATCACGAACATTTTCCCTTCGGGGATCACCAGGCTCAGTTCTCCCAGGGTGTAATCGTCTTCCAGATAAGATTCGGAAAGCATTTCACCATTGACATATACATGGCCGTCCCGTATGGTGATCTCATCCCCGGAACGGGCAATAACTCGCTTGATTAACAATTTTTCCTGGCCTGTGGCTGTTAACAGCGGTGATTTAAACACAACAATATCACCCTCATTGGGTTCTCCGCGACGATACAGTAACCGGTTGATCATTAAAAAATCATTTTCTTCCAGGGTGTGACTCATGGAATGGTTTTTTACAATAGTGGGTTTAACAAACGTAGTGATGACCAGTGCAATCAGTAATGAGATAAGAATGGTTTTAACCCACTCCATTATTTCCTGTTTCATTCAGTAAAAGCCTCCTGTTCCAATGTAACAGATATAAAACTAATCCTATTGTACCACTGCGACAAACTGAAAGCAATGACCTTGCATCCGTCTTGCTGAAGGTCTGTTGAAATGCCGGAGAAACTGTGCTATGCTTGGTTTGAGTTCAAAAGAAAGGTGTCGACACAGATGGAAAAGATCAAAGACTTTCTTCATGATTATTCAGATATCTTTTTAGGGCTGCTGATCATGGCTGCTATGTTTATGGTCGTTTATACTAATCTCAACACCATATTTGATGACACCCCCGTTGTGATTGCACAACCTGCAGATTCTCCAGCAATCGCTCCGGCGCCTGACTCGGAAACCATTATCATCGATGTTGATATTCCTTCTCCGTCAGCGGAGGAACCGGGGATAGAGAACTCACGCCATGAAACGGAGCCTGAACAGGCGCCGCCGCCGGCACCGACGCCTCCAGCTGCCGGTGAACTGGTGACTGTCACTATTCCCAATGGGACACCTGGCATTGGCATCGCCCGGATCCTTGTGGAACACCGCCTGCTGCCTGATACCGATGCCTTTGTAGCATCTGCTGAATCCTTGGAACTTTCCCTGAAATTGAAATCCGGAACTTTCCAGATTCCAGCGGGTTCAACCCCGGAAGAAATGGTGCTGATTATCGCCGGACAGGCCGGACAGCAATGAATCCTTTCTGCAAAAGGTACCTCCTGACAATGATGACGTCAGGAGGTACCTTTTTGTTTCTTTGAGATAATCCTGGTATTCAGCGGTTCATATCTTCCAGGCTTTTTGATCGTTCATGCGCCCTTTTGATCAGGGCATCTTTATTGACAACATGACGTTCCATTCGCCCCTTGGCAATCTGCCCAATTTCATCAAAACAGTTTAAATCAAAATAAATCACGTTGTTTTCAATGCGGTCAATGGTGGCTTTCACAGTCACCGTCATTCCCTGCAGCGTCGCTTTCTCATGAGTCAGCTGCATGCTGCGGGCCACGGTAATATAGCCATCTGGCACATTGTAACCCACCAGATCAACACACGCTTCGATCATCATGCTGACCAGGGCCGGTGTTCATATGCAACTTTTTTCTGAATCAGATGTTCCATGCCCGGTTCCAGTGTAATATCCAGCGTCATCTTCATCCACCCCCTCATATACTTGTAAAAACGGAATCGAAACGCGGCCATTCGGCTTATTAAGCATGCCTTTTGTATTTATATACCCACCCATAACGAATACCCTTCCCACATTTCATATAAAATAAAAAAAAACGGAAAAAATCCCGATTATTTTTGCCTCTTCCGGTTCAATAGACACCTTCCGGGTGTTTGACCCTCAAAAGAAAATCTGTTTGAGTGACCGGTGGACACGTTTCTGATTTTCCAGTTTGCTTTCCATAATATGAAAGCCATCCACCTCGCAGGATGGAATTACTAACGCCTGTTTATAAAAGACATCCCGGGCATCCGGTCCTCTAAAAACCGCTTCTCTGACCAGCGTGATATGGGGTTTAAAAGGCTTAGGATCAACAAACCCCATTAATTTCAAGGATTCTCTGACTTCTTCTGCCAACCGATTTAAGGGCGGATTTTCTGCTACCCCTGCCCATAAAACAGCTTTGTTTCTTTTATCAAAACAACCCAATCTTTCAATCCGCAGGTTGAAGGGCCTGATATCACCCGTCCAATGGTGTTGGGTGTTCACCAGAGAATGAATTCGATCTTCCGACAGTTCTCCTAAAAACTGAATGGTCAGATGAAAAAGTGACGGATTCGCAAACCGCCCCTTCGTCAGCAACGGTCTTATCCATTTCTGGGTTTTTTCCAGACTCTGATGAATGGCTTCATCCAATGTCACTGCAATGAAGATCCGTCTCATGTCGTTCTCCCCCTTTATGGGTTAAATCGACGGCCGTTGAAGTGTCAGCTCCACCGGACAATGGTCGCTGCCCATGACCTGGTCATGGATATCCACATCCTGAAGCCATGATACCATGGCATCAGAAGCAATGAAATAGTCAATCCGCCACCCTACATTCCTTTCACGGGCTTTGCCCATATAGGACCACCAGGTGTATGCCTCTTCCCGATCCGGATAAAAATAACGGAAAGTATCAACAAATCCACTGTTCAGGAGCTTTGACATTTTTTCCCTTTCCTCGTCAGTGAATCCTGCATTGCGACGGTTGGACTGGGGATTTTTCAGATCGATTTCCTGATGGGCCACATTCAAGTCACCACAAATCACCAACGGACGATTTTGACTCAACTGATTCAGGTATTTCCGAAACAGGTCTTCCCATTCCATCCGGTATTCCAAACGGGCTAAATCCCTCTGCGAGTTGGGCGTGTAAACATTGACCAGATAAAAATCATCATACTCCAGGGTAATGACCCTTCCCTCGTTTTCAAAGATATCCAGCCCGCTTCCAATGCCATAGACCACAGCATTCGGTTTTTCTTTCGTAAACACTGCTATACCGGAGTAACCTTTTTTCTGCGCTGAATGCCAGTACTGGTGATAAGAATCCAGTTCTAATTCCAGCTGCCCTTCCTGCATTTTCGTTTCCTGAAGACAGAATATATCCGCATCAACCTCATGAAAGTAATCCAAAAATCCTTTTTTGACACATGCCCTGATACCGTTAACGTTCCATGAAATGAGCTTCATGAATCCACCTCCTGATAAGTTGATATTCCCTTCCACATTTAAAAGCGGCTCAAACAGACAGGCGCCACAGGATAATGCAGCAACTCTCCCAGTACACCCATGCGCGCCGGGTGAACTGCCTGGACTCTGCCGTAGCGCAGCAATGAGTCCATGTCCACAGCCCCCATCACCAGTGAAGCCAGATCCGTTATGTCAAGGGTGCCATCCGTTTCCTCATTGTCCATGCACTTCTTCGCCGCCAGTCTGCCGCCGGCATCAGAGAATATCCATTTTCCTGCCTGATCGAGCATCATCGGATCTGTCAGCGCAACGCGCAATGGAAGACGTTCTGCCAGCCTGTCTGGTACTTCAACGGTTTCCATGACCCGGGGAACATCCAGAATGCGGATCATCATGCCGTTTCCGGTGCGGTAAATTTCATTTTTACGGGTGTGGAAAGTGTCATCACAACCTGTATCAGGGTTCTCAAAAAGGGCTTCGAAAAACCTGTCCTGACTGGTGAATATCACCTGTACGATCTGGTCCGCCTGGGCATGGAGAAAGGACAGAAAAGCCTGCAGTACATGTGTATGATTATACAACAGTTCTTCAACAATGAGATGTGTCCTGAAAACATTGTCCGGTCCGGTGCGCTGGAACCGAATGGGCATGACACCGGCCAACTGCTCCTGCTCCCATACTCCGAGTATCATCTGGCAACCATCCAGCACCTCTTTCACTTCATGCTCCGCCCGTTGCAGCATACCATGATGCTGTCTAAAATAACGGCGCTGGTAGGCCATAATGGCCGGATAGTCGCGTCTGGTGAGCTCTTTCACCTGATTCCGGTCGCCTGTATCCGGTAATTGAGACGGCGCGAGTCGAAACTGGTGATGTTTGACGGCAATGCCACAGCCCATTTTTTTATAGAAACCAATATTGAAAGGATCCAGTACGGCCATTGAAATACCACTTTTCCTGGCTTCTTCAAACGACCACCGAAGCAGCTCCAGCGCGATCTTTTTCTTTTTGTGCAGCAGGTCCACACACAAGGCGCCCAGTCCAATGGCGTTAACCTGCTTCATTCTCAGGTTCATTGGCTGGGTTAAAATCCTGATCCCACCTGATAATGCTCCATCTGCCTCAAACCATCCAGCCAGCCGATCCTCCTCTCCTCGTTTCACCTCTCGCCTGACCCAGTCTTCTGTGGTTTGCCGCGCATTGGGAGACAGGTCATAGCCAGGATAAGCGTTGAGCATCAACCGCGCCATGGCGGATGCGTCTTGATCTGTCAATAATCTGATTGGTACCATGAATTATTCTCCTCCCAGGTCTTCAGGAATCAACGACAAAACGGCACTTACCGGGTTGTGGTCGCTGTTGACAAAACCCAGATCGTATCCTGCCACCTCATGAATCCGGATATTTTCAGAAACCAGAAACCCGTCAATAACAGTAGTAAAGGTCTCTCCCGCCCGGTAAGGCGTCGCATTGTCCCGTACCGTGAAGACATTTTTGTCTACAACCCACTGATAACCCGGTGGTGTAAAATCTTTCGGCAGCGGCATGAGCCATTCCGGCCATTGATCCAGAAAATCCGGATTTGTCAACTGGGTCGGATCCAACAGGTGATTCCAGTCGCCGCCGGCAATAACATAATGGCCAAGGGCCGCCTGTTCTGTCAGGTACTGCTTTAAAAAACCCAGTTGCTGCTCTCTGACTTTACCACCTTTGTCATAGGCTGACAGGTGGAGATTAACCAGTATGAGTGTTTGACCATTTTCCACCGGAATACGAGCTTCCACCATGCAGCGGTCCAGATCAAAAAGCTGTCGTGGCCAGGCTTCCGACCCGGGCAGCTGGTAACGGACTGCCTGCTCGATGGCATAACGGCTGAAGGTGCTGATCCCGGAGTCAGTATATCCCATGGGACGCATCATCGGCACAGGCACCCACAGCGCCCGGTAATTCCACCCGAAAGCATGGGCATAATGGGGGAAAGCTTCCTTGAATTCCGCCACCTGATTGACATTGAAGCTGCGGGAAGACCGGATGTCAACTTCCTGCAACAGCATGATATCCGAAGGATTATATGTCAGAAAATCGATCATTTCACGGGTATTCTCAAGAGTACGCTCCAGGCTCTCCGACCGTGATTCAACGCCGCCATCCATAAAAAAATCCCGGTCCTGATCCAAACCGCCGTACCCGATATTAAATGTCATGATTGAAAAAGCTTCCCCCACCGGCAAAAACTGTGACTGTTGCTGCTCCACTGTGATGGTTTCCTGTTCCTCCGGCACCTGGTTCATCAGACTCACCACCCCTAAAAAGCTGCCCAATACAACCGCTGGTATTACGATCATTAACCCCAGTATCACCAGTACGTTCTTTAGTGTGATGCTGCCGTGCGTCTTCTCCTGATCAGGTGATTGAACCTCGCGATTTATCCTTTCGCTGTTCAGCGCTTCATCCAAAACTGAATGACCCTCCGTCGTCAGACTGTTTAAGTTTGATGGCTCATCAACATTGGTTTCCCCTGAGACTGGCGTCTCTGATGGTTGTTTGGTTGATGCATCTTCTTCCCTGCCGTTTCGAAACGTTTTGACAGCCATGGTAAATGCAAGAACGGTGATGGGAATCGTCAGTGCGCCGCTTGGTACGGTGAGGGCGTTCAGGGGAGGATTATCAAGCAATAGGCCTCCATAGGCTGCCAGGGACAGCAGCGCTGACAGGATAAACAAACTTCCCAACCATCGCCTTATTCCCTCCCTCTTACCCTCATTTCCAAAAAGCAACAGCACCGAAAGTGCCCAAAGAGCATATCCTGTCTGGTTAATAACATATGCAAGGGACTCAGAGTTATTGAAAAACCATATTTCCGCCATCGCCGGCATGTTTTTGCGCAGATAATATGGAAGCACTGTCAGCTGTGTCCCATAGGATCCCGAAGCACACAGAAGATACCCTGCGGCCAGGGTCAATCCAGCGGCTTTAAGCACACTGATTTCCCCTGACAGGTAATAATGAAGCGAAATTAAAAAATATACAAAAAGAGGGGCAATCGCCAAGGCAATTCCAAAACTGATTTGAAAAAAAGACCAATGAGCCACCACCTGTAGCAACTGTTCCTGGTATGATCCTGAAAAAGGAGACAGAAGGATGGATGCCATCCAGGCCGCTACAATAATGAATAAGAGCAGGCTGCTGATGATCACATGGATCGATTTTTGCTTATTCGTGTTCAGAAGTATCACCTCTCAGGGTTGTTTTATGCTGCTTTGATGTCAGCTGTTGTTCGTTATCTGCTGATGGATTATTTGTGATATGGTTCATTTCGATTGATCCGGTATGACCGGTACAACTGCTCCAGTAAGATCAAGCGCATCAACTGATGGGGAAAGGTCATTTTCGAAAAGCTGATCTTTTCATCCGCTCGCTGAAGAACCGCATTCGAAAGGCCCAGTGATCCACCAATGATCAGCGCCACCTGGCTGTTCCCCTGAAGTGAAAGCCGTTCCAGTTTGGCTGC
Organism: Bacillota bacterium; assembly: GCA_033549305.1. Classification (GTDB taxonomy): domain Bacteria; phylum Bacillota; class Clostridia; order Peptostreptococcales; family Tindalliaceae; genus Anoxynatronum. Next base: position 9,797 of record JAWSUV010000005.1, on the reverse strand, counting down.
AAAAGTTTCCGACGATAACGTCTTCCCTTCCAGATCCAGAACAATCACATACATCCCTTCTTTGATCTGCTTTAGAATGCGTTCTCCTTCCTGATTTTTCACCGCTGTCATATCACTTTCACTGAGTTTTTCCGGTGCTTTTTCATCCGCTACTTCAAAGACGCGCAACGTGCAGTACCGGGATAATCGTTTGGTATATTCTGCGATTCCGTTCACAAGGTATTTTTCTTTTATTTTTCCCACAACAATCAGGTTAATCTGCACGATTTTCAACTCCAGTCCGAATCCTGGCCTCAATGTATCCTTGTTTACAAGAGGCACCATGTTACATTATACCCGAAAAAACGGATCCTTTCCAAATAAATGAATTTTTATATTGATAATTATTTTCATTTGCTCCAATTTATGGTATGATTGTAACGCCAACAGGCTTACCGCGGCACAGTACTTATTGACTGTCAGGAGGAATAATCAGTGGCAAAAATGATGGAACCACGCTTTAAAACCAGTCGCCGTCTGGGGGTCAATATTTGCGGCCATCCAAAGGCAATGAAACGGGCTGGTGCCGTTTTCGACAGAAATGCCCGAAAACTGTCGCATTACGGTGTCCAACTACTGGAAAAACAAAAATTGCGCGCTTATTACAATGTGATGGAGAAGCAGTTCCAGGGATATGTGGCCAGTGCCATGAAGCACCCTGGTGTCACGGGCGAAGTATTGGTGCAGCTCCTGGAAAGCCGGTTGGATAACCTTGTGTATCGTCTGGGTCTTGCCCATTCAGTTCGTCAGGCACGACAAATGGTCAATCACGGCCATATTGAGTTAAATGGCAGGAAAGTGACGATTCCCTCCCACATGGTTTTGCCGGGAGATCTGATTAATTTGAAGGACAAATCACGACAAAATGACCATTTCACTCATCTATATCTCCAGGAACCAACCACACATCATCCATATCTTGAAAAACTTCCGGAACAGTACGGCGGCAGGTTGGCAATGACACCACCACGGGAGAGTATTCCTGTAGAAGTCAACGAACAGTTGGTGGTGGAGTTTTATTCCAAATAATATGGCTGTAAACATCTACTGCCCCCTGTCATCAAAGACTGGGGGCAGTGTAAGCTGATTAAGATCTATCGAAAAAGCTGTTGATCTTCATGATGATCCTGCTGTTGCTTCCTCAGCCATGTCAGCAGAAGGAAAGCACCGGCAATAAAGATCTGGAGATTGTTTAGAAGATGTGTTGTGGCGACTGTAACCGCATTAACAGGCGTCGTAATTACCCACACGACCTTTCCCACCACATCACAGTCACACACCGGGATCGGATCTGTCACCGGGTTGTTATCACCACGTGTGATAAACTGGAGACTTCCGTCAGCATTCCATATCACTTTTTTTACCCGATGCGTTGTCAGAGCCACCTGGCTTCGCGTGCATTGGTACGTGATGATATCAGATGGTTGAATATTTTCAGGTAAAGTTTGACGTGTCACCAGAATTGATCCGTTACTGAAGGTTGGTTCCATGCTGTGCCCAACTACTCGAAAGAACTGATAACCGGCGATCGATGGAGGCATCTCCATTTGCATTTGTGGAATGAAAGTGAACAGTAACGCCAGTATTATCACAGCCATCAGAAAGATGACACCTGACTGGACAGTATGCCAGTTGATGGATCGGATGGGTCCAATCATCGTATTCATGTTTCCGCCCCCTTTTTCAGGTATTGGAAGAGCAGAGACACAGAATTGCTGGATAACACAGAATTTTCCATTGATTTCTTATTCATATTATCTCATAAAAAGGGACATATATCAACTTTAATCGGGACATTTGCCCTATTCAAAAAACAGCAATAGCATTGGCTCACATGGCTGTTTTTTACGTTTAAGATATTGACAACATGATTTTTTTCAAAAAAACAAACCCGGCCATTGCCTGAAAGCAATTAGCCGGGTGGTCCATGATCCAGTCAGCGAGTAAACCTGTAAGCCGAGTTCTGTATTAGACAGCCATCTATCTAGGCCAACTGTCTCCAATCGGCTCAAGCAACCTACCACGGGACACGACGGGCAGCCGCTTTTGCGTCCCTACTTGGTCTTGCTCCTGGCGGGGTTTACATAGCCAGCCTGTCACCAGACTGCTGGTAAGCTCTTACCTTACCTTTCCACCCTTACCCGGCCTTTTGGAGGCCGGGCGGTATCTCTCTGTTGCACTTTCCTTAGAGTCGCCTCTACTGGGGGTTACCCAGCGCCATCGCCCTGAGGAGCTCGGACTTTCCTCGTCATCACAGTGTGATGCCGCGACTGTCTGGCTTACTCGCTGTGTATTCCTTGGACAATTTAATTGTATCATGCCTGTGCGTTTGTGTCAAAGACACTAATTGCAACAGGTTCACATATTTTGCATGATTGTGCGGCTATTATCCTAACTGAAGAGGACTTTTGGGCGATGCAGCAGAAATAATTTTCAGTTCTGCCGGATGATCATGAAAATATTCCTGTAAATAAGCTGCCATGATCTCTACGAAACAGATTTCCGTTTCAAAATGGCCCGCATCAAACAAATGCAGTCCCAGCATTTCAGCTGCCTGAGCATCATGGTACTTCACGTCCCCCGTCACCAGTGCATCGCAGCCGGATAAAGCCGCCTGCCGAATGGTGCTGGCACCACTGCCCGTCACCACCGCCACTTTTTGAATCGTCTCTCCGGCGCCTTTAACCCAGCGGAGGAAATCTACATGAAAAAGCGTTTTCAACCGATGGATAAACTGTTCCAATGATTCCGGCTCTTCAAGCTCACCCATACGCCCAATCCCCTGTGTGTTTCCAGGGTTTTCCAGGCGAATCAGGTCATATGCCACCTCTTCATAGGGATGTGCAAGCAGCATTGCCTGGACTACCTGTCCGGTTATGTTTGCCGGAACAATGGTTTCCAGCCGCACTTCTGCCACATTCTCCAGTTGATGCAGTTTACCGATTGCAGGTTCTGCTCCTTCCTGCGGTTTAAAGGTTCCGGTACCACCGGTACGAAAACTGCAATGGCTGTAATTTCCAATATGGCCGGCACCTGCTTCCGCCAGTGCGTCTGCTACTTTCTGCGCCTGCTCCTCAGGCACAAATACCACCAGTTTAAATAGTGGATCTATCGCTGTTATTTCAAGTGGAAGCAGTCGTTGAAGTGACAATTTATCTGCCACCCAGTCATTTAAACCGCCCTGGGCAATGTCCATGTTGGTATGGGCGGCAAACACGGCAATATCTCTTGCCAGCAGCCGCTGAATCATTCTGCCCTGAGACTGATCCGTCCGAATATTTTTTAACGGTGAAAGAATAAACGGATGGTGGGTAATGATCAATTGTGGTCGGTAGGCGATCGCTTCTTCCAGGCTTTTCTCCGTTAAGTCAAGAGCAATAAAAATCGTGTTTACCGGAGTTTCCGGCGAACCCACCTGCAATCCCACTGCATCCCAGTCCATGGCCAGAGAAGGGGGAGCCATTCGGTTTATCGCTGCAGCAATATCTTTTACCTTAAAAACCATGCCAATTCCTCCTTCAGTACCCGGATGAGCCGGGTCGTTTCCTCGATGAACGCAGTGTCCTTCACTTCAGCCTTGAGAAGTCCCTGTCTTTTTCTCTCCAGCAGGCGAATTTTTCGTTGTAGGTACGCCTGCGCCGTTGCAGGTTCCTGGTAGCGAATAAATGCTCCAATCTGCAGCAGCAGAGGATCCGGTTGCATCGGCGGCAGTGCTTCGTATCGTGCAATAATCATTTCATAAAATCGGAATTTTTCCTGAATCAGTTTTTCTGCGATGATTCGGTAGCCGCTAATCAACAGATAACGGCGCAGTTCCGGAACCGACTGTACCGGCTGCAGGATCAGCCGGTCCGCCCGTTGCGCCACCTCAGGTGATGCCTGAAGCAGTTCACCAATCAGCGCACCGCCCATGCCGGCTATGATAATGGTCTCCGCTTCTCCTGCTGCCAACACTCTCAGTCCATCTCCCTGGCGCAGTTCAACCTGCTTTCGTAAACCATGACGGTTAATAATGCGGCGGGCTTTTGACAAGGGATCTTCATTGACATCGGTGGCAATCACTTTTTCCAGTCCCACCTGTTTAATTAAATATACCGGAAGGTAGCCATGATCTGTGCCTATGTCCGCTGCTGTTGTGTTTTTCGTGACAGCTTCCGCAATGGCTTTCAGCCGGGGAGGCAGGGTGATGCGCATATTTATCCTCTCCCTCTAAATCGAAAACAAAGGATTCGCCATGGCGAATCCTAAGGAAAACAGTTGCGCTTTCATACGGGAACTACTCCAGATAATCTTTTAGCTTCTTGCTGCGGCTGGGGTGTCGCAGTTTGCGAAGAGCTTTGGCTTCGATCTGCCGGATTCGTTCCCGTGTAACCTGGAACTTCTTTCCCACTTCTTCGAGTGTTCTGGCACGGCCGTCATCCAAACCAAATCGCAGCCGTAATACTTTTTGTTCCCGCGGCGTCAATGTGTGCAACACCTCCACCAGTTGTTCCTTCAAAAGAGAAAAAGCAGCAGAATCGGCTGGTGCAAGTACGTCGTCATCGGGAATAAAATCACCCAGATGACTGTCCTCTTCTTCTCCAATGGGCGTTTCCAGGGAAACAGGTTCCTGGGCAATTTTTAGGATTTCACGAACCTTCTCTTCGGTAATATCCATTTCGCGGGCAATTTCTTCCGGTTTTGGCTCACGCCCAAGATCCTGCAACAATTGCCGGGAAACACGGATCAGTTTGTTGATGGTTTCCACCATGTGCACCGGGATACGGATGGTTCGCGCCTGATCGGCAATCGCCCGGGTAATAGCCTGCCTGATCCACCAGGTAGCATAAGTACTGAACTTGTAGCCTTTGCGGTAATCAAATTTTTCCACCGCTTTGATCAGTCCAAGATTACCTTCCTGAATTAAATCAAGAAAAAGCATTCCCCGGCCTACATAACGCTTGGCGATGCTGACCACCAAACGCAGGTTGGCTTCCACCAGCTGCTTCTTAGCCTGTTCGTCTCCATTCTCCATACGCTGGGCCAGATCAATTTCTTCCAGACTGGTCAACAGCGGCACCTTTCCAATTTCTTTCAGATACATCCGCACAGGATCGTCAATATTGACACCTTTTAACATTGCCAGTTCATCTTCGGCTATATCTTCAGGTTTCTCATCTTCATCCAGATCTGTTTCTTCCAGGTCAGGATCATCCAGTTCCAGATCCTCTTCTTTTTCACCAATGATGTCAATTCCCAGGTTTGTAAACTGGTCATACAGGTCATCAATCTGATCTTTATCCAAGTCCGCCTTTTCCAGCGCGTCCATAATCTCATCATAGGTGAGGTGTCCATCTTTCTGTCCTTTTTCAAGAAGCTTTTTCAGCATTACTTTAGTCATGTCGATGGCCTGACTATCCATTGGTTATCCCTCCCTTCTGCAATGACAATTGTTGCAGTTCTATATTAATACGCCTGATTTCCATTCCCATGGTCAGCATTTCATCTTCCTTCTCTTTCGGGTTCAATTCCCTGTTTTCCGTTAGACGATTTTGCAGCATTTCAAGATGCTTTAATTGTTTTTTGAGACGGTATATCTTTATGAAACGAGTAAACCGCTTTACCATTTCTTCCAATGGCAAATCATGATCCTCGATTTCTTCTATATTCGCCAATTCTTTTTCAAATCCTGCAAACAAATCAAACTTTTTTCGATTAAGGATTAATTCCTCCGAATTTTCCAGGATTGTCTGAAAAATAATTTTATGTGCCGGATCCTGAAACAGATCATCTGTCACTCGATCCTCAAGCTTCCTGATTTCATCCGGGTGCACCAGCATCCATTTTAAAAATTGCCGTTCAACAGCCACTAACGGTTCGGCTTTGAGGGGAATCATGGCTTCGATCCCTGATGCTCTTCCCAGAGGATACCTTTCCCGGCGCACCTGCCGGGTTTGCGCCTCAAAGCGCCCGCTATTCTGTAATTCCTGCATAAAAGAGGTTTTTGAAACGCCGATTTCTTCAGATATTCTTCCGGCATAAGCTTCCCGTTCCACCAGACTGTCGATTTGTTTCAGTATCTCAGCCGTTTCCCGGGCAAAGTGGAGTTTTCCTTCTACAGTTGCCAGGGAGTGTTTTCGCCGAATCAGGGAAATCTGATAATCCACCGCAGCAGGAGACTGCTGCAGCAATTGCTGGAATGACTCAGCACCTTTTTCGTGTACATACTGATCCGGATCCGTTCCTTTTGGGAGGGTCAGGATCCTGACTTCCAGTTTAGTCTGCCGGAAGATCTGGATACTACGCTGCGCCGCCCGTAATCCCGCCTCATCCCCGTCAAAGCAAAGGATTACCCGGTCAGCGATCTTTTCCACCAGTCGAGCGTGATCAGGAGTCAGAGAAGTCCCCAGGGTGGCTGCACTGTTGCGAAAACCACGTTCATGCAAGCTGATCACATCGGTGTACCCTTCCACCAGAATTAGTGTGTTCTGCTGGAGATGTGTCCGTGCAATGTTGAGTCCGTATAATAAATGACGTTTGTTGAATGTCGGAGTTTCAGGTGAATTTAAGTATTTGGGAGTTCCTTCCGGCGTCAGGATTCTGCCGCCAAAAGCCACCACATTTCCCCGGATATCAAAGATGGGGAACATGACCCGGTTGCGAAAGCGGTCATACACACTGCCGCTTTCTTTCTTTTTAATGGCCAGGCCAGATTTAACTGCCTGTTCCTCTGTGTAGCCTCTTTTAAGTAAATGGCGGCTGAGAGCATCCCACTGGTCCGGGGCATAACCCAGTCCAAAGCTTTTGATGGTTTGTATGCTCCAGCCTCTCTTTGCCAGGTAGGCCGCTCCCATATTCCCCTTTTTTTTCAGACACTTAAAATAAAAAGCGGCGGCTTCACGATGCAGGTCCATCATCTGGTGCTGTTCCTGCAGCTGTTGTCTTGCCTCAGGGGTCATGTCCTCTTCCGGGATCTGCATATGAACGCGTTCCGCCAGTTTTTTCAGAGCTTCCACAAAATCAAGGTTTTCTTTTTCCATGATAAACCCGACCACATTGCCGGCTGCTCCACAGCCAAAACATTTAAAAATCTGCTTTTCGCGACTGACCATGAAAGACGGTGTTTTTTCATTGTGAAAAGGGCACAGGGCACTGTGATTGGCTCCACCCGGCTGAAGGGGCAGATATTCGCTGATCACTTCGACAATGTCATTTCGGCTGATTATTTCATTCACAATATCGTCTGGAATACGCTTTTTCACCATTCACACACCATTTCTGATTTTACGGGCGCTGAGAATCCTTTTCTATTCGTTTTTATTCGACGCTGATTCGGCAAATCCTGCCTGCCGCCAGAAATAAGCTTCCGATCATTTGGGAAACGGGATAATCAGATCCTGAAATTCTTTGATGGCCATATTGTCGGTTAATCCTGCAATCAGATCAGCTGCTTCCCGATCAGACATCTGTTTCGTATACGCATGGTACAGGAACTCCACAATATGCGTTGCCTTTTCCTTTTCCCTCATGCAGATTTCTCCATTGTACACCCGGTTAAACATAAATTCACGGAGCTCCTGCATCACAAACGCCATGTGAGGCGTTTGATAAATGTTCTGTTCATTGTCTGCTTTCAGCTGCCGGTTCGTTTCAAGAACCATATCCTGAACAAATGCATTGACTCGCTGGCTGTGGCTGCTGCCCAGCACTTTTTTGAATAATAATGGAATCTCATTATCGGTAAGAATGCCGGCACTGAGACTGTCCTGGATATCATGGCACAGATAGGTGATTCGGTCTGCAATTTTCACCAGTTTGCCTTCCATGGTGAAGGGAATTCCTTCCCCTGTGTGATTAAGGATGCCGTCACGGACCTCATAGGTCAGGTTCAGTCCTCTTCCTTCCCGTTCAAGCACATCCACCACCCGAAGGCTCTGTTCGTTATGAGCAAAATGACCTGTAAGCCTGTCCAGCACTTCTTCGCCGGTATGACCGAAGCATGTATGGCCCAAATCATGACCCATGGCAATGGCTTCAATCAAATCTTCATTTAATCGTAAAGCCCGGGCAATGGTTCGGGCGATCTGACTGACTTCAAGAGTATGGGTTAGCCTGCTGCGGTAAAATTCATATTTCAGAATGAATACCTGTGTCTTTCCCTTCAGCTTGCGAAAAAACTCAGAATGAATAATCCGATCCCGGTCCCGCTGATAGGATGTCCTGATTTCACATGGTTCTTCCGACACCAGTCTGCCGCGGCTGCTGGCACTTAATTGGGCGTAGGGAGCTAAAAATGATTTTTCATGCGCTTCTGTCATGGATCGGATGATCGTTTCTTCTGCCAAGCCGCATCACTCCTTCTCTATATCAATACCCTCACAAGCTATGTATTATATCAAAACTGACTCATATTCTCAATTATTTTTTACTAACATGATGAACCCTGCAGTCTATAACAGCTGCAGGGTTCGATGATTGTTCTTGCTTTATTGAAATGCGCCTGGACTACTGATGGCGAATGGCAGCCTGTGCTGCTGCCAGCCTCGCAATCGGAACCCGGAAGGGTGAGCAGGACACATAATCCAACCCGATGAGATGGCAGAATTCTACGGAGCTGGGGTCTCCGCCGTGTTCACCACAGATTCCCAGTTTTAAGTCCGGCCGGCTTTCTCTTCCAAGCTTCACAGCCATTTTCATCAGTTCTCCAACACCACGTCGGTCAATCTGCTGAAAAGGATCTTTCTCCAGGATCCCTTTATCCCGGTATTCCTTGATAAACCTGCCGGCATCGTCCCTGGAGAATCCGTATGTCATCTGGGTCAAGTCATTGGTCCCAAAGGAAAAGAACTCGGCTTCCTTAGCAATATCATCCGCAGTAATGGCAGCCCGTGGAATCTCAATCATGGTACCGATAAGGTAGGGAACGGTTTCGCCGCTTTGTTCAGCAACCTGGCGGATCACACGCAGCACCAGTTCCTTTACATACTGCAGTTCCTTGATCTCTCCAATCAGAGGTATCATGATTTCAGGAATTACATGATGGCCTTCCCTTTTTAGAAAGGTCGCTGCTTCCATGATCGCCTGCACCTGCATTTCATAAATTTCCGGATAAGTCACTGCCAGTCGGCATCCTCGATGGCCCAGCATGGGATTAACTTCTCCCAGTTCGCGGACTGTATTTTTCAACTGGCTAACGGAAACATCGAGCTCTGTTGCAAGTCGGTCAATGTCTCCGGCGTCCGTGGGAAGGAATTCATGCAGGGGGGGATCCGGGCGGGCTTCCATTACTTTAAATATTTCCACAAAGTCCTGACGCTGCATCGGCATTAGTTCCGCCAACGCTTTTTTCCGGTCTTCCAGCGTGCGCGAAAGAATCATGCGCCTCATGACAGCGATGCGGTTTTCTTCAAAAAACATGTGTTCTGTACGGCACAGGCCGATCCCTTCTGCTCCGAATTCCACCGCTTTGGCAGAATCACGCGGGGTATCTGCATTGGTACGGACTTTCAAAGTGCGAATCTCGTCCGCCCACTCCATGAGCGTCACAAACTGGCCGCTAAGCCGGGCTTCCCGAGTGCCAATTTTTCCGGCATATACGTTGCCCGTATTGCCGTCCAGCGAGATGAAATCGCCTTCCCGGAAAGTATCGTCACCGCTGACGAAATATTTTTCCTGTTCGTTTATGTCCAGCTCTCCGGCTCCTGAAACACAGCACTTACCCATCCCACGGGCAACCACTGCCGCATGGGAGGTCATGCCGCCCTTGGCAGTAAGAATAC
>JAWSUV010000004.1:4388-53333 GCA_033549305.1 Bacillota bacterium | reverse complement strand
GGAGGTTATTGTTTTTTCAAAGGTCATTTTCACGTTTTACAGGAATGCTTATTAAATGTCCAGAATCAATCTTGATAATCTTATACCCCTTCAAAAGGGAGTATCTCACTTTCAATTATGGGATTAAGCCCGTCTCCGCGGTTCGACTTTGACTCATTCAGTGTGAATCGTCAACACTTTCCTGATAAAATCGCTTGCAATCTTTTTAACACCGTCACCAAATCGGATGCCCACACTTGTTTGATTAACCTCTTTCATCTCCCCCAGCCCAAAGGAGCGATGTTCTACCGCATCTCCCGGCTTAATAAAAAATCCAACCGGGTTATCATCCGGATGATCGGCATTCGTATAAGAGAGAAAAGATCTCCCTCCGGTTGACAACACACCCGGTGTTTGCGTTTGGCGTATCTCGCTGTTAAATCGGCTTTCATTTTTCCGTTTCCGAAAGCTGTTTACAGGCGCATACAGGGTCAGGCTGTTTCGGGTACGGGTCATGGCCACATAGAGTAACCGTCTCTCCTCCTCCAGCTGCAGAAAATCCTGCTTCTCGTTAACTGCCTTGATGCTTGTCCGCGCAGGAAACAGGCCTTCTGAAACATCCACAAGAATAACATGATCAAATTCCAGTCCCTTAGAAGAGTGGATGGTTGTTAAGGTCAGTGCCGCCCGATGATCAACAGCGGTGCCTCGCAGAGATTCCAGCTTTTCCCGCAATCCCTGTGCTTCCGTCACGTCCCTGCAGAAAAAATTGATTACTTCCAGCAGCTGGTCTGCCATTGCAAAAGGGAGGTGTCCTGAAATTCATCTACCTGCCAAAACTGGAAGCGTTGGTGGTATCGCTCTTTCCATTCTTCATGCGTCACCAGAATCCGGTATGCCTCGGTCAATAAATCATCATAATCCAGCCATCCGTTCGCTTTTTTATAACTTTCATACCGTTGATAGACGGACTGAAATCCTTTGACAGAGGTTACCAGACCGCCAATAGCCTCTGTTGTCATCATCCTGTTCTTCGCCAGGCTGACTTTCTGCAGCATTTCCTCCATTTCATCTTCTGAAGGATAGGCTCGATTCACCTGCTGATAAAGGGCTCGAAGGAGTCGCGGTTTATACAGCTTATGCTTTCTGTTTTCGATGAGCTGAAAGGAAATTCCCTGTTGCCGATAGAAAGAGCGGACCACTCCGTGCGCCAGGGAATGGATCGTGGAAAAGACTACCTGATGACTGTCTTCCAGTTCTCCAAACAAAAACATAAAGCGTTTCTGCATATCCGTCGCCGCAGCGCGGGAAAAAGTCAGATTGCGGATCTTCTCTGGAGGCACTTGATGATGTGTCATTAAATGTGCCATCCGGGCACACATCACCGTCGTTTTGCCGGCTCCGGCCACTGCCAGCACAATGGCAGGTCCTCGGTAATGTTCCATTGCACGATGCTGCTGAGCATTTAAGTTGATGCCCCGTTGGGTGATCATCTGTTGGATCATTGGCTTTTTCCTGCTTGAGTGTGTCTTGGTTTAACTGGAGAAGGCGACGTGATGGCTGCCAGAAAAGCGGCTGCCGGAAACACCAGCATAGCCAGAATGATCATTTCGTAATTGCCGAAGGTGTCAAAAGCAAATCCGAAAGGCAACGGCCCCAGAGCTGAGCCAATGACCATGGAAGTCATCCCCATTCCCCTGATACTGCCCAAATGGCGACGCCCAAAATAATTGGGCCACCAGACACCCGTACTGACAGCATCGATTCCAGTAAAAACACCATGTGCAACGGCATAGGCCAGCAGCATTTGTCGTGAAGGGCTGTACAATACCATGAGCATGGCAGCGGCTAACAGCGAAAAATTGAAAGCCTTGATGCGGTGTACCGGAAACCGGTCACACATCCAGCCGGCCACAAAAGTAACTGGAAGCTGGACAATGGCGATGGTGCTCAAAATCAACGCGGCGAAGGTGGAATCAAATCCTTTTTCTCCGATGATGGATACCATGTGGAAAGTAATCCCTGTATTGATCATCGAAGGCACCAACATACAGAAAATCATCATCCAAAAAGCTCTGACTTTCATCGCTTCCTTGGGCGTCCAGTCATCATCGGCCGGAACCGTCTGCTTTGTAAGTGATTGTTGAGGGATTGCTCTATCCATCTCATAATGCATGATCCCATCCGGACCCATGCCGATGTCCTCCGGGCGGTTTCGGATCAGCAGCCAGCCCAGGGGCACCATGATACCTGCCAGCAGCAGCGCCCAGAACCGCCATGCAAAAGCAGGACCATAAGCCAGGATCAAGCGGTTGCTTATCAGCGGAATCAGCGCCGATCCTGCAACGCCTCCGAGAGCTGTCAGACTCAATGCAATTCCCCGTTTACGTAAAAACCACTGAGGTGTCAATGTTGACGACAGTAATGTCATGGATCCCTGACCCATTAACCGGATCATAAAAAACCCCGTCAGCAACATCCATGGAGCTTTCATAAAGCTCATCCATAAACACGCACCCGCCAACAAACCTGCGATCACAGGGGTCATGACCCGATGGCCTTTCCTGTCAATCCATCTGCCGGAAAAAGGCATCATCAATCCAGCCGCCAGTGTGGCGACTGAGTAAAAGCCGGAAACCGCCGATCGGCTCCAGCCTTCAGATTCAATATAAGAATTGATGAAAACGGACACATTAAAGGTTTGGCCCGGCCCAGAAAAAAAGAGGATCAGCGCACTGATCCCCACAATGATCCAGCTGTATCCAGGAAAAGCCAGTCGGCTCTGAGATGGTGTTTGTTTCTGTTTTTTCATGTTTCCTCCATTAATTGTCTAAACTATTGGTTAACAAAGTTAATGAAAAACCGCGTATTCTGTTTTAACCGTTCTGCATCATCCAGATCACTGGTGAAGTGGTCAGTAAAAAGCGGATCATTGGCTTCCAAATCATCAAATATTTCTTCCCCAGCTTCCAGGTCATATTCCGGATGAAACTGAACGCCCCAGACCGGCAGGTTTCGGTACTGAAAAGCATGAACCGCACATTTTTCCGATTGACCCAGCACCTTAAAATCCGGCGGCAGATCCACGGCCTCATCATAATGCGACAGAAGGCATATGGGGTGATTAATCCCTTCGAAAAGCGGGTTTGGCTCCAGCAACAGATCTCCCCAACCCATTTCTGGCCGCGGCGCTTTTCGCAGGTGTTCTTTTCCCGCCAGGCAACGCACCAAAAATTGGTGGCCGTAGCAAATTCCAAGAATCGGTCTGTGACTTTCTATAAACACCTCCACCACCTGCTTCATTTCATCTTCCCATCCCAGATCATCAAGAGTGGATGCCTCGGAACCGGAGAGAATCATATGTGTCGCTTCAGATGCATTTTGCAGTACCTGCTGTGCAGTGGTTTCCGGTCTGACGCGGATAAAAGATGGATTGTGGCCCGAACCTTCCAGATGTTTCTTGACTACCCGGTCAAAGCTGTGTGCAAAGGCATCGCTCAAAAAGAAGTTTAACACCAATACCATTTTCATAACCCCTCCTGTGATAATTGAATAGGTCCTCATCATAAAGTGCTTGTATGCCTGATGCCAACTCGCCGCTTGTTTGAGGTTTTTATATTATTGTATCCTTTTTTAGAGTCTTTCTCAAGAAGCATAAAAACAGTTAAACTCATTTCAAACAGGGTATCGATAAATTGTAACCAATGTAAAGCAGGCAATCACGAAAGAGTTAAGGAGGATGTCTCATGCGTCAATACCAACTGACATATAACGAAGAAGACTTAACACTGTATCATAACAGTGAAGAATGGGTGCTGCATGACGGAAAAAAAGTAATCACATGGTCGGGCAACTCAGGAGAGTTATTTGAGCTTTATGGAAAAGAAGCAGCCATTGAACTCTACCGGGATATTGTGAACGTTACCGAAATGGGAAAAGGGGCTATCCTTGAGCTGGAGCAGATTCCAAAGGATGTCATGCTGCTGTCAGAAAAGTTCTCTGAATGATGAAATATCCCCTCGGATGATACGGATAAAAAAAGAATGGTTTACACATTGGTTTTAATCATATTTTCCAGATCAAGCAGCTTTTTTTGTTCCTTCCCGGTCAATTTGTTCAACAGCTCATTGCGGCGGTAAATTCCTTCTTCTTTTTTATTGCGCTTCTCTGACAGTTTCGTTACATCTTTCTGTGTTTGAGTCCAGGCTACTTTTTTATTCCGGTGATAGAGATCAAAGTCTGCTAAACGCCGCCCCTCACCATCATATTCCAATCCTATGAGAATCTGTTTCACTTCATTTGGCTGCAAGAAACTAAACAAGCGCACCTGATAAGCCAGCACGGACATTAACGCCAGCGCATGATCCCTGGTCCAGTTTTCCCCCAGGATGAGTCCCATTTCCAAAGCGGCGATGACAAGGATCAAGCGCTGATAATGCAGTTCATACCGTTCCTTCATATCAAATAAATTGATACGGTACTCAAACCACGATCCGTCCTTCAGGCTGTGAGTGATATAAAGCAGCGCTTCCCGGCGCAATTGTGCATAGCATTCCTGCAGGGGTTGATCAATCAGCAGCTGTTTGGGGAATATGGCATTTTCACCCAGTGCCTGGTGTAACCGGTGAGTTGTTAATCCCAGCAATGTTTGGTCTTTTTCTCCCAGACGCACCCCTTCTTTCCAGGTGACCACCTGCGCATGATAATCCTTAGCCAGTGCAGTAAGCACCTTTTCTTCGTTGTCTGGTACCCTTAGAATCAGGATGCGCGGACCTAAATCCACTCGCTGAATTTCACTGCTGAGGCCTTTATTGATGATCTGGCTCAGTATGCCGGTCCCGTTCTCCTTTGAGAGTAAAATATGCCTGGCATCATCTGCGTCTGTTACCTCCAGCCCAGTGGGCGTTATGAATAGCAGACTGGTATTCTCATCAGATTCCCGTAGCCCCTCCTCCATTGTCACATGACGTAATTTCAATTGTTCCATTAGTTTATCGCAGGTACCGTCCGGTGAAGTGGACCGAATAAACAGCAGCCGTGTCCCAACCCTCAGATAGACCATTCAATTTCCTCCCTCTGTTCAAGATCATAATCCAATCCGGCCCTTTGTCATTTTGCGGTAACCGTTGGTTCCTACTGGATATTCCAAATGAAATACCTGCCATGTATCCACATCAATCACATTCAGGTTGAGAAGTCCGTTCAGCAGGACATATTTGCGGGTTTCTTCATTAGCCGGTTCGAATCGATGGCCAAAACAATAGTATCCCGGTTTCTGAGGCAGCTTATCCAGTTTATGCATTACGTAAAACAGCCGCCCATTAAGCTCGATGCACCTGGCTTGCATTGGGAAACCCGGCAAAATGGCCGCTAAGGTGTCCGGATCATCATGGTTGCCCAGGACAATATGGAGCCGGGCTTCACTGATTTCCTGCAAATGATGCACAAAGGAAGAAACCGCCCGCTGATAATGGGATAAGTGAAATTTTTGAAACTCAATTTTATAATTATCTGCCAGATCACCTGTGTGAATAAGATCCAGTGGGTTTAACTGTTCAACCACCTGATACAGAAAAGGGTATATATCCGAAGGCGTATCGCTGATATGAAGAATCAGCCGTCGTTTTGAACCTCTCAGCTCTTCCGGAATAAATGGGCGATTGGCCAACCCATATAAAACCGTCTTCATTTTGTCCGCATATAGGCCCATAAACAATATCCTTTCAGAAACTTATTATTGACCTTCATTAATCCTGATCAACCTTATACTGTGATGTCATCAGCCGGCTGATTTCTTTGACAAGCTGGATGGAAGCCTCAATTTCCACTTTGTTGATGGATACACTTTCCACATTGCATCCAATGGGAATTTTTTTTTCCGCACCGAACTGCATTAATTCCGTAAAAGCTTTTATTGACAGCTGGGTAGACCGGTCCAGAATATCGCGGCTGTGTACCAGTTCATTCTCAAGCCAGCGAGGGATGTTGACTCCCAGCCACTTCATAAACTGCAACGTTTTAAGTGACCCACAGGGTGTCAAGGTGAGAACGATGGGTGCCATGGGAACTTCCTGTTCCTGGCAGTAAAAATAATAGTCTGACAGAAAGTTTTTCGATGCTTCCACATTGTATACAGCCTGTGAGATAAAATAACGACACCCTTGTTCCATTTTCTGAAATACCCTCAGGTGTTCATCCTTTTTTGTCAGATGCCGCTCGGGAATGGCCACTCCACCGAGAAGGAAGTGCTCATCTCCATGTGGAACCAGTTCATATGCCTGGGATAATGACATGGTGACTGTCTGGGACTTCGAGGCGGCACCGACAAACACCGAATAAAGAGATTTTTCCCGGCTGGATTCCACCCAGTACGCAAGTTCTTCCGGTGGATATTTCCCGACACATCTATAGATGATGTGCGGCATCGACAGACCCGATAAATAATCCCGGCTGTAGAGTGCCGGATCAAGCGTTTTCATGAATGGGAACGGACGAGCGGCACTCACCCTTTCTTTTTCATCCTGTATATCATATAGAATCAGCGCGTCAATGGGCAGTCCTTTGATACGTTCCACCTGTCGCACAGCAATTTCCCTGATTTTCTCCACCGGTTCGCCGGCCTTTGGCGGCGTAATGCCATAAGTTAGGATACCTGGTCTGCGTTGTATTATTTTTTCTTTCAGCATGATTCCCACCTCCGATAAAGATGAAAAACCGTTCCGTGAAATGAGGACTGTGTACCGGTTTGTATCTGCACTTTTATGGCATCATCCTCCACCCACCGGTGGAAAGATGGATACAACATCTTCCGGAGAGAGCGGATCATCCAACTTTGCATCTCTGCCATTAATCAAAAGGATTGAAACATCTTCTTGCGAAATGGCCAGTTGATCAATAATGTCACGGCAGGTCAGTTCATCGTTCCCTTCCACCATCACTTCTTTCTCCCTGCCATCCCTCAGGGTGGCAAAAAGGCGCACCTTTATCGTCATAGCTTTCATCCTTGTACCGTTTATTTAGGTTATTAGAGGCAACCCATAAGCCTTTTAACTATTCGCTTTCAAAATGCATTTTTAACTTTATACCCTATACCCTAACCCATTAATAATCATGCATCATGGATGTGCTTTCTCAACTTTTCAACCCACAGTCACACATGACCAGTCTACGGGCATTGGACGAAACGCCTGGCCCACAGGCAATCGGCGCAGGTAGGCTGTACACCGTAACAGTCCTCTTTTGTTTCAGTGGCGTATTCACATCCTTCCACCAAATCACAGTCCATGCAGGAAGGGTAGAAGTTGCAGTGAATTTGATAGCGGAAACGCTGGTAATTCACACTATTCCAGATAGAGAGCAGACTCTGATCATTTACGTTTCCAAAAGTATGTTTCGATACATGTTTTTTTCTTCCAAAGACATATTCCTCATAGGGGTGAGAAAACCTGTAGCAGGGAGCTACATCTCCACCAGCCGTAATGTAGGTGGTCACATCTTCAATAAAAGCACATTCACGCTCCGATTTCAACACTGCCTGTGGAAACTGGACAGTGATTGCCCTGCGGTGGGAGTAAAGACGGATCTTATGAAACAGCTTCTGCGTCTCATGTTGATTCAGACCGGCAAACCCATAGAGATACTGATTTTTATTTTCATCGGTCTGAGGAATTAAATGGGACAGAATCAAACGGCCGCATCCCAGTTCATTGGCCAAATCCATTACTGCATAGATTTGATCGATATTCTTTTTCGATGCCACAAACTGCAAGCTGATTCGCGGCCAGGCGGTATCCAGTTCTTCTTTTCGATTTTGCAGCCGGCGGATGCCATCAATGATCACATCCACCCCCACCCCCCGGATTTCTTCAAAGGCTTTGCCCACGCCGTCTACTGATACTGTCATGTCCTGAACAGTTCCTGCAATGGTATTGATGATAGCCTCCGATAATAAGGTGCCGTTAGTGGTGATGTGAAGGGGATAATGTTTGAACCGACGAATAATATCAGTGATGCGCGGATGATACAACGGTTCACCGATTCCCCCCAGCACCAGCTTTTTTATTCCTTTGATTTCAGCCAGGCTCGCTTCCACCCGGTCCAGCATAATGTCATCCATATCCAGATTAAACTGCATTTGATCCCAGCTCTTTCGATAACAGATAGCGCAGTTAAGATTGCATCGGTCGGTCAGCTCAAGATATATCTTATGGATCTCATCCTGAGGTGTCAACATGACCCTGTAACCCAGTTCCGACAGATGTGTACGGTCTTTAAGATTATCTTCGTATAAGTATTCATGGATAAGGGTTTCATGGGTTTTGTTTTTCATTTGCGGGCTCCTAACACTTATTTAGTTGATTTTATCCAAAGTCTCCGGATTGAGAAAAAGAGCTCCGTGGAGAAGCTCTTTTTCCTGGTTTTTTCCATTAATAACAATTTCCGATCTGCTTACCGATTACCTGATGCCCAGCTCGGCCAGTTTGGCATCAGTGGGAACGCCTTCCGCATCCCATCCACGTGCTTCATAATACTTGGGCAGCATTTCAGCCAGCTTGGAAAGTTCGCCTTTGGACGGTCCATCCGTAATACCTTCCTCCAGCAGACGCTTCGGCAGCGTATCATCTGCGAACCCCAGACCGGAATCAATGTTAAAGAGTTTCTCCATATTCCAGATCCGGTCACCGGCAGCCAGGAGACTGGCAGCATCATAGGCGTTTCCGGTAGCTGCAGACAGCATTTCTGCATAATCATCCGCATTCATCGCGAAGGAGGTGAACAGGCAAAGTCCTGAAGAATCGATAGCCGCTGTCAAATCCTGGAAAATTTTGACCCATTCCGGTTTTGCGGCTGCATCGAAGCGGTCCAGTTTTTCTGGAAGTGCCAGAATCTCTGGTGAAATCAGATAGGCACGCACATGGCAGCCGCCACGGTTAGAGGTGGCATATGCCAGACCTTGTCCCTGAATCGCACGGGGATCGTAAGCCGGCAGTTCCTGCTTTTTAACACTCATGGAATACTCGGGAACACCGTACGAGTCTGCCAGACGGTAGGATCCTTCCGCCATCTTGTCACCTAAACCTTCACGAAGTCCCATTCTTTTTGTCCACTCGATGACTGCTTCCGCATTACCAAACTCCAGAGACAATCCGTCCAGCTCATCATCTTTGATATAACCACGCTGATACAGTTCCATCGCTGCAGCGAGAGTTGCTGAAGCAGAGATCGTATCCAGACCGACTTCATTACACCAGTAGTTGGCTTTAATGACAGAAGCCAGATCAGAAACCCCACAGTCAGCACTGAAGCCCCAAAGGGTTTCATACTCAGGACCGCCGCCCTCAATGTCATCCACTTTGCAGTGACGTCCACAGGCGATAGGACATCCAAAACAGCCAACCCGTTTTACCAGGTATTTTTCTGCCAGGGTTTCACCACTGGTTGCTTCAGCACCATCAAAGGTGGATTGCTGGAAGTTTCTGGTGGGATATACGCCGCTTTCATTGATGATGTTGACCAAGACAGCTGTACCGTAAGTCGGCAGCCCTTGACCCGTCACGCCGTTTTCGCGGATTTTTTCATTGGCACGCTTTACGACTTCTTTCAGCTTGTCGGGGTCAGCAATTTCCACCTTACTGGAGCCTTTCACTACAACTGCCTTCAGGTTTTTGGATCCCATGACAGCACCCACGCCTGATCGGCCGGCTGCCCGGTCAATATCATTCATGACCGATGCAATGCGGGAAAGTTTTTCTCCTCCAGGGCCTATGTTCAGCACTTTGGCTTTCTCATTTGTTTCTTTCAAAAGCATCGCAGTCGTTTCAGATGTCATTTTTCCCCAAAGATGAGCCGCGTCCTTAATGGTCACTTCATCGTCCATGACACTGATATAAACCGGTTTTTCTGACTTTCCTTCGACGATGATCATGTCATACCCGGCAAACTTCAGTTCGGCTCCCCAGCGACCACCGGAGTTGGATGATGCAATGGTGCCTGTCAGCGGAGACTTTGTGATGACCATGTAGCGCCCACCTGTGGGAGTTGGCGTGCCGGACAGAGGTCCTGTGGCGATGATCAGCTTGTTTGCAGGATCGAAGGGTTCGACTTTGTGATCCACTTCGTCGCTAAACATTTTTTCCGCCAGTCCTCTTCCCCCAACATATTGCTTCGCCAGCTCTTTGTCCAGAGCCTCTTTTTTGATTTCCCCAGTTGATAGATTGACTCTTAAGATTGTTCCTCGATAACCGTACATAAAATCAATTCCTCCTTTGATCTGCTCACATTTGAATTACCTGTGGTATAGAATGCTCCTGAAGCATAATAATGCAAGTTGCGTGCCAAGGAAACGATTCCGGAACAATGTTTTCACTGAGCACGCCTTATCCTTACTAATCCTGCCTTTTAACTGATTCAAAGAATAAGGTTCACACATTTCCGGTTCATAAAAACTTTCTCCGGTCAACTAATGTTCTTTTTTAGTACAAAAACGGCGGATAAGGTGTTCCGAAAAGTACCAGTGTTACACTTTGGAACAGTCAATATGATACTTCTTCGCCTTTCGATAAAAAGTATTCCGGCCGATCCCCAGCGCTTCTGCTGTTAAAGACACATTGCCATTGTAGCAGCGATAGACTTTTTCAATGTGACGGCGTTCCATTTCTTCCAGGCACTCAATCTCGGACTGCTGATATTGGGTATCGCCGCTGTCTTCAGGTGCCCACTCACTTTCCCACAGACGGCAGGTATTCAGGTTAATGATTTGTTCCACTGTGTTTTCAAGTTCCCGGATATTTCCCGGCCACGGATATTCTGCCATTTGCTGAAGTTGAGCCTGGCTTAGATTCACAGGGTTTTTGCCCAGTTTCATTGATTTGACCGTAATAAAATAGTCAATTAACAGACTGATGTCATCTTTGCGCTCCCTTAAGGGCATTAGTTCCAGTGGCACTACATTCAGCCTGTAATAGAGATCGCGGCGAAAATTCCCCTTTTCAACTTCGGTTCGAAGGTCTTTATTCGTGGCCGCAATAATGCGCACATCAACATCCATTTCCTGGTTGCCACCCACCCGGAACAGCTTACCGGTTTCAAGTACCCGGAGAAGGTTCGTTTGCATATCATAGGGCATCTCCCCAATTTCGTCCAGGAAAAGTGTCCCTCCATCTGCCCACTCAAATTTCCCCAGCTTTCCACCTCGCTTGGCCCCGGTAAAAGCCCCGTCCTCATAGCCAAAGAGCTCCGCTTCAATCAAATTTCGGGGTATTGCGCCACAGTTGATCGCGACAAAGGCTTCGTCTGCACGTTCACTCGCGTTATGGAGCGCCTGAGCAAAAACTTCTTTTCCCACACCGCTTTCACCTGTGATCAGCACCGTTGAAGGGCTGTTCGCCACCCGCCTCGCATTGTCAATGAGCTTCAAAAACTTTTGATTGCGCCCCACAATTTTATCGAAAGTATACACCGCCCGGCTTCCAGCCATTTTATGCGCAATTTTTCGGATTTTCTTTGCTTCTTTCAGAACACACACCACCCCTTGGTGCTTCCCATCCTTAAACTCCACCGGGTAGGTGCTGAAGGAACAGCGAATCTTTCCATTTTTTCCCGATACATCCAATTCTTCTTCTGTGAAGTTTATGCCTTTGTCCAGATCCCGTCGTATAGTGTCCCAGTTTTCAACCACATCTGAAATGTGCAGGCCGCGGGTTTCCTTCTGGGTGTATCCGAGCATTTCTCCGGCTGTTTTGTTAATGGTTTTGATATACCCCCGGGGGCCCACTGTGAAGATTCCGGCGGTGATGGAGTCGATGATGGTGCTGATGGAATTCCTGGCCAGCTCCAGTTTCTGGTTCGCCTGGCGGATGGTCAGCATCTGTTCGATCGCATTGACGGCTGCCACCACCATTCCAAGCGTATGTGAATGCACCAGGTGACTTTTACCGGTTAAATCAAGAGTTCCAATAATCTTACCTTTGGGATCGCGTATTGGTGCAGCAGAACAGGTCCACCTGTGATACGCCGTCACATAATGTTCTTCGCCATCCACCTGTACGGGAATTTTTTCTGCCAAAGCAGTTCCCATTGCATTGGTGCCAATATGTTTTTCATGCATGAAGGCTCCGGGAATCATTTCCAAACGGGTCGCCTCCAGCAGAATTCCTTCATCCCCCTGAATATCGAGGATACAGCCTTCCCAGTCGGTCAAAATGGCAAAGAATCCGGAACCTTTTACAAAATCGCAGAGCTGCTTAAGAAAAGGTGATGATGTTTCGATCAGTTCACGGTTTTCTGCCATCTTCCGGTCCAGTTCTTTTCCCTTCAGAATTTTGGAACTATAGATCCGGCCAAGTTCCACACCATATTCCATGCTTCTGGCATGAGAACGCTGAATGTAGTCTTTCATGATTTTGGCATGACTTCCGCTGCTGCGGTTTTCAGTTAAAACGGCGTTACTCATTTTTATTTCATCTCCTCTTCCTGGTTCAAGACAGACAAGGCCTGGTCATAGTCAGGATGTTCAGACACTTCCGGTACGACCTCTACATAACGCACGATTCCCTTTTCGTCTATCACCACCAGCCCCCTGGCCAGCAGCCGTAATTCCTCAATCAGGAAACCATATTTGAGCCCGAAGTCGGCGTCTTTGTGGTCTGATAAGACAATCGAGTTTTCGATGCCCCGATCAGCGCAGTACCGTTTTAATGCGAAGGGTAAATCCATACTGATGCTGACCACCACCGAATTAGCAAGCTTTGCCGCTTCTTCGTTGAACCGGGCTGTTTGCAGGTCGCACACGCCTGTATCCACTGAATGAGCAACGCTGATCAACACTTTTTTACCCTTGACATCACTAAGGCGAAAGGGTTGCATTGCCCGGGTCAATGCCGCAAATTCCGGTGCAGGTGCCCCCACTTTAACCGGGCTCCCGATCAGGGTCACCGGATTCCCTTTGATGGTGACCATTCCTTTGCGTTTTTCCATGTCATTACCTCCTCATTTTCATTGACCCAGCCTGTCAGACAGCAGCTGGGTGCCGTTGCCAATATTATCATAGTCGTTTTCCCGAATGATGGTCACGAAGGCATCCTCCGGTATCTCCATAACCGCACTGGCTACGCCAACCACTTGCTTTACCAGTTTTGCTTTCTTCTCTTTACTCATATGCGCTCCTTCAATGGTAATGACCGGCATCTTAATTCCCCCTCGAATAATGGTGGTTAGCGGACCTTTCTTGTCTTTTCACTTTCAGCAAGAACGTTTATAATGAAGAATAAAAAGGATGAGTTCCTATGAAAACGTATCAAAGTGCCTGCTCCCTTGATTGTTGGGATGCCTGCAGCATGCTGGTTTCGGTTGAAGATGGCAGTAAGGTGCGTGTTTCCGGCGACCCCGGCGACCCGATCACCCAGGGTTTTTTGTGTGGTAAGGGGCAGCGAATCGTGGAACGATTTGCTCATCCGGATCGATTAACCTCACCTATGAAGCGTACAGTCTCCGGGTGGAAATCAATATCCTGGGACGAAGCACTGGATGATATCGCAGATCAATTATCTTCCATTATAAGCCAGTATGGACCTGCCAGCCTGATTCACTACAGCGAAGGAGGCCACGGCGGCCTTGCTAAAAACATCGATACCGCTTTTTTCAATGCACTGGGTGCCACCACCCCCGTTGGAAGCCTGTGCCTGGGTGCCGGAATGGCCGCCCAAAAGCTTGATTTCGGCAACGCCTACTGCCATTCGCCTGAAGATCTTCTGAACGCCAGATGCCTGATCCTGTGGGGACGCAATCCGGCAGAAACCAATATTCATCTGGTTCCGTTTATCCGTCGGCTAAAAAAACAGGGAATTCCCGTCTACCTCATTGATCCCGTTCACAGCGCCAGTGTTTCACTGGCTGATGAACACCTGGCACTGCTCCCTGGAAGCGACGGACATCTGGCACTTGCCATGGCCAAATACCTGGCCGAACACAACCTGCTGGATAATTCATTCGTGGAACAGCACTGTCTGTTTGCAGATGATTATTTTCGAATGCTTAACACCTTCTCTTATGATGAACTGATTTCTGCCACAGGATTACTCCCCGAGCAGGTTTTTCGATTGTCCGAAACCTATGGCCGCAGCTCCCCTGGGAGCATCTATCTGGGTTATGGTATCCAGCGTAACCGATACGGCGGTCGCAGCATTCGATTCATCGATGCACTGGGAGCCCTTACCGGAAATATAGGCATTGCAGGCGGGGGTGTCAATTATGCCCATCGCCATATCTCCCGATGGATTGATACCGAATACCTTGAAAACACTCCTTCTGTTTCCGGTCCCACTTTTCCAAGGGCTCATTTTCCCACTTTCGTCACAATGCAACCGGAAAATGCTGTTCAGGGAATTTTCGTTTCCAAAGCCAACCCCGTGCTCCAACTACCAGATACAAACCAGACATTGCAGGCTTTTCAGCAAATTCCCTTTAAAGTCGTTATTGATCATTTCATGACAGATACGGCGCAGCTGGCAGATTATGTCCTGCCATGCACCATGATCCTGGAAGAATCTGATGTCATCTTTTCCTCCATGTGGCACAACCGGATGACCTGGACTGAAAGAGCGATCGATCCGCCGGAAGGTGTCAAACACGAATTTCAGATTTTTTACGGGCTGGCTCAACGGATGGGGATGCAGGATTTTATCCTTAAATACCCTGACCTGAACACCTACCTGGAAACCAGTATGGCTCCTCTTTGCCAATACCTTAATACCACACCGGCTTCACTGAAAGGCAAGCGGGTAGCTGTCCCCGGCAATGAACTGCCCTGGCACAACCGGCAGTTTGAAACGCCTTCCGGCCGGTTTGTCTTTCTTGTGCCCAATCTGGAAGAGTTGCTGCCATCGCAGCAAGACCCTGCCTTCCCTTACCCATTGCTGACGGTTCACGCAGCTGAATCGCTTCACTCACAGCACCTTCGAACCAGGTCGGCAGAAGTGATACCGGATGTGTTGATGAGTCCGTCCACAGCGCAGATCGCTCAACTTCAGAATGGCGATGAAGCCGTTCTGGTATCCCAGTCAGGATCGCTTAGGTGCCGTGTCTGTATCGATCCTTTGCAGCAGCCTAATCTTTTGGTGATGAAACAGGGAACATGGCTGAAAAACGGTGCGGCAAATCAACTCACAAGCCAGAAATTGACCGATATTGGCCTTCAGGCTGCATATTATGACTGCTTCTGCAGACTGGAACAAGCATAGTTCAGTCTGGACTTCATATAAAAAACAGCTAAGCGGAGACCTATGAAATAGCGAACAAAATCTCTGCTTCAGCTGCTTTTTCTCCGTTAACAGTGGCAGTGCCTTTGCCCGCACCGATAGAACGACGCAGTCTGGTAATTTCAATTTCCAGTTTTATCACATCTCCCGGCACCACCTTGCGACGAAAACGTGCCTGGTCCACGCCGGCAAAATAGACGGTCTTTCCCTCATAAGCCGGTTCACTGAGCAACAACACCGCTCCCACCTGTGCCAGAGCCTCCAGAATCAAGACTCCAGGCATGACAGGCTCCTGTGGAAAGTGTCCCTGAAAAAAAGGCTCGTTCATCGTCACATTTTTAAAACCAGTGGCTTGTTTGCCAGGTTCAATAATTTCTACACAGTCTACCAGTAAAAAGGGGTATCGGTGGGGGATACAAGCCATGATATCCATAATATCCTTTTTCATCATCCTCATCCTCGCTTCATCAGATTTTTGCATGAATGAATATTCTTGAAAATCAGTATATCATAATCATGTTTGAATCATCAAGTAAACTGTGCCACTTTTATACTCTTTTTAATCAAAATTTGTTCCAATACGTAACACTGTTCCATTTAATTGTTCTTATGAGGGACAGTTTATGGATTTACTCCTGATTTTCATGATCATTTTTCCAGGTAAAATACGTCATCATGTATTTTTTTAATTTTATAAATAATGGCTAGAACCGCTAAATGCAACCTATATTCTGAATTGTTATTATATTAACCAAGTTGTTATTTGATTAACCAAGTTGTTATTTGATTAACCAAGTTGTTATTTGATTAACGCTTATCTTTGGTATAACCTTTGCATTGAATATCTGTACACACACTTTTTGTGCAATCGGCGCAAAAAAACATGCAGGGAAAAATGAAAAGGAGGAAAATTGTATGGTGTATTCGTATTTCATGCCCGCAGTTAACCACATGGGACCCGGCGCAGCCAAGATGGTCGGGGAAGAAGCAAAGAGCCGTGGACTGAAGAAAGCGCTAATCGTCACAGATAACTACCTGGAAAAAGCAATTGCACCGGATGTCGTTGAATATCTTAAGGGTTCTGGAGTCAAGTCAGTCGTATTTGGCGGCGCTCAGCCTAATCCCACAGACATTAATGTACATGATGGCGTTGAAGTATATCAGAAGAACAAGTGTGACTGCATCGTATCACTGGGCGGTGGTTCCTCTCACGACTGCGCAAAAGGAATCGCATTTGTGATCGGCGGAGGCGGCCATATTCGTGACTATGAAGGGGTAAATAAGAGCACCAAAAATGGCCCCCCGCTGCTGGCCATCAACACAACTGCCGGGACCGCCAGTGAAATGACCCGTTTCTGTATCATTACCAACACCGATACGAAAGTTAAAATGGCTATCGTTGACTGGCGCTGTACCGCAGTGGTGTCCTTCAATGATTCGGAAATGATGAAAGGGATGCCTCAGGCACTGACCGCTGCCACTGGTATGGATGCACTGACACACTCTGTCGAAGCTTATGTCTCAACTGTCTCCACACCTGTTACTGATTCTGCGGCACTCATGTCCATCAAGTTGATTGCTGAGAATCTTCGGCAGGCTGTGGCCAACGGCGAAGATATGCAAGCCCGGGATGCCATGATGTATGCCCAGTTTTTAGGCGGCATGGCATTCAATAACGCAGTTCTGGGCTATGTTCATGCCATGGCTCACCAGTTGGGCGGTTTTTATGATTTGCCTCACGGTGTCTGCAATGCCATCCTGCTGCCGGCCGTATCGAAATTTAACCTCATTGCCAAAATGGATCGTTTCGCGGATATCGCCGTTGCAATGGGCGAAAATGTGGAAGGTCTCTCGACACGTGATGCCGCTTTTAAAGCGATCGAAGCCATCAAAGCCCTTTCTGCCGACATTGGTATTCCTGCCGGCCTGACAGAATTAGGTGTTAAAGAAGCAGATTTGGAAGTTATGGCGAAAAATGCAATGAAAGATGCCTGCGGCGGCACGAATCCTCGATGCCCCAGCCTGGAAGAAGTTATTGAGATCTTCAAGGACGCGCTGTAAATAAACAATCCCTCTCATATCTCCTAAAGTAAGGAAAGGCAGGCGGCTGAGATCAGCCGCCTGTTTTTCCTTTGTGGCATGCCATCAGTAAAAAAATAAAATTGAATCAAAAAGTTGCACAGAGGGTCAAAATCTGTTATTATTTTTTAGTAGCTGGTCCTAATAGCTATCTTTATATTCTGTTCGTATGTTACCCGCAACGGGTAGAGGAGTGATTTCTCTTGAGTCAACCCATTACCGCTTCACTAAGCGGCATCGGCAGCGAAGTGCCTCAAACCATTATTACCAATCATGATCTGGAAAAACTGGTGGATACAAACGATGAATGGATCCGCACCAGAACTGGAATCCATGAACGTCGGCAGGCATCTGACGATCAGGCGGCGTCAGATCTGGCTACTGCCGCCGCGGTGAAAGCACTGGCTGTCGCAGGACTCTCTGCTGAAGATCTGGGAGCCATCATCGTCGCCACCAGCACCCCCGATATGATCTTCCCATCGACTGCCTGTGTTGTCCAAAAAAATTTACAGGCAGTGAATGCATTTGCCTATGACCTGAGTGCTGCCTGCGCCGGTTTTCTCTTTGCATTATCCAATGGCAGCCAGTATGTGGAAACCGGAATTTGTCGTCATGTACTGGTGATTGGTTCGGACCTTATGTCTCGCATCACTGACTCTCAGGATCGAAATACCTGTGTTCTTTTTGGTGACGGTGCAGGCGCGGTCATCCTGAGCGCTTCTGCGCATACAAAAGGATTGATGGGCACACAACTGGGTTCTGACGGACGCTTCGGTGACATCCTTCAAGTACCTGCCGGAGGCAGCCGCATGCCGTTGACTGCTGAAAATTTTCCGGACCGAAAACACTACATCCACATGAATGGCAGTGAAGTGTTTAAAATGGCCGTCCGTGGTATGGAACAGGCTGCATTGAAACTGTTAGATCAAACTGAAACACCATTACACAAAATCGACTGGCTGGTGCCACACCAGGCCAATAAGCGCATCATCGAAACACTGGGTAAGCGACTGAACATGCCTCCGGAGAAAGTCTTCATGAATTTGCAGCATTACGGCAACATGTCGGCCGCCTCCATCCCAGTTGCACTGGACGAGGCCTGGCAAAGAGGATTCATCAATCCGCAGCAGCTGGTATTGATGCTGGCATTCGGCGGTGGCCTCACCTGGGGTGCTTCCCTGCTGCAATGGTCATTACCCAGTCAAGCCTAAGTAACAAGTAAGGAGGAACACCATGATTTTTCAAACCCCTATCTGCAAACAATTAAACATTCAAGTTCCCATCATCCAGGGAGGTATGGCCTGGGTGGCAACTGCCAAACTGGCCGCAGCAGTTTCCAATGCCGGCGGCCTGGGTATTGTCGCTGCCGGAAACGCTCCGGCTGAAGTGGTGGAGGCAGAAATCATTAAAGCCAGAAAACTGACCGACAAACCTTTCGGTGTTAATGTTATGCTGTTGTCTCCTTTTATCGATGAAGTGGTTGATGTGGTGTGCCGCCAACAGGTTCCGGTAGTCACGACCGGAGCCGGCAATCCCGGTAAGTACATGGACCGGTTAAAAGCATATGGCGCTCAGGTGATTCCAGTCGTTCCTTCAGTCGCTATGGCAAAACGCATGGAGCGTTCCGGAGCTGATGCCCTGATTGTTGAAGGCACTGAAGCCGGTGGTCACATTGGTGAATTAACCACCATGGCGTTGGTTCCTCAAGTCGTGAAAGCCGTGAAGATTCCGGTCATTGCCGCCGGGGGTATGGCTGACGGAAAAGGTCTGCTGGCCGCATTGTCATTAGGTGCCCAGGCGGTGCAAATGGGAACCCGTTTTGTCTGTTCAATTGAGTGTGAAGCTCACGATGCCTATAAACAAACACTGGTTAAAGCCGGCGACCGCGACGCCATTGTAACGGCTCGAAGCTCCGGACATCCGGTGCGTGTGATCAAAAATAAGTTGACACGGGAATTGCTTCGTCTTGAAAAAGAAGGCGCCAGTCAGGAAGAGATGGAAAAGCTGGGTGTCGGCCGACTGCGTATGGCTGTTCAGGACGGTGATATGGAAAATGGGTCTGTCATGTCCGG
Source organism: Bacillota bacterium (assembly GCA_033549305.1). GTDB lineage: Bacteria > Bacillota > Clostridia > Peptostreptococcales > Tindalliaceae > Anoxynatronum. The sequence continues at coordinate 33,949 of JAWSUV010000004.1, read as the reverse complement.
CCAGATTGCCGGATTGATCCAGGATGTGCTTCCCTGTGAAACCATCATTCAACAAGTGATGGAGGAAGCACGCCAACAGCTGGAGATACTGAATTCTTTGAAAGGGGATTTATCCTGATGAAACAGATTGCCTTTATTTTCCCGGGCCAGGGTGCCCAGTTAGTGGGTATGGGCAAGGATTTTGCCGTTCAGGAACCGCTGGCGCGAGAAGCGTTTCAGGAAGCCGATGATGTGTTGGATATGAATCTGTCACGCCTTTGTCACGAGGGTCCTGAAACCGCATTATCTCGTACGGAAGTCACTCAACCCGCCATTCTCACTACAAGTGTTGCTATGCTGAGGGTGTTGAAATCACGTGGATTTGACTCTACTATGACTGCCGGTCTCAGTCTGGGAGAATATACTGCCCTGGTGCACGCCGGTTCCCTCACTTTCGCCGATGCTGTCAAACTGGTGCAAAAGCGCGGCCGCTACATGCAGGATGCTGTACCAGCCGATCGCGGCGGCATGGCTGCCATTTTAGGATTGGATCCCGATGCTCTTGATGATTGCCTCTCAGCCGGCCGCATGACCGGCTTTGTATCGGTAGCCAACTTTAACTGCCCTGGGCAGATTGTTTTATCCGGAGAAACCGAAGCCGTTAAACGGGCAATGGAAGCCTGCAAAAAAGCCGGCGCCAAGAAAGCGGTGATGCTCACCGTCAGTGCCCCTTTTCACACCCCTATGCTGGATTCTGCCGGAGAGCGGCTGAAGATCGACTTATCCAACACCACTCTTCAAATACCCAATCAGTTGTTTTTCAGCAATGTGACCGGCGGCTTGATGTCGGATCCGACAGAAATCGAATCGTCTCTGGTAAAACAGGTGAGTCATTCCGTTCTCTGGGAAAAATGTCTGATTTCAATGATGAAACAGGGATGCAGTACTTTCGTGGAAATTGGACCATCAAACAGTCTGACGGGTTTTGTCAAACGCACAGCCAAAACTCACCACCTGCCGGCAGCCGGTTCACATATTGAAACAATAGCGCATTTGGAATCAGTTGTTGAAACACTGGAGAAGGAGGGATTTCATGGACTTGGCGAACAAAGTCGTGCTGATCACCGGGGCTTCCCGGGGCATCGGCCGGGCCATTGCCCTGAAGATGGCTCAGTCTGGCGCACGGATCGTGATCAACTATGCCCGGCAGAAGAACTCGGCGCTTGAGGTGCTGCAGGAAATAGAATCCATGGGTGGGACGGCCATGATCGTTCAGGCGGATGTGGGAGATGAAAGTCAGGTCGCGCACATGCTTGACACTGTAAAAGAGGCTTTTGGTCCTGTCGAAATTTTGGTCAATAATGCAGGAATCACCCGGGACGGACTTCTTGTCCGCATGAAAACCGATGACTGGCACCAGGTACTGAACACCAACCTCACCAGCGCCTTCTATGTGAGCCGCGCTGTCAGTAAGGATATGATGCGGGCCAAGTCAGGCCGTATCATCAACATCGCTTCCGTAGTGGGCATTTCAGGCAATGCCGGCCAGGCCAATTACAGCGCTTCAAAAGCAGGACTGATCGGCCTGACAAAATCCATGGCCAAAGAACTGGCCGGAAAAAACATTACAGTCAATGCAGTGGCACCTGGTTTTATCGAAACTGAAATGACCGGCGCCCTCTCAGGGAAAATGATAGAGCAGGTGCTGACACAGATTCCGCTGAAATCGCTTGGAAGAGCGGAAGATATCGCTGAAACCGTTTGTTTTCTCGCTGGCGGCGGCGGGGATTATATCACCGGTCAGGTCATCCAGGTGGATGGCGGCATGGCCATGTAACCTGATTTATTCAAATTATTTGTAGAGCAATCTATCAAATATAGATCAGAAAAATAAGATTTAATCCAAGGAGGAAAATAACATGTTTGAAAAAATTGCCCAAATCATTGCCGAACAACTGGAAATTGACGATCTCAGCACCATTAAGCCGGAAACATCCATTATGAACGATCTGGAAGCCGATTCTCTGGATGCCGTTGAAATTGTGATGGCTATTGAAGACGCATTTGGTATTGAAATCTCGGATGAAGATGCTGAACAGTTCAAAAACATCGGTGATATCGCCCGCTATGTGGAAGCACGGCAGGAATAACCGATCCTTCAATTATGAACACGATTGAAACAGCCGGCTGCTCCTTTTGGTGCAGTCCTGTTTCATACAAGGAGGTACTCCATGAAGAATCAACGCGTTGTGATCACCGGGATGGGCTGTGTGACACCCATCGGCATCGGTGTTGCCGATTTTTGGGACGGACTGCGCAAAGGCGTCAGCGGCGCCGGACCTATCACCCATTTTGACGCATCGGATTATCCGGTGCAGTTTGCAGCAGAAGCCCGTAATTTCCAGCCTGATCTGGTTTTGGACAAGCGGGAAGCGAAAAAAATGGATCGCTTCACACAGTTTGCAGCCGTCGCTGCCATTGAAGCATTAAAAGATGCCGCTCTGCAGGAAAATCCAATGGATCCGGATGAACTGGGCGTGATCCTCGGGTGCGGTATTGGCGGTCTGGCTACACTGGAAGAACAGCACCGGAATCTGTTAAACCGAGGTCCCAGACGGGTTAGCCCTTTCACCATCCCCATGATGATCTCTAACCTGGCTGCCGGTCAAATCGCCATATTGACCAATGCCAAAGGCCCCAACATGACGATTGTCACTGCCTGTGCCTCAGCCACCAATGCTATCGGCGAAGCCTTTAAGATGATTCAGCGGGGAGCTGCCCAGGCCTTTCTCACAGGTGGGACAGAAGCGTCTATTACACCCATTTCCATTGCCGGATTTTCTTCCATGAAAGCACTCTCAACCCGAAATGACACCCCTTCAACGGCCAGCCGGCCTTTTGATGCGAAGCGGGATGGTTTCGTGATGGGTGGCCGGCATGCTGGTACTGGAATCGCTGGAACACGCCCTGGCCCGCGGCGCTCATATTTATGCCGAAATGGCGGGGTACGGCACCCATACGGATGCCCATCATATTACGGCTCCCGATCCGGAAGCTGCAGGTGCTTCCCGTGCCATGACCAAAGCCCTGGAAGATGCTGGTATTGCTCCGGCAGACATTCAGTATATCAATGCTCATGGAACCAGCACTGACTACAATGACCGTCTTGAAACCCTGGCCATTAAAAATGTCTTCGGGGAACACGCTGGTGCTTTGCTGGTCAGCTCCACCAAGTCAATGACCGGCCATCTGCTGGGAGCTGCCGGCGGGGTGGAAGCAATTGCCTGCGTGTTCGCTCTACAACACCAAATGGCCCCCCCCACGATCAATTATGAGACACCGGATGAAGCCTGTGACTTAAATTATGTTCCCAACACCGCACAACCTGCAGCCATTTTTGCCACCATGTCCAATTCGCTGGGGTTTGGCGGCCATAATGCAACGATCATCATTAAACAATACGAATCAGCTTAATCAGAAAAATGTTCCCCTCAGAAAAGTCAGCGGATGATCCCAATGGATATCCGCTGACTTTTCTTACAATCCAGGCATCTGCTGCAAAATAAATTCTCCCGCTCCTTCCAGATGGACCCGTATCTGTTTTTCTCCTTCAAACATTTTCATCTGATTCCAGATCTCCAGCGGCAGGTAGATGTACACTGAATGATTAAGGCGAAACAACTGGTGGTTTTCTGAGTCGGTCGGCTTGCCCGGCATCACGGTCGGTGCTTCATAGGCTGCTCATCCAGCGGTCAGCATTTTCCATTCCACCCTGGCTTCTCCGCCCATCTGTTGAATACGTTCCTCCAGGTAACTGGAGCCTGCAAGGTCCATGATCATCATGCAGGCGGCACCTCCTCTACATCAGCCTATTCAGCCGCTATTTCGCCAATGGCTGCAATGGTCCTGTCAATTTCCTGCTCAGTGGTATAGGGCGCCAGACCGATGCGCACCAAGCCGCCCACTGCTTCCAAATCAAGGGTGTTGTTGATCAGTTCCCGGGCATAGTAATGGCCGTCCCACACGAAAATGCCCTGTTCCCCCAATTTAGCGGCAACGCTTTCAGCATGCATTCCTTCAATCAGGAAAGAAACGGTTGACGTGCGCGGTTCACCCTCTCGAGGTCCGTATACTTTCACCTTAGGCATAGACCGAAGAGCTGTTCTCAGTTTTTTTGCCAGGGGTTCTTCGTGGGCGTCGATGGCCAGCATCCCCGCCACCACCTGCCTTCTCCTGCCGGTCAGCCCTTTCATCCATTCCGGATGATTGGCTGCCGCCCAGTCATCACAATCCTGTCCAATGGCAGCGATGAATTCCACCGCCTCTGCGGAACCACAAATGGACTCAAACTGCGGAGTCCCCGTCTCAAATTTCTGAGGTGGGTTTCCATTATCCTCCACCAGCACCCGGTACGTGCGTAACTTTTCCATCAGGTCATGCCTGGCATACATCACCCCCATATGAGGCCCAAAGAATTTATAGGTGGAACACACCAGAAAATCCATCCCGGTTTCTTTCACATCAATGGGGCGGTGAGGCGCATAGTGAACGGCATCCACAATGGTCAGGGCACCTGCTTCATGAGCTTTTTCAATCATTGGTTTGATATCAGTGATCGTCCCAACCCCGTTGGAAGCCCAGTTGAGAGCGACCACTTTGGTCTTGTCCGATAACTTGTCCTGAAAGTCTGCCTGGTTCATCGTGCAGTCCTCCGGGTTAACCTTGACCCTCTTAATCAGCAAACCCCGTTCTTCCAGATGACGCCAGGGAGAACGATTGGATTCGTGATCCAGATCAGTAATAATGATTTCGTCCCCTTCTTCCAGATCCCTGGCTAACGCTAACGCCAGTTTAATATTATTGGTACTGCTGCTGTCTCCAAACATGATTTCAGAGGCATGGCAACCCAAAAAGTCCGCTAAAACTTCCCTGGCAGATTCGTGCAGCGCATCGCTTTCCCGAGAGGTGATAAAATTCCCATGGGCATTGGCATTATGGTGCAGTAAATACTCGGTGACCTTATCTGCTACGCGTTGTGGCACCTGGGTACCTCCCGGTCCATCCAGGTAAACGGCTGGCTGTCCGTTGATCTGCCGTTCCAGTGCAGGAAACTGCTTACGAATTTTCTGTACATCATAAATTAAACTCATTATCGATCCCCTCCTTTAATCTAATAACCCTGCTGCTGTCGCTGATGATTGATGCAATTTTTCCACCAATAAGCTTCCATCACCTCTTCTTCCGATAAGTTAAGCCGGCGCCCCAATGACAGAAATCCTTCAAAAAGTCGTCGATAACAGGAGCGCGTCTGCTGCTGTTCAAACTGTGTCGTCAGCCGGTACACCTCTTGAAATTGATCGCAGAGGTTCTCCTGGGGTGAATCGGGTTCCAAACTCTCAAAAGCACAATTCAGTTCCAGTCCCAGACTCATCAAAAAGTGCAACCCATCCACAAATTCTTCCAGAATCACTTTGTGTGGTGAAGGTTCTTTAACGCTCCAAAATTTAAAACAACGGGTTTCATTAGCCAGTTCACCCAGCTCCACCTGAAAAGCCAGTATTTTCCTGGGAACCAGATTTTCCCGCTCCAGTTGATGATTCTGCTGGATGTACTGATCAAGTTGCTGCTGTCTGTCAAACAAAGCCTTCCAGTTCATGGATCTGCCTCCTCCCTCTGCTCGTCAACTCTTCGGTGATCCCGCCTGGTATGCTCTCAAGGTATTTTCCACTAATACTCTGTTCTTTTCATCAAGGGGAAGCAACGGTTTGCGGGGGATACCTCCCTGATACCCAAGCATGTCGGCAGCGGCTTTCAATGCCGGTACGCCGATGCCTCGTGTCACCAGTTGGTTGATCGCCAGCATCCGCAGCTGAAGCAGTCTGGCTTCCTCCATCCTGCCACTGTTCACATCGTCCATCAGGCGGCAGCAATCCTCCGGCAGAATGTTGGCCAGTGCCAATGTCGCACCCTTCGCGCCCAATACCAGCGCCGGCAGCAGATATCCCGCATTTCCGGCAAACACTGCAAATGCCGGATCGGTATCCCGAATGATTTCTGCCAGCTGAACAATGTTACCCGATGTATCTTTAATGCCCGCGATATTGGGATGCCTTGCCAGTCTTGATACCAGCAATGATGGTAAATTCAGTCCTGTGTTGGCCGGCATATTGTACAACATAACCGGCACCGGACAGGCATCTGCCACCTCAGTGAAGTACTGTTCAAGAACCCTCTCGGTCATACCGCTCTGGTAGTAGTGAGGGGGCAGCACCAGTACCGCATCGGCTCCCATCTCCGCCACCTGTTGGCTGAAGCGGATGGTCTCCATGGTCGATTCGCAGCTGGTACCGACGATTATCTTTTTGTCCTTAGGAAAATGACTGAGACAAAAAGTGACAACTTCACGTTTCTCTGCTTCAGATAAATACACAAACTCGCCGTTGGAACCCAGTACCACAATGCCTGCGAGTTCTGTCGCTGCCCATTTGGCCAGATTATGGGCCATTTTCCCGTAATCAATGGACTGATCCGAAGCAAAGGGAGTCAACACCGGGGTATAAATTCCACGAAACATACTGTCTCCTCCTCTCCATCCTTTACCTTCTCAGCATACCTCATTTGGAGTAAAAGAAAAAGCCTCTCATAATGGCAATGAAGAGGCTTTTTGGTTTGAATATCAGTTGCGTGAATCAATCAGTAAGTGTTTTCACAACTCTGATGGCAAAGCTTTAGTACCAGCCGCGCAGTTTCATGGCATCAGCCACACGCTTGATGGACATCATGTAGGCAGCCGTCCGCATGTCAACACTGTGTACACTCATAAGTTCCCAGATATCGTCAAAAGCTTTGTTCATGCTTTTTTCCTGTTTTTCCTGTACTTCTTCAAAGGTCCAGTTGTAACGCATCAGGTTCTGCACCCACTCAAAGTAAGAAACAGTAACACCGCCGGCATTGGCTAGAATGTCAGGCACAATCAGAATCCCTCTGTCATTCAATATTTTATCACCTTCGGGTGTCGTTGGACCATTAGCCCCTTCACAGACGATTTTTGCCTTAATCTGCTGAGCTATATCTCCAGTAATAACATTTTCCAACGCACAGGGCATCAGGATTTCGACATCAAGTGTCAGAATCGCATTTCGATCCAGTTCTTTCTGAGCACCAGGGAATCCGGTAATGACCTTGGTTTTATTTTTTTGAGCATGTTCCTGCAATGCTTTGATGTCAAGACCATCTTCATGGTACAACGTACACGACACGTCTGAAACAGCTACTACCTTGGCACCCATTTCTTCCAGATACATGGCTGTAAAGGTACCGACATTACCGAAACCCTGAACAGCAACTGGCAGGCCTTTCAGGTCAATCTCTTTTTTCTTTGCAGCGTAGCGGGCCATCAAGGCAACCCCGTAGCCGGTAGCTTCGGTTCTTGCTAAAGAACCATAGTAACTGACTGGCTTTCCGGTGAAGCAACCAGGCTCAAATCGACCGGTGGTTTTTTCGTATTCATCAACCATCCAAGCCATAATTTGACCGGTAGTACCGACATCAGGAGCGGGGATATCAATTTTTTCACCGATGATAGGGGCAATGGCACGGGCATAGCCGCGGGAAAGTCTTTCCAGTTCCCCTTCAGACAATTCATAGGGATTAACAATAATTCCGCCCTTGCCGCCGCCATACGGAATACCGACAACGCCGCACTTGAATGTCATCCACGTTGACAGCGCTTTTACTTCATCGCGGTTAACGTCCTGATGGAATCGCACTCCTCCCTTAAAGGGACCGACAGCATCATTATGCTGTGACCGGTAACCCATAAAGGTTCTGATGGTTCCATCGTCCATTTTCACTGGAATGGACACTTGCAGCACACGGATGGGGTTCTTCAGAATTTCATACACTTCCGGCGGTGTTCCAAGTTTGTCACATGCTGCTTTCACCTGTTGCTGAGCAATTTCAAACGGGTTCAAGGTTTTTTCGGCCATTTGACTGCCTCCTCATCATAAATAGGTATTTTGTTTCAGATGAATCTTCCAGTTGAGTGCAGCAAAATTACTTTGAGAATCACAGGAAAACGTTTTCTTTGATATATATTTATCATCTTGTTTTCATGCGTTTTCCTCTTGTCTCCCCGGTCGGCATTGTCAGTCAATTTGAATTATTCCAACACCGGCATGCTCTGCAAAAACTGGATTTCATCTGGTTCGGTCACTTGAATTATATCACAGACCTTCAAAAAGTGGTAGTTATTTCCCCAATAAACCCATGATTTCGATATTTTTTAAACAAAAACACTCACTCTGATTCATTATATGTGGTAGCCCCTGGTCGTCGAGGCTACTGAGATTTTTACGTTTTCTGTTCATTATCATGGAATCATTCTGCTGTCTCTCCCCGAATCTCTTCCAGAGTCGGCCAGGGCTCCTGTCACCCGTGAGTCTGATCCCTGTGGTAATCAACCCTCACTGTGGTGCCGCAGGCAGCCAGCAGAATCGATCCAGTCAGAACAAAAAGAATCATCATTCGCTTCATGAAAATTCCTTCCCTTCTCAACGTGCCTCTACTGATTCCAGCTTTCATCGAATACCAGATCTTCCATTTTTCTCCGGGGCGTTGGCGATGAAGATGCCTCCGGATACCCTATCGTAATGATCGCCACGACGTATTTATCCTCAGGAATGTTCAGTACCGGACGGATTTCTTCCTGAACAAACCAGGCCACCCAACAAGTTCCAAGCCCCTGGTTTTCTGCCTCCAGCACGACATGTTCCGCAGCAATTGCGGTATCCCGTATCGCTTGTTTTAACTCATTTTCCGGACTGTTTTCATTCACACGCGGACCAATCCTGCCATTATACCGGGGAGAAGGATCCGCAATGCAGACAAGATGCACCGGAGCAGAAACCATCCACTTTTGCTGGTGTGATAACTGTGCCAGCTTCTTCCTCATTTCTTCTGATTTAACCAGAATGAATCTCCAGGGCTGGGTATTGTTTCCCGAAGGAGCCCAGCGTGCGCTCTCAAGCATCTGGTGAAGTTTATCTTCCTCCACCGGTTTGTCGAGATACTTTCGAATGCTTCTTCGATTCAATATAACTGACAACATCGCATATGCCCCTTTCAGACTGTTAAATGATTATCGTTTGCAAATTAGCCCGTCCTTCGTGTATACTATATTTATGTGTACCCTAAATTGAAAAAAAAGACCAAATTGGAGGCTGATATAACATGAAAAGAAGACCGATGTTGTCTGTGACACTTATCCTGCTCACACTGGTGTTCACGGCTTGTGCGTCACCCGGATCCGATGAACCGGCAGTGCCTGCAGCCGAAGAAGTTGTTGAGGTAACCTCTCAACCGATTGATGATGAGTTTCTGTCCGTTGTTCTTCCAATTCATCAAAACCTGGAGGACCATCTTGGTGATGAGGTAACCATTGAAGGATTTGTGCTCTATCGCGACTCTTACGGCGAAAATGAGTTTATGGTTACCCGTATGCTGGTGGAATGCTGCTTTGACGATGCCTCGCCCACTGGTTTTGTAACCCATTGGGACAGTGATGATTTGCCCGAAGCCGATGAATGGGTGAGAGCAACCGGCATCATCGGCCAGCGGGAGGCGGTGGATTCAGTCACCGGCATGACGTTTATCCAGCCTTTCCTTATTGCCAGCCATATTGAAAGCATCGAGCCCTACGAGTCTGAATATGTTTTTATTGATGCTGAGTAATCTCAAGCATTTAACTCCAGCCTGTGCGGTCAAAGGTCTCCGCACAGGTTTTTCTTTGCTTTTATCCATTTACCGGGCTGCTTGTTCATGGAATCCTGTGGATTAATGTGGTTTTTGTGCAGGTAATGTCTATGATAGAATCTATCAAATCATCCTGATTTGATGATCTCTATCAGGTGTGAAAAACGTTAAAGGAACCAACCGCAGTCTCGCCTGCCAAAATGCGGGTGCTGGTAAAATTTGTCTGGTGGCGGGTGTGTTGATTTCCTTCGATGAGTGTCTTTGTTAAACCGGCAAGAAAATGCCGTTGTTGCGTTTCAGGCATATTCAGCAGTGCTTCATTGAATTCCAGCACCCAGGTGCGGTTATAATGCCTGGCCGTGTGAATCTCTTCCAGCGTTATCGATAAAAGCATCAGCTCATCCGGCAGCTGGACCAATCCTTTTTCTTGCCGCATTCTATTGAGATACAGGGAAACAACATCCCGGATGATTTCCGATTCAGATCCGTTCAGATTCGTACCTTCTGCTTCAACCACCAAAAATGTGTTATCTAAAACCGGCAGCCACATGATATATCCCCTGCCAAGTGTCTCTGCTCCCGGCTTCAGTGGCTGGCGCAATTCGTAAGAAGTCACATCATCTGTGGCACAACCGGACAACAGAACCATCAAAACAATAAAAAAAGCCAGTATTCCTTTCATCGTCCCTGCTCCATTCTAAGTCATTCAACTTCCAATAAGTGCAGTAAAATGTCATTGTATCAAACTTACGCATCTCCGGCAACTTCTTGGTTGAGCCGGTCAAAGAACTGTTCCATAAAACGATGCCTGTCCTGCGCTATTTGTTTCCCCTTTACTGTCAGCATCCGCCGATGAATATGCTGTAATTTTACCAGGTATTCCCGGTAAGCGGTATCTTCGGATGTATAGGGATGCGTCTGGGTAACATTCACTTCTTTGTCATGAACCCGTGCACCAATCTCTCCGGCATACACAAAGGCCCTTCCCAGACCAATTGCGCCAATAGCGTCAAGCTTGTCGGCATCATACAGGATTTTTGCTTCAATGGTCTGAGGTTCATGATGGTTTTTAAACCGGTGGGTTTCAATACAATGAACGACTCCGCTGATCGTCTCCTCTTCAAAGCCATGGCTTTCCAAAAAAGCCTGTGCTTTGAATGCACCGGCCTCCGCATGACAGATCCCGCCGCTCATCCGATCCTCATCCTGTCGTGCCGCATCATGCAGCAGTGCCGCCAGTTGAAGTATTAGCAGATTTACCTTTTCATCTTTCGCAAGGGTCATGCACAGATGATAGACCCGCTGGATGTGATCCCAGTCATGACTTTTTCTGCCCTTCTCATACAACGCTTTTATCTCCGGAACCAACTCACACATTTCTATCATTAAATCCTTGTCCTTTCAAATTGCTCAGTCTGTTAGGAAAAGTCGTCATCCCGTCTCATTCAAATGTGAACATTCTTAAAGGGAATGCATCCTGTTTCATATGGCGATTGAAAATCTGTCACTCTCAGCGTACGCTTCCAAGAAATACCTGTCAAGAATCATTCTCTTGGACAGATTGGCCGCATTCAATCATATTGTTTCCGTAACTGTCTCATCATGATTTGAAGGTTTGCCGACATTATCGGTTGTCTGCACCTCAGTTCACTGGATTCATGATCATCCTGGCTGTGTTGACTTCCTAAGTCCTCTCTATTATGATTAATAAAATATCATATTATTCCTATATCATGCAATGCGAAGGAGGACTTCCCGTGGACTCAAAGAAAGCCCTATGGAGCGGACGGTTTTCGGCTTCACCTGCAGAAAAGATGCAATCCTTCAGCCAGTCGCTGGATGTAGACTGGCAGTTTTACCATGAGGATATTGCCGGGAGCCGTGCCCACGGCGCCATGTTGTATAAGGTGGGATTGCTAACGGCCGAAGAGCAGCAAAGCATTGACAGGGCACTGTTTGAAATTGAAAAAGAAATTGAAAGGAATGAATTTGTGCCGGATGTGGCACTGGAAGATGTACACATGAACATCGAAGCCCGGTTAATCGAAAAGCTGGGCCCTTTGGGTGCGAAAATCCATACCGGTCGATCCCGAAACGATCAGGTAGCCACCGATTACCGCCTTTTCATGAAAAAACGGGTGAAAGAACTGCTGGAAAATCAAATGATGTTGTTGGAAGCGCTGTTGAACCGTGCAGAACAGGACATCAATATTCTGATCCCCGGTTTTACCCATTTGCAGCATGCCCAGCCCATCTCCCTGGGCCATTTCTGGATGGCCTACTTCTGGAAATTCTACCGTGACCTGATCCGGATGACGGCGGCACTGGATGCAGCGGATCAAAATCCCCTTGGTGCAGGCGCCCTGGCAGGTACCACTCTTCCCATCGATCGGCATATCACGACCCAACTGCTCGGTTTTTCCAGTGTGACGGAAAACAGTCTTGATACAGTATCGGACAGGGATTATCTGCTGGAATTTCTTTTTGCTGCTTCCACTTTCATGCTCCATGTGAGCCGGTTGAGCGAAGATCTGATTCTGTGGAATACGTCGGAATATGATTTTATCGAACTGCCCGATGCTTTTTGTACAGGATCCAGCATGATGCCCAACAAAAAAAACCCCGATGCCCTGGAACTGATGCGGGGTAAAACCAGCGGCGTACTGGCAGGGATGCAGGATCTGATGACAAATCTCAAGGGCCTTCCGCTCACTTATAACAGGGATCTGCAGGAAGATAAACGCCCAGTATTCCATGCCCTGAAAACCATCGGGGATGTGCTGGGCATCTTGCCACAATTGCTTGCAGAGATCACCATCAAGGAAGCCTCCATCCGGCCTCATCTGGAAAAAGGGTTTCTCCTCGCAACAGACGTGGCCGAATATTTGGTGGAAAAGGGTGTGCCTTTCCGGGAAACCCACCACATTGTTGGCCAGGCCGTTCAGCAATGCCTGGCGAAAGGAACCGGCTTTGACGGTCTGTCCCTGACAGAATGGCAGAAATTTCATCCAGCCATTGCTGAAGATCTCTTTCCCCTCCTAACCATTGAAGCGGCAGTGGACCGCAGAACCAGTTATGGTGGAACGGCCCGTTCGGAAGTTAACCGTCAGATCACCGCCGGTCGATCCTCTATCAGTCGGATTACTTTCTGATAGACTTCCGGAAAAGCGAGTTGAGACAGTTGTTCCAGCGGAATCCAGTCATAACCAGGTGGCGTGTGAGTCACCGATTTCGCCGCCATTATTTCCATGGTCCAGTGGCGGTGACTGAATATATGCTTTAATCGCCCCCGGTGAACGATCGTGGAAAAACTGGCAGCCCACTCATGAGCAGCTTTTTCCGCTGCAATACACTCCAGGGATCTCCGATCACTGACACCCTCCGGCCATTTTTGGTTAGACCGTGACTCTGCATGATCCATACTGTTCATCTCTGAGCCAAGCATCAACTCTTTTTCAGACAGTTCAATCATGGGAAATGCCCATAGCCCGCCTAAAAGACCTTTTGGCGGGTTTTTACGCACCAGTACTTCCGTTCCTGTTTCATTCAGCAGGTAGTAAAGCAGATAATAATGTCGCGTGGTTTTGTCCTTCTTAATGCGTACGGGAAGGTCTTCCACCTGACTGTTCTCATAAGCCACGCAGTTTTTCTGAATGGGACACTCTCCGCATCGGGGATTTGCCGGAAGGCAGATGATTGCTCCGAGTTCCATGATACTCTCATTGAAATCCCCGGGAGATTCCGTCGGAATGATTTCTTTCAGTAGCTGCTGAACTTTTTTAACGGTGGTTGTTTCCAGAACATTATCAGCTAAAGCCGTCAGGCGGCAGTAAACGCGCAGCACATTGCCATCAACTGATGGCAGCGGAACACCATAAGCCATGCTCAATACCGCTGCGGCAGAATAGGGGCCGATGCCGGGCAGGGCAAGTGCTTCTTTCTCTGTGGCAGGAAACGTTCCGCTGTGCTGCTTCACCATCAAGCGGGCGGCTTTCAGTAAATTTCGAGCACGGGAATAATATCCCAGCCCCTCCCAGAGCTTCAGCACATCATCTTCCTCCGCCTTTGCCAGTGAGAGAATATCCGGATATCGCTCCACAAAACGATTGAAATAAGGGATCACTGTATCCACCCGTGTTTGCTGCAACATGATTTCTGACAGCCAGCGATAATAGGGTGTCGGATGTTCCCGCCAGGGCATGCTGCGTTTATTTTGATCAAACCAGTGAAGCAGGTCTGGTACCCACTGTAAATCGGCTTTGCGAATCTTGCCTGATGCATTTGCCATCCTCGTGGATTGATCGATCAGTGCCATCAATTTTTCCTCCATCAATACTTCTTCACAATGATTCACTCCGTTGTTGACAGTCATTCCTCATGAAACTTGTCCTGATCCTCTCCCCGGATTTCGTCAAAATCAGTGCCCAGCAATTCCCTGGACGTATCCTGGGGAAGTTCCTCCACCTCCCGAAGCCTTCGTTCAATCACCCGGCTTCGAGAACCGGCGGTATCAATCGCCCGTCCGGCTTCATCCAGTTTCTTTTTGGTTTTATCCAGTATACCGCCAAATTTACCAAATTCACCCTTTACTGCACCCAGCAGACGCCAGACTTCACTGGACCGTTTCTCGATAGCCAGGGTTCGAAAGCCCATTTGCAGACTGTTCAGAAAGGCCGAAATGGTGGTGGGACCGGCAATCATCACTTTGTACTCCCGTTGAAGCACTTCAAACAGATCGAGCCGAAGCACCTCCGCATAAAGCCCTTCAAAAGGAAGAAAAAGAATGCCAAAGTCAGTTGTATAGGGTGGTTCGATGTATTTATCCCTGATGTTTTTAGCGTCACTTTTAATGCGAATGGCCAGTTTTCTCTGGATTTGATCAACAGCGGCAGCATTTCCTGTTTCATAGGCATCCAGCAGCTGCTGGTAATCCTCTGTCGGGAACTTAGCGTCAATGGGCAGCCATACTGATGCATCGAGATCCTGTCGCCCCGGCATTTTAACGGCAAATTCCACCCGATCGCTGCTTTCCGGACGGGTAGCCACATTTTTGGTATACTGGTCCTGTGTCAGCAGCTGATCCAGCAGGTTTTCCAATTGGTACTCTCCAAGTATGCCCCTGGTTTTCACATTGCTCAGCACTTTTTTCAGATCTCCTACCCCGCTGGCCAGCGTCTGCATTTCTCCCAGACCCTGGTGCACCTGCTCTAAGCGGTCACTCACCTGTTTGAAGGACTCTCCCAGTCGGTGCTCCAGGGTTTTATGCAGTTTCTCGTCAACGGTTTCACGCATTTGCTCCAGCTTGGCATTGTTGTCCTGCTGCAGCTCCCTGATTTTTTTCTCCATCACTTCCCGAATCTGTTCCAGTCGCAGCTCCGTTGATATGGTAAGTGCTTTCAGGGAGCCGGACATTTCATCCCGATTTTCCCGGGCTGTCTCCCTTGATGTTGTCCGCAGCTGTTCCAGATGGCGCACTGTACTTGTCTCGTATTGACGGAGAGCCTCTGTCAACTCCTGGCGGGCTTCTTTCTCATTGCGGCTGAATACCTCACGATTTCGCTCTCCTTCTTCCCGCAGCTGACGCTCAAGGACAGTAAACCGCTGATCAATACCCTCTGTTTTTTGCAGCATTCCGCGTATTTGATCTGCCCTCTTCTTCTGCCCTTTACTGGAAATCATAAGATAGAGTAACATCAGTAATTGCAGTGTCCCCAATCCCAGCAGGATCTGAACCATGGTTTCCATGAAATGCCTCCTTTAATCATCAGCATCTTTCTCACTGCCCCGCTTATTCCACTCTTTTAAGCGTTTCCAGCTTCCCGCCATAGGTTCCTTTCCGCCAGAGGATTTCCATCGGTCCATGCCCCCATCGCCGCAGCATTGGCCGGCTGATGATCATTTGCAGTCCATAAATCATCAGGGTGATGATCACGCCCTGCCATATAGGAATTCGATGCATCAACCCCAGCCCGTGGCCATAAAAAAGCAGCGTCAGGATGACAGACTGAGTGAGATAGTGAGTAAAGGCCAGGCGTCCCACCTGTTCAAAAGATTCCAGTTTTCTTCGCCAAGCCGGTTGCTGCCATAGAAGCAGGAGTCCTGTTAAATAGAAGAGGCAGACTGCCACTGTAGTGACTTCTTTAGCAAGTTCAGCAATAAAACGTTCGGTAAAAGGATTCAGCGGGATCACCCCTGCGTCCAATGCCACATAGAGCAGTGTCAACGGCCAGCCAATAAAAGCGCTGCGTCGAAAATATTTTTGAATCAGTGACTTTTTCTCAGACAGATTCCTGAAAAGACCGACTTTCCCCGTATAAAGTCCCGCCAAAAAAAGCGCAAGGATCTTTGGAATCCAAAACATAAAACTGATGTACACCATCTTTAATTCATATTGAAGCCTGAATCGAAGGGTGTCCAGGTAAGAACCGTCACGATACAGTTCCACTGTTTCCTGGACACCTGCCGCATAAGCCTTATACTGAGCATCAGACAATTGATCCATCCTGACCATTTGACCTGCCATGATAAATGAAAGAAACAATGTGGAGAGCAGCAGCAGTATGATGATCCATTTCTTTAACACTTCCGGGTTCTTTTTCCAGAAAAGTGTTAGCAGGAAACCGGTAAAGGCATAAGCTGTCAGGATATCTCCGTACCAGAAAAAGATCATGTGAAGCACACCAAAAAAAAGCAGGTACAACAGGCGTCGTCTGAAGAGGGGTATCGGTGACACCCCTTTTTGTTGCAGACGTTCCATAAACAGATAGAATCCCAGGCCGAAAAGAAAGGAGAATAATGTATAAAACTTACCCGTGGCAAATACCTGGATCAGAAGAGCTGCCGTCCGATCAGTTGCACTGTCATAGGTAAACGGACTGAATGAAAAGCTCATCAGTGTGTCATTAAACATCTGGGTATTCACCAGCAGGACACCCAAAAGAGCAAATCCTCTCAACATGTCGATTTCACGAATTCTTTCCCTGGCAGAGACAGGTGTCAGCCGATCTCCGGACTGAAGCATTTGCATCACTCCTTATCGATTCAGCAGTTTATGAAACAAGGGATACCTCGACCTCAACAAATTGTCAGAACAATTTCTTACAGGTTTTTCCAAAACCATCTTTCCTTATTTTACCACACACTTTGGACAGATGACGGTGACTTTTTGATCATCAAACCGACAAAAAGAGACCGATGCTTTAGCACCGGCCTGTCAGAAAGGGAGTGACTGAACGAACGAATGAATCGATAAATGCGCTGTCATTAATTTTTTTCTTTACTCTTCCAGGGTATCCTCTCCGGGGTTCCAGTCAACAGGACACAATCCACCTGTTTTCAGCGCCTGAAGAACCCTCAGTGTTTCATCAACGCTGCGTCCAACATTTAAATCATGCACCACGCTGTAGCGGACAATGCCCTCGGGATCAATAATAAAAAGACCACGCAGTGCAATGCCCTCTTCTTCGACTAATACGCCATAATCTCTGGCTACTTTTTGAGTCATATCTGAGGCCAGTGAAAAAGTCAGTTTGCCCAGGCCGCCTTTATCATGCGCCTGATGAATCCATGCTTTATGGGAATGCTCACTGTCTGTACTGACACCCAGAATCTCAGCATTGTTTTTCCTGAAATCTTCGATCCGTTTATTCATGCCTGTAATTTCTGTAGGACATACAAAAGTGAAATCAAGTGGGTAGAAAAACAGAATAAGCCATTTACCTTTGTAGTCATCCAAATTTACCTTGCCAAACCGTTCCCCCTCACCATCAACATATTTCATGTCGAAGAAGGGAGCTTTGTTCCCAACTAAACGATCTGCCATAAATAACCCTCCTGTCAAATATTTTTGTCTGCTCTGAAGTTTTTTTGCCTTCACTTTTATTATATCCCTGATTGAAATTTATAAACATTATTGATAATTATTTTCATTATAAAAACGAGTGGAATTCTTTCTCCCTCCTGTACAGAAAAAAACGGACCGACGAAATTTTTCACCGCCTGCCCGTCTCCTTTTCCTGTTCAGCCACTTTTGTTTACAAAGGAGTTCATGTATCCCGATTATACTGCTATTTACGTGCCTTCCTTGGCGGAGCTGCGTGAATGGCTTCATCCTTTGCTGCCAATACAGCTTCCATGACACTTTCCGCCAGAGTCGGGTGAGCATGAATGGTGTTGGCCACATCTTCCAGTCTCATGTTATGAGCCAGTGCCAAGGTCAGTTCATGGATCAGGTCTGACGCGTGAGGCCCCATGATGTGAGCACCCAGGATCTGATGATCCTTTTTACGGGCCAGTACTTTTACAAACCCGTCGGGCTCTCCCATGGCCAGTGCTTTTCCGTTAGCGCCAAAAAGGAACTTGCCGGAGATGTAATCAACCCCTTCTTCTTTCAACTGCTCTTCGGTTTTACCAACACCTGCCAGCTGGGGATCAATAAAAACACAGTCCGGGACGATATTCAGGTTGATCCCCGTTTTATGCCCCAACATGGTTTCGACGGCTGCAATACCCTGGTGAGAAGCCACATGAGCCAGCATCATCCCGCCAAGCGAGTCACCGATGGCATAAATTCCCTTTGAGCTGGTTTCAAAGTTTTCATTCACATGTATGCCTTTGGCATCATAATCAACACCGGCTGCTTCCAGCCCCAGCCCATTGAGCATCGGTTCCCTGCCAGGCGCCATCAGCAACACATCCGCTTCTACCGTATCTTCGGCTTCCGTTTTTTTGTTGCGGATATGAATAATCAGTCCTTTCTCCGTTTTCTCGACTGCTGTTACCCGACAATCCTGCAAGATGTTCAAACCCTGTTTTTTAAGATAAGGCTGTACCCGCTTCACCATTTCTCCATCCATGCGCTTTAACAAAGTTGAGGAAACAACGGATACCTGAGAACCGAAAGCCTGAAAGATAGCAGCCAGTTCAATACCAATGACTCCACTGCCTGCCACTGCCAGCCTTTTGGGGATGTGATCGATGGTAAGAAGGTCATCACTGGTGATCACCTCCGGCAGATCAACACCCTTCACTGGTAAGAGGGATGGTTTTGAGCCGGTGGCCAGCAGAATTTTTTCAGTCTGGTATGTTTCCGTCGACCCATCCGGCAGCGCTACTTCCACTTCATTGCCTTCCTTGAGCGTCGCCCATCCCTTGATGATTTCCACTTTATAGGCTTTCAATACCCGTTCAATGCCTCCCACCAGCTGCTCCACCACTGACTGCTTCCGGGACTGGATGACATCAAAATCAATGGCATATCCCTCAAGCTTCACTCCAAAGGTTTCCATTTCTTTTAATTCATTGATTTTTTTAGCATTGATGTACAGCGCCTTGGTGGATATGCACCCACGGTTCAGACAGGTGCCGCCAATGTCTCTTCCTTCGATCAGCGTGACCCGGGCACCCAGTTGGGCCGCCCTGATCGCCGCCACATAACCCCCGGGGCCTGCTCCAATAATCACCAGTTGCTTCTGCATATAAACTGACTCCTTTCACCTTTCATTTCCGGATTCATTCCCACCTCTATACCCAACACTTAAAAACTGAGTGCCGGAATCAATTCCGGCACTCGCATACATATTTAAGTTACCTCCATCACTGGAACTCAGCCATTGGTGACGGATCATTGGATGGAACTTGCTCGATTTATTTTCCCGGCATAGCGCACTTGAAGATCGGGTTTCTGGCTGCTTTTACTTCGTCCAGCCGCCTGACCGGAGCAAAGTGAGGAGCCTCTTTCAGCAGTTCAGGATTCTCAACCGCTTCTTTTGAGATGGCTGCCATCGCTTCAATAAACGCATCCAGTGTTTCAAGACTCTCCGTCTCCGTTGGTTCAATCATCAGCGCTTCCGGTACAATCAGCGGGAAGTAGACTGTCGGTGGGTGGAATCCATAGTCCATGAGGCGTTTGGCCACATCCATCGTATGGACTTCCAGTTCGTTCTTGCCCAAACCGGCCAGCACGAACTCATGTTTGCAGATCCGGTCAATGGGAAGCCTGTAGTAGTTTTTCAGATGATGCATCAGGTAGTTGGCGTTCAGTACCGCCATCTGGCTGACTTTCTTCAGCCCTTCCGCTCCCATGGTTTTCATATAGGTATAGGCCCGCACATTGATGCCAAAGTTTCCGTAAAAAGCCCGAATGCGTCCAATGCTCTGGGGACGGTCTTCATCCAGATAATACACATCCTCTTTTTTCTCAATAACAGGTGTCGGCAGGAACGGTACCAGGTGTTTTTTCACACCCACCGGACCGCTGCCAGGACCGCCGCCGCCGTGAGGCGTTGTCATTGTCTTGTGAAGATTCAGATGGACTACGTCAAAGCCCATATCGCCGGGGCGGGAGATTCCCAGGATCGCGTTGGCATTGGCGCCGTCATAATACAGCAGGCCGCCGGCTTCATGCACCAGCCGGGCCACTTCCACAATGTTTTGCTCATATAATCCCAGGGTGCTCGGATTGGTCAGCATCAAACCAGCCACTTCATCAGTCAGCGCTGCCTTCAGGCTTTCCAGATCGACGTCTCCATCTTTGTTCGATTTAACTTCAACCACATCAAATCCGACGACATGAGCACTGGAAGGGTTGGTTCCATGCGCAGAATCCGGGACAATGATCTTGGTGCGTTTGTGATCATCGCGGCTTTCATGATATGCCTTAATGATCATCAGGCCTGTCATTTCGCCGTGAGCACCTGCCGCAGGCTGCAGCGTGGCTCGATCCATACCGGTGATCTCCACCAGCATTTCTTCCAGCTCATACATCAATTGCAGGGCGCCCTGCACCGTCTTCTCCGGCTGATAGGGGTGGAGGTTGGCAAATCCCGGCAGTGACGCCATGTCTTCATTGATTTTGGGGTTGTATTTCATGGTGCAGGAGCCCAGCGGATAAAATCCTTTGTCAATTGCATAGTTTTTCTGTGAAATGTTGACAAAGTGCCGGATCACATCCGCTTCACTAACTTCCGGCAGGGCTGGTTCGTCCTGACGCAAAAGGCTCTCCGGAATACCGTCTTCCAGGTTGATGTCCTGCAATTCATCCGTCGGCAGGCGGAACCCGGTTCTGCCCGGTTTTGACAGATCACATAACAGTTTTGTATATACCTTCATGCTTTCGCCACCTCCAAACCTTTCACCAACTGGTCGATTTCGTCCAGCGTGCGCTTTTCCGTAACGCAGAACAACAACCCGTTTTTCAGGTCAGGATAGTGCTTGCCCAGTTGATAGCCCCCCAGAATTCCCTGTTTCAGCAATACTTCATTAATTTCTGCCGGTGCTTTGGGTGTCTCAACGACAAACTCTTTAAAGAAAGGTTTGTCAAAAGCTCGCTTGTATCCATTGATCGCTTCAATCTTTTCCAGTGCGTAGTGCGCTTTTCGATAGGACTGCCGTGCCACTTCCTGAATACCCTTTTTGCCCAGTACAGACATATACACCAGTGCTGCCAACGCATTCAGTGCCTGGTTGGAACAGATATTCGAGGTGGCTTTTTCGCGGCGTATGTGCTGTTCGCGGGTTTGAAGGGTCAGTACATATCCGGTGTTTCCTTCCACATCCGTTGTCTGCCCGGCGATGCGTCCGGGCATTTTACGCATCAGCTTTTCTGTGGCAGATAAAAATCCCAGATAGGGACCTCCATAGCTCATGGGGTTCCCCATGGCATGACCTTCACCCACCACAATGTCAGCTCCAAGATCCCCCGGTGCTTTCAGTACTCCCAATGAGATCGGATCCACATTCATAATCAGAAGGCCTTTGACTTCATGAATCAGTTTTTCGGCTTCTTCCACTTCTTCGATGATCCCAAAGAAGTTTGGGTTTTGCACAATTAAGCCTGCAGTTTCTTTGCTGATCATACTTTTCAGCCGGTCCAGGTCCATCACTCCATCAACCGCCGGAACAGTTTGCACCTGAAGACCATTGAAATGGGCATAGGTTGCCAGCACTTGGCGGGTTTCAGGATGAACGGTTTCAGAAATCAGCACCTGCTTGCGACGCGTCGCATCCGCTGCCATACTTGCTGCTTCAGCCGTTGCTGTAGAGCCGTCATACATGGAAGCATTGGATATATCCATACCGGTGAGATTGGCAATCATGGTCTGGAATTCAAAGATCGCCTGAAGCGTTCCCTGGCTGATTTCGGCCTGGTAAGGGGTGTAGGCGGTATAAAACTCCGATCTGCCGGTGATGTGCTTCACAACGGATGGAATGTAATGATCATAAGCACCCGCTCCGAGAAAACTGGTCAATTCACCGGTTGGTTTGTTTTTGACCGCAAGGCTGTTCATCAGACGCTGCACTTCCAGCTCTGACTTTGGTGCGTCCAGTTTCAGTTCCCGGTTCATCCGGACGTCTTTGGGGACATCAGCAAATAAATCTTCCAGATCTTTCATCCCCAGCGTATCAAGCATGTATTTCACATCTTCCTCCGTGTGGGGAATATATGGAAACATATTACGCCTCCTCTTCACAGAAACGTTCGTAATCAGCTGGTGTCATCAGTTCATCCAGCTGAGCTTTATTGGTTAATTTCACTTTTACAAACCAGTTTTCCAGGGGTGCCTGGTTAATCTGTCCCGGATCATCTTCCAGCTCCAGATTGAGTTCGGTAATGATCCCATCCAGCGGCATATACATGTCGGCAGCAGCCTTGACGGATTCAACCACGCCAAAAGAATCTCCCATACTGTATTCTTCATCCACTTCCGGCAGCTCAACAAAGACGATATCTCCCAGTGCCTTTGATGCAAAGTCCGTTAGTCCGACATACGCCTCATCTCCCTGAACCTCCACCCACTCGTGCTCGTTGGTAAACAGCAAATCTTTCATTTCTCTCATGCCCAGTCCTCCTTTTATTGGTTGTGTGATTACCTGATTGATTTCCTTTTGACAACGGCTGTGAGTGAACAGCCGGTATTACCGCGACTTTGTTCTTTTTCGGTAAAGAGGCAGTTTGATCAATTTTGCTTTAACCAGTTTATTCCGGATCTGGATGTGGAACTCATCCGCCCCATTCACTGCCTTCCGGTCAACCAGTGCCTGGCCGACATTTTTGTTCAGCGTTGGCGATAGATATCCGGTGGTGACAAAGCCGATTTTGTTGCCGTTCAGCAACACATCATAATCCGCACGGGCTATACCCCGTTCCACCAGCTCGAAGCCTACCAATTTTCGGGGAATTCCGTTTTCCTTCTGATCGGCCAGCACTTCCCGGCCGATAAAATCACCCTTTTTCAGTGAAACAAAATAACCCAGCCCAGCTTCCAGCGGTGTAATACTGTCTGAGATTTCATGCCCGTATAATGGCAGTCCCGCTTCAAACCGCAGGGTGTCACGGCATCCAAGGCCTGCCGGCTGAAGACCTTTCTCTTTCCCCGCTTTCATTAAGGCTTCCCAGACAGGTAGGATCTGATCCCAGGCCGCATACACTTCAAACCCGTCTTCGCCGGTATAGCCCGTTCGTGAAACCAGGCAGTTCACGCCGGCTATGGAAACGTTGTCCCGAAAGCTAAAAAACCCAATCTCACTTAAAGGAGTCTCTGTCAGTGTTTGCATAATTTCTTCTGCAAGTGGTCCCTGAATGGCTAATTCACCTGTTTCGTCTGACTGGTTTGTCAGAGTCACTTTGAAATCATTTGCTTTT
This sequence comes from Bacillota bacterium, assembly GCA_033549305.1. Classification (GTDB taxonomy): domain Bacteria; phylum Bacillota; class Clostridia; order Peptostreptococcales; family Tindalliaceae; genus Anoxynatronum. The sequence continues at coordinate 10,575 of JAWSUV010000004.1, read as the reverse complement.
TCTTCCATCCATTCAATATCCTTGGCCACGTTTCCGGCATTAATCACCAGCAGATAACGATCTGATTCGTAGCGGTAAACCAACAAATCGTCCACTACCGTTCCATTGGGGTAACACATCATGGTATAAAGAATTTCACCGTCTTTCATAGCGGAAAAATCATTAGTCAGAAGCTTTTGCAAATAATCCAGCGCTTCCGGTCCTTCCACCAACACTTCACCCATGTGAGAGACATCAAACAATCCCGCTCTTTCACGCACTGCATTATGCTCTGCGATCAGCCCTTCGTATTGCACTGCCATCTGCCAACCGGAATACTCAACCATTTTTCCTCCATTAGCCGCATGCCAGTCACTCAGTGGTGTTTTTCTACCTTCTTCCATAATGCGCCTCCTTTCTATTCCTACCATACCCAGCCAATCAATCTTTCATTCATTTTAAATCTTTCACTCAGAGACATGAAAAAGGACACACAAACCCATCCTATGGATGGTGTCAGCATGTCCTCTGTTGTCAGGCCTGAGAGTTTCTGTGAAATCCTGTCAAGGTCAAGCAGGTTTTCACCTTGCCCCTTCGGCGTTCCCGGGGGAACTTTCCAGAGATCCGTCCAATTACGATCCTGTCGCCTGAAAGATTCTATACCAAAGTTCCAGTCTGGTATATTGCTTCTTCGGCTCTCTGCAGCTTCCAGAGATCTCCCGCAATCTTCATCCGGTGATGTGATGCATTTTTCCCCTTTATTGTATCCCAGTTTTTTCAATATTTCAACATTTGTTAAAAAGTCCACAATATTCCTTTGCAGTTGTGCTCCTATGACATGTCCTACTTGGTGATGGTGTTCTGCAAAGCACAGGCCTTTAATACCTGTTTTGCCAGCACAGCCGTAGTCACCGATCCTACCCCGCCGGGGACCGGGGTGTAGGCTCCCGCTTTCTCTTCCGCGCCTGCTGTCTCCACGTCACCCTTTAGACTGCCGTCTGCAGCCACATTTATACCCACGTCTGCCACTACTGCTCCTGATTTGATATGCTCTGCCTTTACAAATTCGGATTTTCCGATGGCCGCTACCAGGATATCCGCTTCACCGGTAACACTTGCCAGGTCGCGGGTGCGGGAATGCGCAATCGTGACGGTTGCGTTTTGTGCCAACAGCAGCAATGCCGCCGGTTTGCCCACCACCATGGAACGCCCCAGTACCACTGCCCTTTTACCGCTGAGATCCACTTCATAATGCTTCAGAATCTCCATCACTGCCATGGGAGTGCAGGGAGCAAAAGCTGCAGGATCACCGGTCAAGAGTTTGCCGGCATTGACCGGATGAAACCCATCCACATCTTTGCCTGGTGCGATTCGGTATTGCACTTCCTCTTCTTTTAAATGTCCGGGAAGCGGTCGAAAAATGAGAATCCCGTGAACGCTCGGGTCCTGGTTATGCTGCTCCAGTAAATGCAAAAACGATTCCTGCGAAATGTCTTCCGCGACCACTTCACTTTTCACCTGGATACCCACCGACTCGCATCGTTTGATGATGGCCCGTTCATAGGCCTGGTCATCAGGCTTTTCTCCTGCGCGGATCAGTGTCAGTGCCGGATGAATCTCTTTCGACTGCCATTGCTTCACTTCTTTCCGTATTGCCTCTGCCATGGCATCGGCTACGGGTTTCCCTTTAAGAAGCGTTGTCAATTTTTTCACCCTCCTTTATTTAATTAATGACGCATGGTCTCACTGCGGGGGATTATGCTTGAAAGAAAGCGGAGACTGTTGTCTCCGCTCACCGGTCCGTCAAACTGGATGCTCTTGTCCAGTCTTTTTCATCTTACTGCAGGATTTTCAAAGCGATGTTTAGAACAATCCCGAAATCACACCGTTATCATCCACGTCAATGTGCTCCGCGGAGGGCACCTTCGGCAGCCCCGGCATGGTCATGATGTCACCGGTCAGCGCCACCAGGAAACCGGCGCCGGCGGACACCTTAATGGAACGCACGGTCACCACAAAGTCTTCCGGCCGGCCGATGAGGGTGGGGTCATCTGTCAGGGAGTACTGGGTTTTCGCCATGCAGATGGGCAGGTTGCCGAAGCCCAGTTTTTCCAGCTTTTTAATTTCCTTCTCTGCGGGGCCGGCAAAGACGACCTCTTTGGCGCCGTAAATGCGGGTGGCGATGGCCTCGATTTTTTCCTTGATGGGTTGGTCGGCTTCATAGGCGAATTTAAACTTGCTGCCGTCGTTTTCGTCAATAAGGCGCAGCAGTTCTCTGGCCACTTCTTCGCCGCCTTCGCCGCCTTTGGCCCAGACTTCGGACAAAGCCACGTTGACACCGGCTGCGTTGCAGGCTTCGCGGACCATGGCCAGTTCGGCTTCGCTGTCCATCGGGAACCGGTTGATGGCCACTACGGCCGGCAATCCGAAGACCTGGGTGACGTTCTCGACGTGTTTCATCAGGTTGGGCAGACCTTTTTTCAGTGCGTCCAGGTTTTCGTCGTTCAGATCGGCCTTGGCGACGCCGCCGTGCGATTTCAGAGCCCGAACAGTGGCCACAATGATCACTGCATCGGGCTTGATGCCGGCCATGCGGCATTTAATGTCAATGAATTTTTCTGCGCCCAGGTCGGCACCAAACCCGGCTTCGGTAACCACATAGTCAGCAAAGTGCATGGCGGTACGGGTGGCCATCAGGGAGTTGCAGCCGTGGGCGATGTTGGCAAACGGGCCGCCGTGGATAAAGGCGGGGGTACCTTCCAGGGTCTGTACCAGGTTGGGTTTGATGGCGTCTTTCAGCAGGGCAGTCATGGCGCCTGCTGCTTTCAGTTCGCCGGCGGTGATGGGTTTGTCGTCCCGGGTGTAGCCAATGACCATGCGGCTCAGGCGTTCTTTCAAGTCCATCAGGGTGGAGGACAGACAGAAAGCGGCCATGACTTCGGAGGCGACGGTAATATCAAAGCCGTCTTCCCTGGGCACGCCGTTGCCTTTTCCGCCCAGTCCGTTGACCATGCTCCGCAGCTGCCGGTCGTTCATGTCCATGGAACGGCGCCAGGTGATTTTCCGGTTGTCAATCCCCAGGGTGTTGCCCTGCTGGATGTGGTTGTCGATCATCGCCGCCAGCAGGTTGTTGGCGGTGCCGATGGCGTGGATGTCACCGGTAAAATGCAGGTTGATGTCTTCCATCGGTATGACCTGGGCATAACCGCCTCCGGCTGCGCCGCCTTTGACGCCGAACACCGGGCCGAGTGAGGGTTCACGCAGGGCAACGATGGTGTTTTTGCCCAAACGGGCCAGGGCATCGGCAACACCAATGGTATTGGTGGTTTTGCCTTCACCGGCAGGGGTGGGAGTGATAGCGGTGGTCAGGATCAGTTTGGCACTTTTTTCGTTTGTCTCGCCCTGAAGAAAATCGGTGTGAACCTTGGCTTTGTATTTGCCGTACAGATCAATCTGGTCTTCTGTCAGGCCAAGTTTTCCGGCAATTTCACGGATATCCTTTGGCACGGCTTCCTGGGCAATCTGAATATCACTTTTCATTTGGTTTCCTCCTCTTTCGTATGCATTTTACAGTGATCCGCTGACTGCGGCTTTGTGTCACAATCAAGATGTACTCCTGTGTTGATTCGTCAGTATTGCAATGTACACTTTAGCTTAGTACACATATTTTCCCTTGTCAATTGTCAATCTATATAAAAAACACTTCATGGTATTCTGTACCGTAATGCATCTTATCACACAGGCGTCACCAAATCGTCCATATCCTCAACACTTGCTTTGTATTCCGACGCCAGCATCGAAAGAACATGCATGGAGAGGTAGCGGTCATTCTTTTTTTTACAGTCCCTCAGAGTTCCTTCATAGATAAATCCTTCCGATTCATACAACCGTCTTGCCTGCGGGTTAAAATCAAACACATCCAGCCATAGCCGGTGACATCCATAGGTTTCAAAGCACAGTTTTTTAATCAAGCGAACTGCCTGCCGGCCGTATCCGGCACCTTTCTGGGCAATGGTAATTCGGTCAAAAGAAATGACTTCGTGCTCACTGTCCAATCCGGATAGAATAATGTATCCCACCCGGCTTTTATCTGTTGTCCGTTCAATCACAAAGTGTCTTTCGTCAGAAGATGCAATGCATTCAAGATGCCTTTTCCGAGGCCAGTTGTAGACATATTCCCGATTATCCGGGTGGCCTTCTGTTTCCAATACCCAATTCAGATCCTCAGCGTCTGTCTCGCGAATCAGGATCTGTTCATTTTGTATGACTGTCTGATGCATGGCACACCTCCTGCTCTCACAGCCGCTGTTTGGCAGTTTGCTTTTCCCGAAGCCATAAATGTGTTAGTTTGTGCGGCTGAATGATGATGACTGAAACAAACACCATCAGAATCCCCAGCAGCTTTATTCCCCATATCCGTTCACCCAAAAGCAGTGCAGATGCGCCCACTGCCACAATAATTTCCAGCGTGGTGAGAATCCCTGCCCGGGAAGCTTCGATCCCTTTTGAAAAAGCGCGGATATAAAGACCATACCCCATGGCTGTCGGAAGCAAACCCTGGAGGAACAAACCAAGCCAGACCGGTAGTCCAGGATTAACAGCAAAGACACCCAGCGGATTTGAGATCGGAATGGAAAATAAAGCGCCGAATCCGAAAAAATAAAGGCTCAGGGTCCATTTGTTTATCTGCATTGACAGCGCTTTGGTTCCAAGGGTACTCACGGCAAACGTGAATCCTGCCAACAGTCCCATTCCAACTCCGAACCGGTCAATCTCCAGTGCTTCTATCCTGCCCTCTGTTACCGTCAGCACCGCCCCAAGTGTACAGAGAACCAATGCTGTTATTTTTACGGGAGACAGTTTTTCGCGGAAAAACAGTCGGGACATCAGAATAACAAAGGTAGGTGATGTGTAAAGCAGAATGGTGGCTGTTGCCACACCGGTATATTCGATAGAGCTGAAGATAAAGTAATTGTAAAATGCCTGGCAGTAAAAACCCATCAGAAGCGTTTGAAAAAAACCTTTTCGGCTGATCTTCAGTAAACGGCGATCAACTATTAAAAGCCAGCATAAAATGATGAGGAATCCGAAGGCCAGTTTCCAGAAAACAATGTGACTGGCCGTCAATCCCTGATCATAGAGAAACTGGGCATTGATTCCCATGGTGCCCCACAGCACGCTTGCGGCAGCCACCATCAGATATCCTTTGTTTTCTTCGCTAATCGGCATTCTCCACCACCATTTTATCGATTATTATCCAACTTATGGCAGATCGGACTTGTTAGTGAGTCGTATTTCCCAAAAACGGATGGTACTCGTTCCGGGTAAGGAGGCAGCTTTTCTGCCTCCTCCCATGCAGCTGACTGCTATCTTTTCACGCGGATCTCCAGAGGGAAATCAAAGAAGTGCTTGATTCCCGTATCCGTCACATAGAAAGAGGCATCCACTTCAAAACCCACATCATCCAGCCAAATGCCTGGAATCAGATGAAGCGCCATATTTTTCTGTACGATGGTCTTATCACCTGGGCGCACGCTGATGGTCTGCTCGCCCCAGTCCGGTGGATAGTTTACACCGATGGAATATCCGATCCGAGACTCTTTCACCAGTCCGGTTTTCGCAATGGTTTTGCGCCAGGTTGCTTCAATTTCTTCCGCGGTCACCCCCGGTTTAATGATATCAAGGGCTGCATTCAAGCCTTCCAGCACCGTTTCACCAGTATCCTTCATAAGTTGGGGCGGTTCCTGCCCCAAATACATGGTGCGGGCAATGGGAACATGATAGTGCTTATAAACACCGCACAACTCAAGTAAAACGGCTTCTTCATGATTATATTTTTTCTCTGTCCAGGTCAGATGAGGTGTTTTGGTCCCCTCTCCAGCCATCATCAACGGTACGATGGCCGGATAATCGCCGCTGTGTGTATCCGTGCCCCGGTACTGTACTGCAGCAATGGCAGCAGCAGCATCACATTCCCGGACTCCTGGAGCAATGACATCCTGCGCAGTCTGCATCACATTGTAGGCGATTTCACCGGCGATTTTCATAAAACCAATTTCTGCATCAGACTTGATCACCCTCACCCAGTTCACCAGGGTGTTTCCATCTTTAAAGACAGCTCCCGGCAAAGAGCGTTCCAGCTCCACATAAGCCCGATGCGTGAAGTAGAACTGGTCCATTTCAACACCGATTGATCCCTTGTCCCAGC
>JAWSUV010000004.1:0-4378 GCA_033549305.1 Bacillota bacterium | reverse complement strand
AGCCACGCTGCTTAATCACATCTCCAATGAAATGCATGGGATGCTTCACCGTTGACTGTACGTAGTCATCGGCATATTCCAGGATATTGGCATCCGATAATATACTGTTAAGTCTGGCGGCATTGGCGTCCATGCCCCTGCCAATCCATACCGGCTCTTCTTCCTGCTGGTTTACCAGAAGACATTGGTGCACATAAAAGCTCCAGCCATCGTAGCCTGATAAATAGTTCATGTTTGCCGGTTGAGAAATCAGCAGAGTGTCAATACCCCACTCATTCATTTTGTCTTTGGTGCGACGTACACGATCCATATATTCTTCCTTGGAAAAAACTGCCATAAAAGATTCCCTCCTCGCATAACGTTAATTGCCTTTTTTACATAAATCCCGTTCTCGTCTCGCGCACAACCGCCGAAAACACATAGCGGATCATAGTGACAAAATCGAAAACCGGGAGACTTACCGCTTGTTGCACCGCCTGCCCATAGGGTGGCAGCACACTGCATTCCAGCAGTATCGTTTTAATCAAAGGATCACGGTCAACCATCTTTCGGGCTGCATCGGCTACCTCACGCTGCACCTTGAAAAAGTCAAGCTCTCCTGTTTCTTCGATAAAGGCAGCCGAGAATGCCGGTGCATGCTGAAGTCCTTCGATAACGATGCGTCCCGGAAGGTTTGCACCGCATAGAGCCAGAATAGTGTCTGTTAATGCATCAGAATCAACCGTTAAGATACCGATTTTATGTTTGTCCGGAATCAGGCGTGACAGGAAAGGTACCTGGAGGAGGCTCGACAAAAAGACGGGCAGCTCCAGCTTTTCTGCCAGGTCATGTTGATACAACGCCATAAAACCACAATCGCTGGTAATGGCACGGACCCCTTCCCTTTTAAGTTCCTGTGCTGCTTTCATGACATCATCAAGAGCCGATAAATCATGGCTGAGAATTCGTTTCACCGTCAATCCCGGTACTCGCTGAAAGCGTACCGGGAATGGGTACGTTGTCGCATTGGCGACATCACCAGGGATAAACGGCGCTTCGCTGTCCAGCAGTATGATGCCGATGGCTTCTCCGTAACTGACCTGTCCCGGTTTTATTCGATAGATCATATATCCTCACCTTCCTTCTTCTATGTTAGAAAAGTGCACTGTTGGGAAGGAAGAGAGCGATTTGCGGGAAGATCACCAGCAGCACCGTTGCCAACATCAGTATGGCAATAAACGGAGGTGTGTTGCGGATAATTTCCATATAGGGTCTTCTGAAGATTAACTGGGCTGTAAAAATGTCACAGCCAAACGGTGGTGTTGCGGATCCAACAGCGCACTGAAGGACCACCAGCACCCCTAACAGGATGGGGTCAACGCCTGTCGCAATCACGTAAGGTGCAAAGATCGGACTCAGTACATAAATGGCCACAATCGGGTCCACAAACATACAGGCGATAAAGTAGGCAACGACAACAATAAAAATGACATATAGGCGGGACGGATCTTCACCGAACAAATAGGGTAAATAGGTCTGCGGAATCCGCAGGAAGCTGAGCAGCCACGAAAAGGCGTTGCCTGCCCCAACCAGGATAAACACCACGCCGGTAATAACGCCTGTTTGCATAAAATGATCAATCATATCGTTGAATCTGATGGTACGGTAAATCAATCCTTCAAGGACCAGTGCATACAAAACGGACACTGCGGCAGCTTCTGTTGGGCTGAATAGACCCCCATAGATTCCACCAATGATGATCACCGGAAATCCCATGACCAGAATGCCGCTTTTAACAGACTCTCTGCGTTCTTTGGCATCTGCCTTGGCGATGCTTGCAATGCCATGCTTTTTTGAATAATAGACACAATAGACCGAAAACATAAAGAATATCAGCAGCCCGGGTCCTACCCCTGCCAGAAACAATTTTCCGACGGAGGTTCCGGTGACAACGCCATAAACAATAAATCCAATGCTGGGAGGGATTAGGAAGGCTATATCACTGGAGTTGATGATTAGCGCCAGGGTAAAAGGACTGGAATAGCCCGCTTGCAGCAGCATCGGCCGCATGGTGCCGCCGATGGCCGCCACTGTCGCCTGGGTGGACCCGGAAACGGCACCAAACATGGTGCAGGCTGCATTGGTGGTAATAGCCAATCCGCCTGGGATATGTCCCAAATAAGCCTTTACCATCCGGATTAAGCGCTTGGCTGCCTGACCTGCTGTAATGATATTGGCTGCCAGGATAAACATGGGTACTGCCACCAGCGAAGGCGGGATCATCCCTCTGACTACCTGCTGAACAATGATAGTCATGTTAAAATTGGGGATATTCATATAAATATACATGATCAGGGATCCCAGCAGCGTAATCATGAACGGAAATCCAAAGAACAGCATAAAGAACAGGCTGATAACTAATAGGAGCATTCTCTCACCTCTCTTCTACTCATTAGGTGGTGGTTGATTTTCATCATCCGGTTGCATGCGGTCCTCTTTGACCTCATCAACCATTTCTTCCGCCAGGTCTCCATACTTTTCAGCAATGTGCTGCAATTCTTCGACTTCATACTCACCCTGTTGTTCAGGAGAGAGCCACACTTCCGGCACCATGAGGTTCTTGACAACCGTACGAACATACTGAATGCCTGCCGAAAAGAAACCCAGGGGAATAATCGCCAGAAAAGTCCAGTAAGGCAGGCGCAGTGCCGGTGTGCGGTGCGACAACATCCTGGCTGAGTCCATATAATTGTAGGAGTATCTGGCCATCAGGAACATGATAATGGCACCGACAACACAGATGATGAGGATCATGCCCTTTTGAACTTTCAGCGGCATGATGTCAAAGAAAGCACCCATCCTGATATGACGTGCTTTGCGTACCCCATAGCTGACACCCACAAAGGTAATGAGAATGACCAGCATCTCCGTCAGTTCTTCCACAAAATACAAGCTGACAAAGAAGGTTCTGGCAAAGACGTTGACGATGACCAGAGCCGCCAGAATAAAGACACCAAGCGACAAGATAATCACTTCAAACCAGTCAAAAGCCCGTCCAAACGTGTGGAAAAGAAAGGAGATACCCATCTTATTTTCAGCTTCCATTGCGACGCTCCTTTCAAGGATCTCCGGGGAAAAATTCTTTTCCCCGGAGTAATGGTTACATCAAACCGACTAATCGATCCCTAAAGCTGCTTTTGCATTTTCAATGTCAGCCAGCAGTGTTTCCAGAATTTCTTCCGCCTGTGGTCCGCCAATTTCCAGGAACTTATCATAAACCGGAATAGCGGCTTCAATAAAGGCTTCCTGTTCCGGACCTGTGATTTCATGGTACACAATGTTGGGTCGTTGCTCCAGCATATAAGCCAGATCTTCTTCGTGCTTTTCAATAATCCATTCACCTGCAGGAATGATAGCGTCAATCCACCAGTTTCTCATTTCCTGCTGCACTTCTTCCGGCAAAGAGTCAAAGAACTGCATGTTGACGGTTGGGATGCCGGTGAACGGTTCTGCATAGATATCTGTCAGGTAATCCTGCACTTCGAAGAAATTCATGCTGCGGATGGCAAAGATCGGGTTAACCTGGCCATCAATCAGGTTGGTCTGCAGACCGCCATAGATTTCGCCGTATTGCATCGGCGTGGGAGCTGCTCCATATGCCAGGTAATCTTCCACCAGGAGTGCGGAACCCATGACACGGACTTTCAACCCCGCAAGATCATCCACTGTTTCAATAGGCCGGTTGGAGGTAATGGTCTGCCAGCCTTCAAACATCAAACTCAGCGGCACCAAACCATTCCGGCGGAATGCTTCTTCCAGGACATCCATGAACCCGCCGTTGCGCACCACCCAGTCCATGGTTTCAACCGTACGCTCATCGGGCCACAGGTAATGAAGCGCCAACACCTGAGCTTCGGGAACAAAGGAACTGATCCATGCAAAGTCGGTGAAAACGTACTCCACAACACCCAGCTGGGCCAGTTCGTTAATGTCACGGGTGTCACCCAGCGTACCGTAGGGATAGACCGTGACATCATACATCCCGTCTGTCACCTCACGCATATGGTCGGCATAATGCTCCGCCCATACCGTCATAAAGTCACCTTCGATTTCCTCTGAAGCGAACTTGGGCTCCAGCTTCCGGTCCAGCATGAGTGCCGCTGACTCTTCACCCGGTGCTGCCGGTTCTGCCGGTTCTGCCGGTTCTGCAGGTTCTGCGGGTGCAGGGGCAGGGCTTCCGCAACCTGCCAGGGCCAGTGTCCCCAGCAGTGCCACCAGCAGCAGCAGTATGGTCAGTTTCTTCATGGTTATGCCTCTTTTCATTTCTTCTCCTCCTTTGTTTTCTATAGTATCCTCGAAAACTCTTTGGTTCAGATAAGCCAGTCGTTTGGTCAATGAC
>JAWSUV010000003.1:0-56274 GCA_033549305.1 Bacillota bacterium | reverse complement strand
CTTCTGCCATGCTGGTCAAAGTTGGTGCATACGGTATTTTGAAAGTCATGGCGGTAACCTTCTCTGCAGGAATTGACGATATGGCTCCTTTCAGTGCAGCATTATGGCAGGTGTCGGAAAATGTGGGGATCATCCTGCTTTGGGCGGGTGTTCTCACCATGGTTACCGGATCCCTGCTGGCACTGGTTCAGAGCAATATGAAACGTATGCTTGCCTACAGTACGATCAGCCAGATGGGGTATGTGATCATGGGTATCGGTATTTCAGCTTATCTGGGATATCTGGGAGTGTATGGAGTCGCCGGAAGTCTTTACCACATGCTGAATCACACACTTTTTAAGGCATTGTTGATCATGGCTGCCGGGACGGTTTATTTTTCAACCAATCAGCTGAATCTATACCGTTTAGGCGGACTCTGGAAGAAGATGCCGGTGGTGGCGCTGCTGGCGCTTATTGGGCTTATGGGAATAACCGGTGTGCCGGGGTTTAACGGTTATGCCAGCAAGACGCTGCTGCACCACGGATTGTTTCAGGCCATGGAAACCGGCCCAGAGTCACTCCGTATGGCTGAATGGCTTTATAAGGCAGCCAGTGCCGGCACTGTGGCCTATGCCATTAAATTCTTCTATTTTGTTTTCCTGCGCGAATCGGACACCCCTTTAACCAACCGGTCCATTATTACACCTTATGGCCAGGTAGTGGGGCCCTCCCGCTGGATGACTCCGGTGATGGGAGTGATGGCGGTGCTGGTGTTACTGACGGGTCTTATCCCACAGATATGGATGAACCGGCTGATGATTCCCGCGGCCATGTCCGTTTCGCGGGTGCCGGACCTTGTGGAAATCCGGTTAATGAATTTAAATTTCTGGAATGGAAAAGACCTGTTAGAATCCGCCACAGTCCTGCTCATGGGCAGTGTGCTGTTTTACCTGGGGCGCCGATTTCATCTGCTGTATGTCCAGCTTCCCCGCTGGGCATCGGCAGAACGGATCATTTTGCACCCTGTCACCAGCTTTTGTGAACGTTTCTCAACGTACTGTGTGAAAAAATACGAAGCCCCCATCATTTTCGGTGATGCGCTGATCTATGCGATTATTCTATTTGGCATTATGTTATTTTTAACGATCTCCAGACTGATATAAAACGAAAAAGAAGATCATTTCTCAGAAATGACGAGGTTGATCCTGAGCGGTATATTCTTGCAATTAACGGAAGCCTGCTATAGAATGAGACGGGCGAAGAGCGCATTTGGCCATTAAAGAATGCGTCATTATGCCGGGATGGGATTGCATCTTCAAGAGAATCTATCGATACCTTAACAAATTGCAGCGGGATAGAAACAAGGAGGGGGTAAGAGGATGGAAAGAGTTGTGGGAACAGTGGTGCGGGGGATTCGCACTCCCATTGTACATCAGGGTGATTCCATTGAAGAAATCGTCATCAACAGCATTCTCAAGGCCGCAGAAGTTGAAGGTTTTAAAATGCGTGACCGGGATATCCTGGGTATTACTGAATCTGTTGTTGCCCGTGCGCAGGGAAATTATGCGACGGTGGAAAACATTGCAGCAGACATTAGAACTAAATACGGCAGCGATACACTGGGGGTCGTTTTCCCAATTCTCAGCCGGAACCGGTTTGCCATTCTTCTAAGGGGAATTGCCCTGGGCATGAAACACATCATACTGATGCTCAGTTATCCTTCCGATGAAGTGGGCAATCATCTGGTGGAACTGGACCAGCTGGATGAGCAGGGCGTTAATCCGTGGACGGATCATTTGACTGAAGCACAGTTTCGGGAAACATTCGGCAGCACAATCCATCCGTTTACGGGCATCGATTATATTGAATACTATCGAACAGTGATTGAGGAAAGCGGAGCTTCCTGCACCATCCTGTTTTCGAATCAGCCACAAACCATTCTGTCATATACCAGCCATGTATTGGCCTGTGACATTCATACGCGATTTCGAACCAAACGGCAGTTGGCAGCTGCCGGAGCAGAAAAAGTGTACTGCCTGGATGAGATACTGTCTGAACCAGTGGAAGGCAGCGGCTACAACCCACAGTACGGTCTATTGGGTTCCAACAAAGCGACGGAAGAGTCCGTCAAGCTGTTTCCCAGGAATTGCCAGCCCGTTGTGGACAGCATCCAGGAAAAACTAAAGAAAAGAACCGGTAAAGCGGTGGAGGTAATGATTTACGGTGATGGTGCTTTTAAGGACCCTGTGGGTAAAATATGGGAGCTGGCAGATCCGGTGGTTTCGCCCGCCTACACCTCAGGACTGGACGGTACCCCCAATGAAGTGAAAATTAAATACCTGGCAGACAATCAGTTCGCCGGCTTGATGGGTGAAGCGCTGCAGGAGGCTATTATCAAACACATCCAGGAGAAGAAAGAAAACCTTACCGGCGCGATGGAAGCACAGGGAACAACACCCCGCCGGTTAACAGATCTTATCGGCTCCCTGTGCGATCTTACCTCCGGCAGCGGCGATAAGGGAACACCGGTGGTATATATCCAGGGCTATTTTGATCACTATGCGAATAATGACTGATGCCTTTGCGCCACGATGGTTCAAAGGACAGAAAAATAAATGGAGGCGACAAATGTGAAAAACCGTAAGCTTGTCATGATTCCAGGCCCTACGCCTGTGGTGCGCAGCATTCAGGACCAGATGGGCAGAGAAACGGTTGCTTTTGGTGATCCGGCCTTTATCCAGGACTATAAAGATCTGATTGCTGATTTGAAATCTCTCTGGAAAACAGCCGGAGAGGTGTTTGTAGTGGCCGGGACCGGTACCATGGCGATGGAAATGGCCATTGCCAATACAACTCAAAAGGGAGACAACGTTCTGGTGGTTTCTCACGGTTATTTTGGCGACCGTTTCATTGACCTGTGTGAACGAAAGAAATTAAATGTCGACGTGCTGGCCAGCGAATGGGGACAGATCGTCCCCGTGAAGGATATTGAACAAAAACTAAAGGAGAAAAAATACCAGGCCGTGACAGTCTCCCATGTGGACACATCCACCGGTGTATGCGCTCCCGTTGATGAGATCGGGCAGATGATTCAACAGTTCGAAGATACCCTGTACATTGTGGACGGCGTCTGCGCCAGCGGCGCAGAGCCAGAGTACGTGGATGACATGGGCATTGATGTTCTCCTGACCGGATCGCAGAAAGCGTTTGGCGTTTCCCCGGGAATGGCAGTGGTGTGGGCAGGACCCAGAGCCATTGAACGGCGAAAAAGGCTGGGAACCATTCCGGAGTTTTATGTGGACTTTGATAAATGGCTGCCGGTGATGAACGATCCCTCCAAGTACTTTGCCACACCTGCCGTGAATCTTGTCTGGGCCATGAAGGAATCCGTCCGAATCATGAAAGAAGAAGGCATGGAGAGCCGGTATGCCCGTCATAAGAAAGTAGCTGCCGCCATGCAGCAGGCACTGGAAAGCCTGAACCTCGCTATTCTTGCAGATAAAGCCTGCCGGGCGGTCACGCTGTCCAACCTGGTCTACCCCGAAGGCATGGATGATGTTCAGTTCAGATCTGTCCTGGCAGAGGAGGGGGTTGTCGTTGCCGGAGGACTGGGTGCTTACGCAGGCAAAATGTTCCGCCTGGGGCATATGGGAAATATTGATATGCATGATCTGGTATCCGTGATTGCTGCTGTTGAGCGGGCATTGCACCGGGTGGGACAACCGGTGGAACTGGGACATGCGGTGGGGATTTTGATGAAACAATTGATGGGATGAAGATTCGAACCACCTGTGCGGCCGGTCGGCTCTCGACAGCCGGCCGCTTTTGGGGGAATAGGGAGAGGGCGGCATGGAACATGACAGAAAGAGAAGCGGGTCACATCAAACAGCTGCGGGTGGATGCCCGGCAGATTATGGAAGAGGCTATTCATGCCGTGCTGCCGGAAGCAGCTGTCATTAAGGCCCTGTCGACATGGCAGGAGCAAGAAACGAAAGACAGGCGGAAACAGGGACGGCTGATCGTGATCGCCATTGGGAAAGCTGCCTGGCGCATGGCCAGTGTTGTCAGTAAATCAATGGACAGGAAAATTGACAGCGGATTGGTAGTTACAAAATACGGTCACACCCAGGGATCTCTGGACGGGTTCCAAATTATTGAAGCCGGTCATCCGCTGCCCGATGAAAAAAGTGTGCTGGGGGCAGCGAAGGCGCTGCAAATGGTAAAAGACCTAACAGAGTATGATCAGGTGATGATGCTCATCTCAGGCGGCGGTTCCGCTCTTTTTGAAAAACCCATGGATGGAGTCTCCTTACGGGAAGTACAGGAGGTGACAGACCGGTTGCTGTCGGGCGGAGCAGCTATTGGCGAAATCAATACAATCCGGAAGCGTTTATCGGCTGTGAAAGGCGGGCGATTTGCAGAAGCCTGCGGAAAAGCACGAATCCTGACCATCGTCCTGTCAGACGTACTGGGTGACCGGCTGGATGTGATTGCCTCCGGGCCCATGGAGCCCGATCAGTCAACTGCGGATGAAGCACTGGCCATCGCGGAAAAATTTCACTTAAAGCTGGCGGATTCATTGAAGAAGGCGCTGACAGTGCAAACACCCAAAAAGATCAACAACAGCCACACAGTCCTGGCTGGAAACGTTGACGCCTTATGTGCCGCTGCAGCAGAGAGCAGTCAAAAAAGGGGTTACCAGCCGGTGCTGTTGACTACCACGCTGGACTGTGAGGCCCGTGAAGCCGGCCGGATGATGGCTGCCATCGGCAGAGAAGTCTGTCAGGCGAGCCCTTCACCCCATGCCATTGTTCCTCCCTGTGCCATTATTGCCGGCGGTGAAACCATCGTCCGCGTCACCGGCCAGGGAAAAGGCGGCCGAAACCAGGAGCTGGCGCTGGCGGCAGCTTTAGGGATCCAGGATCATCAGCGTCTGGTCGTTTTGTCAGCAGGATCTGACGGCACTGACGGTCCGACAGACGCCGCAGGCGGGATGGTGGACGGTGAATCCATCAGACGGATGAAAGCGGCCGGGTTATCACCAGAAGCGCGGCTGGCTGACAACGATGCCTACCATGCGCTGAAAGCAGGCGGCGACCTGATCATAACCGGCCCCACCGGGACCAATGTGAATGATTTGACATTGATCTTATGCCGGTAAAAAGGGAATCGTGCGATCTTCGAAGTATCCTGTGATAAAGCAGATCCTTTTTAAATGATTTATTGATCAGGCCGCTGATCAGGCTTTTATTTTTTTGTGATTTGGGGTACAATTGTTATCAGAACGATTCTGCGGGTGTAGCTCAATGGCAGAGCCCCAGCTTCCCAAGCTGGTTACGAGGGTTCGATTCCCTTCACCCGCTCCACAGAAACGCCAGCAAGGTGCATTCAATTGATTGCACCTTGCTTCTTTATCAGAATTGGAAGGAGGCATTTTTATGAAAGCAGTCATTATTACCGGTACTTCCAGAGGACTGGGAGCAGCTTTATCGAAGCACTTGATGGAAAAGGTGGAAAACCTTCATCTGATCAGCATTGCACGGAATTCAAACCTGGAGATGGAGGAAATGGCCCGCCAGAAAAGGGTCAAACTGGATTTCATTAAGGCTGATCTGGCACAGACCGACACACTGGAAGCACTGATGGAAAAAGTGTTTGCATGCATTGATATGGAAAAAATCACCGGTCTTTACCTGGTGAACAATGCCGGCGTCGTGGAGCCTATCACACCGCTGTCTAAAACCAGGACAGCTGATCTTGAAAAAAACCTGGCCATTAACCTGACAGCCCCCATGGTATTAACGGCTGCATTTATGCGTTTGTCTAGAAGGTTAAAGGTGGAAAAACGGGTAGTCACCATTACTTCCGGAGCCTCCAAGAGAGCGGTTTATGGGTGGAGTGCTTACTGCAGCGCCAAAGCGGGTGTCAATTTATTTACCGCCTGTGCGGCGGAAGAAGAAAAGGATAAAGAATTCGGTGTGCAGCTGATTGCTTTCTCCCCAGGTGTCGTGGATACTGATATGCAGGCCACCATACGAAGCTCCAGTCAGGAGGATTTTAAACAGTTGGAGGACTTTGTCAATTTCAAGAAAGAGGGTACGCTGCGGCCACCGGCATTTGTGGCGGAAAAGCTGGCCGAAGTGCTTTTCACTGATCACTTTCCCAGTGGTGAATTTGTGGATATAAAGGAATTGCTGTAAGTTGTTCCAACTATCTCACGATATACAGCGTCTGAGAAAAGAGGGTCCCTCCAATCTGGAAGGATCCCTTTTTATCAAAGTACTGCTTTATTAATCATCATGAAGCCTACTAATCAATCTGACTCGCAGTGAGAAACCAGCTTACATAAAGCAGAAAGAAAGTGTGGCAATTATTACGGCAGTAAGACTTGCTGGAAAATGTCTTCGAATATATTTGCTGATACCGGGTATGCAGATAATAAGGAAAGCAAACGATATGAAAACGTTCAGTGCCCATTTATTTCTTTACAAAGGAGGAGAATCATGAAAAAAATTCTGGTAGCCGTTGACGGCTCACCCACTTCGACTCAAGCACTTCGGGAGGCGCGGGAAGTGGCGGAAAAAGAACAGGCAGAAGTCAAGATTATGACAGTGATCACCCATGCAAGCGCGTACGCGTATGCCTATACACCGGCACTGAATAAATCCTTTGAAGAAGAATCTGTGAAAAATGCCAAAAAAATACTGGAAGAAGCAGAAAAAATATTTGAAGGATATCCGGGAAAAGTGGAGAGTATTCAAGTGCATGGCGATGCGGCGAATATGATTATCCAGCAGGTGGAGAAAGATCTCCCGGATCTGCTGGTCATGGGAAGCCGGGGGATGGGCGGTTTCCAGCGACTGATTCTGGGAAGCACCGTTACAAAAGTCCTCAACCAAATCTGCTGCAATATTCTGGTGGTCCGTCAGTGTGACATTTAAACTGTCAATAAACAGGAAGCACAGTCCTTAAGGGCTGTGCTTCCTGCTATGAGAATGATTTAGCATAAAAGCCACTTAATATGTTCATGATGGAAGTGGCTTGAAACAGCAGACGCGCAAAATGGTTATTTATGTCACAATCAGTTGAAACACATCTGGCCGGGAGTAGTGACCGCAGACATCAAAATCGAGGCGGCTGCGGGTGATGGCTTCCAGGTCCAGGTCGGCATAAAGGATTTCTTCCCTGCCATAAACAGGTCCGGCCACATAACTGCCAAAGGGATCGATGATGGCGCTGCCGCCGGGGCACATGATCTCCGGCTGTTTTTCTATATCCTCAAATCCCTTCAGGTCTTTTGGCACCATGCTTTTTTCCACATACTGGTTGCAGGAAAGAACATAGCAGCGACCTTCCAGTGCAACGTGGCGCATGGTGCACTGCCAGACTTCCCGGGAGTCTGCTGTGGGAGCCACATAGAGTCGCACACCCTTTTGGTACATAGCAGTACGTGCCAGAGGCATGTAGTTCTCCCAGCAAATGAGACCGCCCAGTGTACCATAGGGCGTGTCAATCACTGTCAGGGTACTGCCGTCTCCCTCTCCCCAGATGAGCCGCTCAGAGCCTGTCGGCTTCAGTTTGCGGTGCTTGCCCAGGAGTGTCCCGTCAGGACCAAAATACAGGTTGGTACAGTATAAACTGGAATTTCGAGGATCGCGTTCGTTCACGCCAATGGTCACATAAGCCTGGGCTTCCCGCGCCGCATCTCCGATGGTCGCTGTATCAGGACCAGGTACCATGACGGAATTTTCATAAAAACGCTGCCAGTCGTAGCGGCCTTCCATGGTGCGGCTGCCCACCACACAGCCGAAGGTCAGACCGCGGGGATACGCGGGGATAAAGGCCTCGGGAAACACAATGATTTTCGCATCCTGCGCTGCAGCCTGGCTGATCAATGCTGTCGTTTTTTCAAGAGTGGCTGTTTTGTCAAAAAGGACAGGGGCTGCCTGCACAACAGCCACTTTAACTTTCTGCATCTTGGTTTCCATCAACATCCCTCCTGGATTGGGGTAGTATCTGATCTAATGGTATGCTGAGGGTTGATGGTTGTCAAGCAGGTTATTCAAAAAGGGAAACAAACTCTCCGTATCCTTCCGTTTCCAGCTGATCCGCCGGTATAAACCGCATGGCTGCAGCATTCATGCAGTAGCGAAGACCGGTGGGTGCGGGCCCGTCGTTAAAAACATGCCCAAGATGGGAATCGGCATAACGGCTGCGGACTTCAGTGCGGATCATAAAATAACTCCTGTCTTCCAGCTCGACGATATGATCAGGCACCAGGGGCTGCGAAAAGCTTGGCCATCCGGTACCGGAGTCAAACTTGTCCAGGGAACTGAAAAGCGGCTCGCCGGAAACGATATCCACATAGATGCCGTCATCCTTCAGGTCATGATACTCATTTTGGTAAGGACGTTCCGTACCATCCTGTTGTGTCACTTCATACTGAAGGGGTGTCAGCATTGAGCGCAGGGTTTCATCATCCGGTTTTACAAAATCACGCCACCGGCTGCCCATGACCGGGATCTCAAATTCCAGGTCGCTTCCCCATATCCTCTTGAGATAGGAATCTCTGCCGGAGAGTGTCCGGTAAAAATGATACCGGGCAATATTTTTCAGATAATAATCCTGGTGGTACTCTTCTGCTTCATAAAACACAACGGCGTCAAGGATGGGCGTGACGATGGGTCCGTCAAACCGGCCGGAGGCTTCCATTTCGTTAAGGGAAGCTTCAGCAAGTGCTCGCTGCTGTTCATCATGAACAAAGATGGCAGTCGTGTACGATTCGCCCCGGTCGACAAACTGTCCGGCGGCATCTGTCGGATCAATCTGCCGCCAAAACACCTGAAGCAGGGTTTCATAGCTGATCACCCGGGGATCATACATCACCTGGACAGCTTCCAGATGACCTGTACCACCAGCTGTTACCTGTTCATAGGTGGGGTTTTCAGCGGTTCCTCCTGTATAGCCGGAGATCACTGCTGATACACCCTCGAGTTTTTCAAAAGGCGGCTCCATGCACCAAAAGCAGCCGCCGGCAAAGGTGGCTGTTGCGGTGCTGCTCGCTTCAGCCGCGTTCGTTGCTTCAGCAGGCTGGACAGACATCTTCTGGCGGTTAATGCTGTAGAAAACGCCTGCCGCCAGGATCACAACCGCCAATCCGATGATGAGTTTAGGACTGTATATTTTCATGGGATCAACCTCCGTTAATGGGTTATTTAATGGATCGTTTAATGGATAATGGTGATTTGACACTATTATATACATACCCATAATAGAGATTATCAAATAATAATAATTATCATAAAACTGATTTTTTTCTGGAACAGGACAAGCTGGAATGATGATCAGTGAAACCAGGCATCAGATGACTGCTGTCAATGATATGAATATCGTTAGAAGAGTAGTGAAGCGTATGATAATGGCAGTGGCGCAAAAAAAAGCACCCCGTCATCGGAGGCTCAGTGTGTTTATTACCAATCTGTTACAACGGACAACAGGATGAGTCTTCACCATGTTGGTTACTCAACAGACATTCTTTCAATGGCTGTTTGAATTAACCGGGGCATAGTGAAGATGGAGGGTACGCGTCCTTCCACAACGACCCTGCCGTCGATCAATAGTGCAGGGAGGTGTTTGATTCCCTGGCGCTCAATTTCAGAAGGGCTGCAGATGATGGTGACAGCGGCTTCCACCTGAAGACGTTTGAGGGCCTCATCAACGATGGGCTTCATTTTGCTGAACCCTCAGCCGATATCTTCAAAAATTTGAACGTTCATTGGTGCACGCATGCGTTCACCTTACCCCATATCCTTATCAAATGATTATCCTTCCTTGCTTCCATTACTCACCTGGATGGCTCTTGCGCCGCGATCGACAGCAATCATTCCGGTTCGCACCATCTCTTTGATGCCGAAATCACGGAGCATATCCTCAAGGCCGGCAATTTTTTTACTGTCGCCGGAGACCTGGATCGTGACCGAATTTATAGTGATGTCAACGATTTTTTCCCGGAAGATGTTGACAATTTCGACAATTTCATGACGATTGGAAGGAGTGGCATGGACTTTGATCAGCGCCAGTTCGCGGGCGATGGAGTCCTGACTGATATCGGAGACTTTGATCACGTCAATCAACTTATTCAATTGTTTGGAGATCTGCTCCAGAATGTATTCGTCTCCATCTGCAACGATGGTAATGCGGGAGATATCCGGATCCTCCGTCACTCCGACGGCCAGGCTGTGAATGTTGAAGCCGCGGCGGCTGAAAAGTCCCACTACCTTTGACAAAACACTGGGACGATTTTCCACCAGAATAGCCAAAATATGTTTGTTCATAGGAATCCCTCCTTTATGACTGCTGAACTGGGATTACGTTGGATATCGGATCAATGATGAATTCGGCAAGCATAGTGCCGTCATGGGCCAAAAGCTGATCAATAGATGTTTCCAGATCTTCGTACCTGTCCACTCGGATGGCCGGGAAGCCATAGGCTTCTGCCAGTTTACCAAAATCCGGATTTCCTTTTAATGTTGTTTGAGTATATCTTTTTTCACAGAAGTGTTCCTGCAGTTCCCGCACCATTCCAAGGCAGCTGTTATTCATCAAGACAATTTTGACGGCCAGCCCTTCCTGGGCTGCGGTGGCCAGTTCCGTTAGATTCATCTGAAAACTGCCGTCGCCGGTGATCAGAATCACTTGTTTATCCGGGCGTCCTACCTTGGCGCCGATTGCTGCCGGCAGACCGTATCCCATGGTTCCCAGACCTCCGGAAGTCAGAAAGGTTCGTGGCTGTTCAAAACCATAGTAACGGCCAGTCCATATCTGGTGCTGTCCCACATCGGTGGTGATGATGGTGTCTTTTGTTGTTTTTGAGGAGAGCGTCCGGATCACCTGCATGGGATCCAGACCATTATCTCCTGATCCGGCGCCGGTGCCGCGGATAACCTGTTTCCATTCCCCAATCTGCTGGAGCCACTCCGGATTCTCTTTATGAAAATCCTGAGCCAGCAGACCCTGAAGTGTTTTTTTAATGTCACCCACAATGGGAATATGAATGTCAATATTCTTTCCGATTTCTGCCGGATCCACATCGATATGAACAACGGTCTTAGCCTTTTGGGCAAAATGTTCCCGCTTGCCGGTGGAACGATCGGCCATACGGGATCCCATGACCACGAGAAAGTCTGCATCAGCAACCGCCTGTTTTGCCGGGTAAACACCATGATCGCCACCCAGCATTCCCAGTGACAAAGGATGATTGGTGGGAAAAGCGCCAATACCCATAAGTGTGGTGGCTACAGGTGCTTGCATGCGTTCAGCAAAAACGACCAGTTCTTCGGTTGCATCTGCAATCACACCGCCGCCACCCACAACAATCATTGGCCGCTGACTGTCCAGCATGGCTTGAATGGCCTTTTTGATCTGCCGTGGATGGCCTTTTACAGTAGGTTTATAACCTCTTAAATCAACGGATTCCGGATATGAAAAATCAATCAGGGCTGTCTGTACATCCTTGGGGATATCGATCAGTACCGGGCCGGGCCGGCCGGTGGAAGCAATATGGAATGCTTCTTTAATAGTTCGGGGAAGGTCATGAATGTCTTTCACCAGGTAATTGTTTTTAGTGAAAGGTTCGGTTGCTCCCGTGATATCCACTTCCTGGAATACATCCCGTCCAATGAGGTCTGTTGCCACCTGACCGGTGATGGCTACCAGTGGGATAGAATCCATGTAAGCGGTGGCAATGCCCGTGACCAGATTGGTGGCACCTGGTCCGGAGGTGGCCATGCACACACCGGTTTTTCCAGTCACGCGGCTGTAGCCACTGGCTGCATGAGCAGCCCCCTGTTCGTTCCGCACGAGAACCTGGCGGATACCAGACTGAATGAGAGCGTCATACAGAAGGAGGTTAGCTCCTCCGGGATATCCAAACAACACTTCGACACCCTCTGCCTGAAGGGATTTAACCACAGATGCTGCGCCGCTGATTTTCATTGTCCTCACTCCTTTTTAACAGTTTGATGAACGAAAAAATGATACAAAAAACCTGTTTCATCCTTGCAGGGACGAAACAGGTTCTGTTCGCGGTACCACCCAACTTAACCGGCACTTCACAGTACCGGACTCACTGACTTCTGGCTGCCGAAGCCTCCAAAAGCAATGTCCGGTATCGGGGACAAACCGCAGCGCCTTACTGACAGTTTCCTGGATTGATTGGAAGGCCGGTTTCAGGCGTGATCCTCGGGAGGGAGTATGCAATGGTCCTGCCTGCCGGTTTACACCACCCACCGGCTCTCTGAAAAGCAGTCTTCCATCTTTTGTCTCCGTCATTGGACAAGTCATAAAAAATAATGTTATCGCTTACATTACCATGCCCGGAGCACTTTGTCAACAGCCATATTTTAAATAATTCATTTATTCACACAATAACTCGAACATTTCCAGCGTCAGCATTAAGCTGATGGACAAACACTATTATGCGAATTCAACAGGGACAAAGCTGATAAAAATATGGTACACTGAAAGAGTAAAAACATGTGTCAGGAGGTGACCCTTGAAAATCATAGTCGATGCCGACGGTTGTCCGAAAGGTGTGTTGCAATCCTGTCTTCAACAGGGGAAACAGCGACAGATTCAGGTATGGACCGTGGCCAACTATCACCATCAGATCGAATCGGATAATCACATTACTGTGGATGGAGCCTCTCAGGAAGCGGACATGAAGGTGGTCAACATGACGGATAAAGAAGACCTGGTGGTGACACAGGACTGGGGACTGGCAGCATTGATACTGGGAAAAGGCGCCCGGTGCCTGCATCCTTCCGGTCGGGAATATCAAAATAATACCATTGATTTTATGCTGGAAGAACGGGATCTGAAAGCCAGACTTCGACGGGGCGGCGGCAGAACCAAAGGACCTGCCAGGCGCACTGCCGAAGAAGATCAGCGTTTTCTAGCAGCATTAATCCGGGTACTGGAGGCATAACCAAGAATCTGATCGTCAACACGATGCCCCATTGATGATTAAATCAGGAAAGGACGTGCGTAACATGAATCAAAAAGCCACTCAGACTGCTTATTTTGCCGGAGGCTGCTTCTGGTGCATGGTATCGCCCTTTGATGTGCTGGACGGCATTGGAGAGGTGCGTTCAGGCTACATGGGAGGGCATCTGGACAACCCCAAATACGAGGATGTGAAAGGCCAAAAATCAGGGCATTACGAAATTGTACGGATCATCTATGATCCGGCCGTGATCTCATACGAAAAGCTGCTGGATGCCTTTTGGCGCCAGGTAGATCCAACGGATGAAGAAGGCCAGTTCCAGGATCGCGGACCTTCCTATCGGACGGCCATTTTTTACACCACCGAAGAACAGCGGCTGACTGCGGAAAAATCAAAAAAAGAGTTGGATGAATCCGGCCGCTTTCCGGATCCGGTAATAACCCCCATCTTTCCTGCAAGCAAGTATTATGATGCTGAGGAATACCACCAGGATTTTTATAAAAAAAGCCCCGATGAATACAAGCTTGATCGAACAAAATCAGGAAGAGACGAATTTATTAAAAAATACTGGGGAGACGCGTATTATGATATATACAATGACTAACTACATCAAGCGATCACCGCAGGTCCAGGCTGGTTGCGAATCATCTGAATGAAACATTCCTGAGAGCCTTTTCCGTTGAGTGAGAAGGCTCTCTTTTGATAATGATTTTGAACCAGGAGGATCTCTAGGAGCCAGGTTTGATATAATAAGCCCAAGAAATGAGCGGGAAGGTGATCACATGTCAACCATTACGGTCGTGATGCTGGATACTCCGACAGTATTGCTTGACCATCAGCCGGTTAAACTACCTTATCGGAAGGCAGAGGCGGTCTTTTATTATCTGGCTGTTCGGAAAAAAGCATCCAGGACTGAGTTGATGACTCTGCTGTGGGGAGATTTTCCTGAAGAAACTGCCCGAAAAAACCTGAGGAACGCGTTATATAAAATCAGAAAAGTCTTTAATCAGGATGTGATCCTGTCCCCTGGACAGTCAGAAGTCGCAGTGAATCCTGACGTAAACTGGATTGTGGATACGGACCTTTTCAATAATGAAGATGGTCATGCCTGGCAGCATTATGCTCATGGTTTTCTGCATGGATTTCATATTAAGAATGCGGAAGACTTTGAAGCATGGGTGGATCAACAAAGACACATTTTTCTGGATAAATATGTGAAAAAGCTGCAGGCAGCCATATGGGAAGCCAGGAGAGCAGGGGATCAGGACCAGGTTGTCGAACTGGCAAAAGCCCTGACACGTCAGGACCCTTATGATGAAGCCGTCAGACGCGCACTGATGAATGCATTTGCACAGAAAGGTGAAATTCACCGGGCTTTCCAGGAGTATGAAGATATCACACGGATTCTCAGCATTGAACTGGGAATTCAGCCTGAAACGGAAACGCAAAACCTGTATCACGCATTGATGCATCAGCGTAGACCAACTGAAACGCTGGATTTTTCTCAGCCATACGAAGCATTATACGGCAGGGCAGATGAACTAAGCCAGTTGCAGGAGATTTTCGACCGCTTTCGCTGGAAGCCCCACCCCAGACTGATATTGATCTCTGGAGAAGCAGGAATCGGTAAAACCATGCTTGTACAGCAGTTTCTGCGCACAGAAGCTGATCATCACGTACAGGTGATTGACGCGAACTGTTATCAACAGGAAGAAGCTTTTCTGTTAAAACCCTGGCAGCCCGTTTTTTCTGAAATGGCAGACCTCATAGAAAGAGAACACATGCAGCTGCCGCTTAACTGGATCTACCAGATTTCAAGGCAGTTTCCCAGTTTTGAATCCTTGATCAGGGAACAGAAAGCTGATCCGCCTGCAGAGATGTTGCCGGAACTGTTGCATCATCCTTTACTGGAGGCGGTGGCCGGTGTGCTGAAGAAAGTGGCTGCCAGTCGGCCGCTGTTAATTCTCTTTGAGGATATTCAGTGGATGGACACTGTCAGCCGTCAGTTGATGCAGCGGATTCTCCAGTCATTTTCAATGCCGGTGCTCTTTATGGCGACCGTCAGGGATGGTTATGAAGAACATCTCAGCGGCCTGACTGCCCTAACCGGCCGCAAAGGGATCCTGCACCGCATACCGCTGGAAAGATTCAGTGAAAGCGATACAACAAGCTGGGTTCTTCGTGAAACAAAAGGATTGGCACTGGAGGATCTGAACTGTCATCAAATTTATCTCGAAACCCAAGGCAATCCATTTTTCGTGGCGGAATACCTGAATGCCCTCAGAACTTTCGGAAATACCCTTGAATTATCTGCCAGAGCACAGAATATCATGCAAAGCCGCTTTTACGAAATTCCGGAAGAAACCCGAAAACTGCTGGAACTGATTTCATTGTTTTTCCACCGGGTACCGCTAAAAACACTGGCATCTCTCAGCAGTGCGGATGAAATGGATGTCGCAGACATGCTCCAGCACCTGATTAGTCGCGGGATCCTGCGTGAAGTGGTGGATGGCAGTAAAATCAGTGTTATGTTCAGCCATCAGAAATTCAGGGAATATGTGTATGATCAGCAGACCATGTCAAAACGGAAGCTGCTCCATCGTCGAGTCGGCCTGCAGCTGGAAGCAGGCTTAAAGGGCAATGCTGCGGATCGACTCAAATACACAGACCTGGCTCATCATTTCAGGCTTAGTGGTGACTATTCACTGGCACTTAAATACACCATGTGCTATTTGAATGCCTATCTTGATTATTATCATGAACTATTTCCAAGTGCTGTGGCACCCCAGGATTTACCTCGCCAGTCTTTGTTTCTGACACGCGAGGAGATTTTTCAGTATTTTGGCGAGGCGGAAGAAGTAATGGATTTGATGGACCCGGAAGATTTCCAGGACGAAGACGTTCGTTTCTGGAAGACATCTTATCTGCACCTGAAAGGGCGCTTGCTGATCCGTGAAGGCGACTATGAACAGGGCGTTTCCACAACAAAAGAGATGATTGAATTGGCAAAGGAGATGGAAAACTGGGATTATGCGGTCAACGGCTACCAGCAACTGACGAATTATGGAATCCAGACACAGCAGATGGAAATCATGCGGATCAACATTGAAGCAGCCAAGCAGCTGGCAGAGGCCCATGGTCTGGAAGAAAAGCTGCCGGTGCTGCTGCGCCTTCAGGGGCTCTACTTATTGATGAAGCGAGATTTTATGGAAGCTGAAGAAGTCCTTCGGAAGGCGATTGACTCCGTCAGACAGCTGAAAGAAAAACATCAGCAGCATGCGGTGCACATAGCCGCCTGTCATTACTACCTGGGAGAGATTATGCGGCATCAGGGAAAATATCAGACGGCCATCAGCCAATACCAGCAGGCGATTCAAGCCTGCAGTCAACAGCCTGCACATCATTCCATCGCTGTTTTCTACACTGGAATGGGTCAGACATTCCGGGAAATGGGCGATCGGGAAGAAGCACAGGCGGTACTGGAAAAAGCGCTGCAGTTCTATCGTCAGTTTGAAATCTACTGGCGGCGTTCCATCGCCTGCGCCTGTCTGGCACAGATCCATGCGGAAAAAGGTAACCGCGGTGAAACAGTGCGCCTTCTGAAAGATGCCGAAAGATTTGCAGAGATGCTTCAGAATCCTTACGAACAAAGAGTGGTGAAACAGATCCATCAGCAAATCAATGATCTGCATTGATAAGGAACAGCCCATGTCCGTCATCAGAAATGGTGGCGGGTTTTTTTATGGACGTTTTGAAGACGGTTGAGTGTTATCCTGATGATGGAAGGACATCATTTTGTGAAATGATGCCGAGAAGCCGTTCGGATCTTTGATCCACCGGCACGGGATCTTAAAGGGGGCAATTTAATGGAAAGAATCCTGATTGATGGCAACAGCCTTACCATCGATGATGTGGTGCAGGCAGCCCGGAAAGGTGTTGCGGTGGTGCTGACAGAAGAAGCCGCAGAGAGTGTGCTGCGGTCGCGGAAAGTGGTGGATGATTTTGTGCAGGAAGAGAAAGTTGTTTATGGAATTACCACCGGATTTGGAAAGTTCAGCGATGTCCTGATTTCCAAGGAAGAAGCAAAAGCATTGCAGAAGAATCTGATCATGAGCCATGCCTGCGGTGTGGGGGAACCATTGTCTGAAGAGACGGTGCGTGGGGTTATGCTGCTCCGGGCCAACGCCCTGGCAAAAGGATTCTCAGGTGTTCGTCTGGAAACCATTCAGACGCTGTTGGAAATGCTGAATAAGGGAGTTCATCCGGTGATTCCGGAAAAAGGATCTCTGGGAGCCAGTGGTGATTTAGCTCCCCTGTCCCATATGGTACTCGTGATGATGGGTGAAGGAGAAGCTTTCTATGAAGGCCGTAGGATGAGCGGTGGCGAGGCAATGGCGAAAGCAGGAATCCGGACGATACAACTCACGTCCAAGGAAGGTCTTGGTCTCATTAACGGCACCCAGGTGATGACTGCCATTGGCTCTTTGTGTCTGGCGGATGCCATGAACCTGGTTAAAACGGCAGATATTTCCGGCGCATTGACACTGGAAGCCCTGCGGGGGATTACAGATGCTTTTGATCCCCGTGTTCACCAACTAAGACCCCATGCGGGTCAGATGCGCAGTGCATCCAATATAATGCGATTAACGCAAGGCAGTCAGCGAACCACCCGGCAGGGAGAGATCCGGGTAC
Source organism: Bacillota bacterium (assembly GCA_033549305.1). GTDB lineage: Bacteria > Bacillota > Clostridia > Peptostreptococcales > Tindalliaceae > Anoxynatronum. The sequence goes on along the minus strand of JAWSUV010000003.1, from coordinate 38,600 downwards.
AGGACGCTTACACACTCCGATGCATTCCACAGATTCACGGCGCCTCATGGGATGCATTGATATATGTTAAAGAAAAACTGGAAATTGAAATTAACGCAGTAACGGATAACCCGCTGATCTTTTCCAATGGACACAAGGAAGCGATTTCAGGAGGCAACTTCCATGGTCAGCCGGTGGCACTGGCTTTCGATTTTCTGGGCATAGCTCTGGCTGAACTGGCCAATGTATCTGAACGGCGCATTGAACGGCTGGTGAATCCACAGCTCAGCGGATTACCCGCATTTTTAACCAGAGACGGAGGGCTCCATTCAGGATTTATGATCACCCAGTATGCTGCAGCGGCACTGGTGTCAGAAAACAAGATCCTGTCTCATCCCGCCAGCGTAGATTCCATTCCGTCATCAGCCAATCAGGAAGATCATGTGAGCATGGGAACCATTGGCGCCAGAAAAGCCAGAAGCATTCTGACGAACGCACAGCAGGTCATTGGAGTGGAACTGATGGCTGCCTGCCAGGCCGTGGATTTTGGGGATGAACTACTGGCATTAGGCCAGGGCACAGCTGCAGCATATAGCGCACTCCGTCGTGAGATTGGCATGCTGGAGGAGGATCGGATCATGTATCCGGACATGGAGGCCAGTGCGAAACTGGTGCGCAGCGGCGATTTACTGAATGAAGTGGAGAAAGTGGTGGGTGAATTGTAAGACTTGTTTCCGTCAACAGAGTTTGTATCATTCAAGATTTCGTGCGGTATGAGAGCAGTTTTGTGTCATGCTGAGAGAGATTGAATGGCATGAACACGGGAAAGGAAGAGAGAGCCAGTGAAACTTCATTTTATTAAATGCAATCCAACAGAAAATATGACCATCCTGGTAATGGACCCGGTTCCTATGGAACTGAAAGCGGAAATTGCCAACCGTTTGCTGGCGCAAAATCACCTTCATGCTGAACAGGTGGGATTTGTGGAAAAACCACATGATCCTGATAACGGCAGCATTGTTCGGCTGCAGATGATGGGAGGCGAATTCTGTGCGAATGCCATTCGCTCCCTGGCCGCAGTGCTGGCTTTTAAGGAATCCCCTGCGCAAAAGAATGAACCGGAAGGACTCTTCTACAGTCTGGAAGTATCGGGCGTACAGCACCCTGTGGATTGCCGGGTATTACCAGTGGCCGGAAAAGAAACCACTTTCATCGCTGAAGCCCGTTTACCCCTGCCGGTCAAATGGGAAAAGATGATCCTGATAAACGGGACGAAACCGGTAACTGGAACATTAGTGGTTTTTCCCGGCATCTCCCACTTGATTGTGAACAAAAATGAGATCGACAATCCGGAAGAATTTTTCCGGTTGGTTAGAAAACAACTATCCGATCGGCAGGACGATGCCATCGGTGTCATGTTCTATGACAACAGCCGTTCATACATGGAGCCGCTGGTATGGGTAAGGGCAACAGACACGCTTTACTGGGAAAGAGGCTGTGGTTCAGGGACAGCGGCAGTGGGAGCTGTACTGGCAGCCCAACAACAGGAGAATGTCCGGATGCACATTTTTCAACCTGGTGGAGCGCTTGAAATCACAGCGGAGTGGAAAGAGACTCTCACTGCATTAACCTTGTCAGGAGAGGTTGAGTTGGTAGCAGAAGGGACAGTTTATCTCTAGGTCGGCTGTAAGCGGCAAAGAATGACTGCAGCTTTAGTGGATCAAAAAGAGATGGTGATTCAGAAAATAGTTTAGTTGCCATGGGACCGCGTGATTGAATGAAAGAGGAGTGATGAGAATGACGGATCATTTAATGGCCAATACGACAAGCATCAGACTTGAAGGACCTTTGCCCAAAAAGAAACCTTTTGAAGAAGGAATCCGCAGAGCCTCGGACAGAGGCTTCAAATTGACACCGGCTCAGACAGAAACAGCACTAAAGAATGCCCTGAGATATATTCCTGAGGAACACCATGAAGTGATGGCTCCGGAATTTCTGGAAGAACTGACAACCATGGGGCGCATCTATGGTTACCGGTTTCGGCCCGAGGGAAATATCAAGGCAAAACCCATCGACGAATATGAGGGGAATTGTCTGGAAGGAAAAGCGTTCCAGCTGATGATGGACAACAATCTGGACTTCGATGTGGCGCTGTATCCCTATGAACTGGTCACCTATGGTGAAACGGGAAAAGTATGCCAGAACTGGATGCAGTATCTGCTGATACAGAAGTATCTCCAGGTCATGACTCAGGACCAGACGCTGGTCGTATCCTCCGGCCATCCGGTGGGGCTTTTCCATTCTAAACCGGACAGTCCCCGGGTGATCATCACCAACTCACTGATGGTGGGACTTTTTGACAATCCGAAAGACCAGGATATTGCGGAGCAGATGGGGGTGGCCAATTACGGCCAGATGACTGCCGGTGGCTGGATGTACATCGGGCCGCAGGGAATCGTTCACGGCACCTTTAACACCCTGCTTAATGCGGCCCGTCAAAAAATGGGGATTGCTGATGATCAGGATCTTGCAGGCATTTTATTTGTTTCTTCCGGTCTGGGGGGCATGAGTGGTGCCCAGCCGAAAGCGGTGGAGATTGCCGGAGGAGTGGGAATCATTGCTGAAGTGGATGCTTCCCGTATAAGCACCCGCCATGAGCAGGGGTGGGTTACTGAAGTGACAGCTGATGTGGGTGAAGCCTTCCGTTTGGCAAAACAGGCCCAACAGGAAAAGAAAGCCGTCTCAATAGCCTATCACGGGAATATTGTGGACCTGCTGGCCTATGCGGTGGAAAAAGACATTAACATTGACCTGCTGTCAGACCAAACATCCTGCCATGCTGTCTATGACGGCGGATACTGCCCTCAGGGCTTAACATTTGAAGAAAGAACCCGGATGCTTAAAAGTGACAGGAAGATGTTTAATCAGCGGGTCGACGAAACGCTGCGGGTTCACTTTGATATGATCAGGAAGCTGGTGGATAAAGGGACTTATTTCTTTGATTACGGCAATGCTTTCCTGAAAGCAGTGTATGATGCAGGAGTAAAGGAAGTATCGAAAAACGGCATTGATGATAAAGACGGTTTCGTATTCCCTTCCTATGTGGAAGATATTATGGGACCGGAACTCTTTGATTATGGATACGGTCCCTTTCGATGGGTTTGCCTCAGCGGTGATCCGGAAGATCTGAAAAAAACGGACCAGGCAGCCATGAATTGTATCGACCCGGACCGGCGTGGACAGGATCGGGACAATTATGTATGGATCAGGGACGCAGAAAAAAATCGGATGGTGGTGGGCAGTCAGGCACGCATCCTGTATCAGGACGCTTACGGCCGCATGAAGATTGCACTGAAATTCAATGAGATGGTCCGGCTGGGAGAAGTAGGTCCCATCATGCTTGGTCGGGATCACCACGATGTCAGCGGCACCGATTCACCTTTCCGGGAAACATCCAACATCAAAGACGGCAGCAATGTCATGGCAGATATGGCTACCCAGTGTTTTGCCGGTAATGCAGCCAGAGGCATGAGCCTGGTGGCACTGCATAACGGCGGCGGGGTCGGCATCGGGAAATCCATCAATGGCGGTTTTGGAATGGTGCTGGATGGGAGCCGGCGGGTAGACCACATTTTGGAATCGGCTATGCTCTGGGATGTCATGGGCGGAGTTGCACGGCGAGCCTGGGCCCGCAATGATAATGCTATCGCCACCAGCGCGGAGTATAACCTGCTTAATCCAGGGCGCGATCATATCACCCTGCCATACCTGGCGGATGAAGCCAGCATTAAAGCGCTGGTAGAGGATAAATGGGGACGATAAATCAATCATGAGCCGCATGAGATGGATTGCGGTTTACAGCGAAAGGCAGGTAAAGAAAAATGAAACAAATCATTCAATGCATTCCCAATTTCAGTGAAGGCCGGGACGTGGATAAAATTGAACAGATCGTGCAGCCCTTTCGGGTAAGAGACGGGGTCAAACTCCTTGATTACAGCCGTGATGAAGATCATAACCGGATGGTTGTCACGGTGGTGGGCGAGTTGGAACCCTTGAAGGAAGCGGTGCTTGAATCTGTCGGACTGGCTGTTAAACTGATCGACATGACAAAGCATAAAGGCCAGCACCCGCGTATGGGAGCCGTGGATGTGATTCCCTTCGTCCCCATTCGCAATGTAACCATGGAACAAGCAGCAGAGCTGTCACGAGAAGTGGCGGCAGCTCTCTGGGACACATATCAGATCCCCGTCTTTCTCTATGAGAAAACAGCAACAGCTTCTCACCGGGAGAATTTGGCAGCATTACGCAAGGGGCAGTTTGAAGGGATGGCAGAAAAAATCAAAACAGCTGAATGGCAGCCGGACTTTGGGGATCAATTGCATCCCACTGCCGGTATTACTGCAGTGGGAGCCAGGATGCCGCTGGTTGCTTTCAATGTCAACCTGGATTCAAGTAATCTTGAATTTGCCAACCAGATAGCCAGAAATGTCCGCCATATCAGTGGTGGGCTGCGTTACTGCAAGGGAATCGGTATTGAACTGAAAGACAGGGGAATTGTCCAGGTGTCCATGAATATGACGGATTACAGCAAAACCGCTCTTTACCGGGTCTTTGAGCTGATCCGAATGGAAGCCCGGCGTTATGGAGTGAACATTGTCGGCAGCGAGATTATCGGCCTTGTTCCCATGGAAGCCCTCATTGATACAGCGGTTTATTACCTGGGGGTTGAGAATTTCAGCATGGACCAGGTCCTGGAAAAACGGATCATGGAGTAAGCGGTTCATTGCGTCAACCTGGATGCACCGGTGAAGAACGACAGGTCAGGGGGAAGAGGAGGATAAGATGAAACCAGGAAATCTGATCATCAAAAATGCAGCTCAATTAGTGACCTGCAGCGGGTTTGAAGCGAAGCGGGGGGCATCCATGGACCGGCTGCATGTCATCGAAGACGGAGCGATGGTGATTGAAGACGGAGTTATCCAACAGGTGGGAACGACAGCAGAAGTGATGAAACAAGTGGATGAAAGCCACTATGAATTAATCGATGCTTCTGGAAAAGCAGTTTTACCCAGCTTTGTGGATTCCCATACTCATTTTGTTTTTGGTGGATACCGGGCGGAAGAATTCACCTGGCGTCTTCGGGGAGACGATTATATGGACATCATGAACAGGGGCGGTGGAATCCTGTCCACGGTCAGAGCCACCCGGGAAGCGACTGAAGATGAATTATTCCGGACTGGATTTGAACGGCTCACTTCCATGATGTCATTTGGGGTCACGACTGTGGAAGGTAAAAGCGGTTATGGCCTGGACATGGAAACTGAGCTGAAACAATTGGAAGTGATGAAAAGAATTCAGTCAAAGCACCCGATGGATGTGGTCCCTACCTTTATGGGAGCTCATGCGGTCCCGCCTGAGTATCAGGGACAGGAAGATAAAATGATCGAGGACATGATTCACCGGATTCTGCCGGTGGTGAAAGAAAAACAACTGGCGGAATTCTGCGATATATTTACAGAGAAAAACGTCTTTTCCATTGAACAATCCCGGCGCCTGCTTACGGCTGCGGCAGAAATGGGATTCAAGCTGAAAATCCATGCTGACGAAATTGTCCCCCTGGGTGGAGCGGAGCTGGCAGCAGAAGTGGGGGCCGTTTCAGCTGACCATTTGTTACAGGCATCCGATGAAGGGATCACGGCTTTGGCAGCGAAAGGCGTGGTGGCAACCCTGCTCCCGGGAACCGCTTTCAGCCTGAAGGAAAGGTATGCGCGGGCGAGGGATATGATTGACGCCGGTTGTGCAGTAGCGCTGGCATCAGACTTTAATCCCGGCAGTTGTCATACCGAGTCGATTCCCCTGATTGTGGCACTTGCCACACTTTATATGAATCTGACACCGGAAGAAACAATCAGCGCCCTGACCATCAACGGTGCGGCAGCTCTGGGACGGGCGGGGATCATAGGCAGCCTGGATGCAGGGAAAAAGGGAGATGCAGTGATTCTGAAAGATCCGTCTTATCATTTTCTTTCCTACCACATTGGCGTCAATACAGTGGAAAGAGTCATCAAAAGCGGACGTCTGGTGATTGACAACCGTACCCAGTTATTGGGATAAAACCATCATTCAGAGAAAAGAACCTCCTGCCGATCAAAGGCAGGAGGCTCTGGAACGTGAAATTGTCGATGATTCGATGTTTTCTTTTACGAAACACTGCAACAGTCATCTGCCGGTTCGGTGAGGGATTCACCTGGTATTTCCACAGGTTCACCGGGTGTCAGGCTGTTGATGTCATCCACGACAGTAATACTGCTCCGGATCATCCCCATCCAGCAGGAATAGGCAATCGTCCCGGTTTCTGTTGGCGTAAACTCAAAATAATTGTCGCCGGCGACAATGTTATTCCGGACATCAAAGGCTGGGATCACGATGGCATTATTGCATCCATTAATACTTTCCTGTTCAGCCTGCACAATGAACATGACAGGGATGTCTTTCTGAACCACAATTGGTTCGTAATAATAGGGTTCGAGCTGGATTTGCACTACCTGATGTCCGTCTTCAATCACAGCAACATTGGAATAGGACGGGGCTGCGAGGGTGGGAACGGCATTACCGGTCAAACTGAGACCGCGGGTAATCATCACAGCTCCCAGCAACATCACCAGGACGCCGCTGGCCGCCAGCATGCGACGGTTAAACCGTTGACTCGCCAGCGTACTGAGCGCACCCAGGGCAAAAAGGAGCGGGACAGTTCCCAGACTGAAGAAAAACATGGATAAGGCTCCAACCGCGAAACTGCCGGTTCCCAGCGCATACAGCTGCATTGTTTGAAGGGGCCCGCAGGGCATGAATCCGTTAATCAGGCCCACAACAAAGGGTCCCTTCCCCTGACGCTTGCTGGCCAGGCGATTTCCCAGACCGGCTGGCAGACGGGGCAGAATCTTTCTGATGAAAGGGAAAAGGCCCAGCAGATTCAATCCCATCAGAATCATAAAAATGCCTGCAATGATTACGATCAGTCCCTGGGAGCGAAGCGTCATGCTGATCACAGATCCGAGAGCTCCGATGGCTCCTCCGATGATGGTGTAGGATACTACCCGGCCGCTGTTATACAGGAGACTGGGACGCAGACGTCCGGAGAGAGAGTCTGCAGTGCCGGCACCGATACACTGGCTCATGGCAATGCCACCGCACATGGTCACACAATGCAGGGAGGTTAACAGTCCGATCACAAACAGGATGCCGTAGCTCATTTCTTCCCTGATTTCAGGCAGCAGAGCCATGCTGTCCGCTGTTTGAATCAGCCGATAAGCCAGCACAGTCACCAGGGCTAAGCCTGCCCATTTGCCGAAGGTTTTGACCGGTTCCGGTATTTTCCAGCCGGCTGCTTTCATCGGTTCGTATGCCTGCACGCGAACATGATAACCGGCCTTCTCAATAGCCAGCCGGACAGCCTTGGGAGTGGCCGGCGGTTCAAAGGAAACGGAGACAGTTCCATTGGCGTAATCTGCCTGCACCTGGATAACGCCGGTTTGTTTCAGTAGTGTCTGCTGAATGATCCGCTCACATCCGGAACAGGTCATGTCATCCACCTGAAGAGTGAGCGTGTCTACTTTTTTGACTGCATGATTCATGTCATTTCCTCCTGGCATAAGATGATCATTGATCAATAATCATTTCAACATTCGGCTGATATCAAATCGATATCTTTCTATCCATTATAATGGAAGCAGAAGGATAATCAACCCCAACGGCAAAGTTATTTTTTACACAATTGTTGCCATTCATACTGGATCGGGTATGTAAGTGGATAGGCTGATGGGTGGCCATGATACACCTAAATTCATGATTAAGGAGAAAACCATGAACCAGGAACGATTAACGAAATATGCCAATTTAATTATTAAAGCAGGTGTTAACCTGCAGCCGGGGCAAACCCTGGTGATCACCTCTCCCATAGAAGGGGCCGCTTTTACACGGCGTTTGTCTGAAATCGCTTATGAAAATGGCGCCCGGGAGGTGGTCGTGGACTGGAATGATGAACTATCAAAGAAAATCCGGTATCTCAAAGCACCTTCTGAGATCTTTGACGAATACCCTGAATGGAAAAAAATGTTTTACCAGACCTATTCTGAAGGCGGCACCGCTTTTATCAGCATTGCAGCGGAAGACCCGGATCTGATGAAAGAGGTTGAACCGGATCGCATCATGCGGGCACAGAAAGCAGCCAATAAAGCCAACAAAACATTTCGGGAGCGGCTGATGAGCAATTTTAATACATGGAATGTCGTTTCTGTCCCAACCGTCAGCTGGGCCGTTAAAGTTTTTCCCGAACTGCCGGAGGAAGCAGCTGTGGAAGCTCTCTGGGATGCCATTCTTTCATCAGTGCGTGTCGATACCCCTGATCCGGTGGCTGCCTGGAAAACCCATAAGGAAAACCTGGAGAAATCGATTCGCTGGCTCAACGGGCAGCAGTTTCACCAACTGCATTTTGTGAACAGTCTGGGGACTGATCTGACCATTACACTACCGGAAGGACATATATGGACAGGCGGCGCTGAAGTGTCTCAGCAAGGGGTGGATTTTATCGCCAATATGCCTACGGAAGAAGTGTTCACACTGCCCCACAAAATGGGAGTGAACGGCCGTGTCATCAGTGCCATGCCGCTGCAATACAATGGTACATTGATCGATAATTTTTCAATGACTTTTCAGGAAGGAAAGATCATCGATTTTACCGCAGAAAAAGGATATGAATCTTTAAAAGGACTCATCGAAACAGATGAAGGATCCGCTTACCTTGGAGAGGTAGCGTTGGTCCCCTTCGATTCACCTATTTCCAATACAGGCATTCTATTTTACAACACCCTTTTTGATGAAAATGCTTCCTGCCACCTGGCATTGGGAAAGGCCTACCCCGTCTGCCTGAAAAATGGAGCCGCTATGGATAAATCAACTCTGGAAGCCGCGGGCGTCAATGATTCCCTGGTGCATGAAGATTTTATGATAGGCACGAATGATTTGAATGTTACCGGGATCACACACACAGGGGTGCATGTGCCGGTTTTTAAAAACGGAAATTATTCTGTTAAATGGTAATGCAAAATGACGATTGAATGATTAGAGACATATCCAGGCCGCCTTAGGGCAATAACCAGCCTTGGCGGCTTTTAAATATCTGAATTCAATTCAATGCTTGAATGATTCTAAAGCGGGGTAGAAAATGGATGAACAGATGCTAAGGGATAAAATCGGGGAGGTGATAAAATGAAAATACGTTATATAAATGGAAAGCGCATTTACTATGCTTTCCTGGCAGGCACAAGGGAAGTGAAACAGCAGCGGAAGCATCTGAATGAAATAAACGTGTTCCCGGTAGCGGATGGAGATACAGGAAGCAACATGGTATCCACGTTGAATCACATATTAACCACGGTGAAACCCACGTCAGCCATGGATGAAACGCTCAAGTCGATCGCTGACGCCTCTCTGGCGGGGGCCCGGGGAAATTCAGGCATTATTCTGGCTCAGTTTATTAACGGGGTTGCGGCTGAGGTGCGCCAACACCAGGTGATGACAGCCCAGTCCTTTGGACAGACCCTGGTCAACTCTGTTCCTTACGCATACGATTCCATGGCCCAGCCGGTGGAAGGCACCATGCTGACAATCATCAAAGCCTGGGCTGAGGCGTTCCATGAAGCCGGTAAACGCAGCAATGATTTTGTAGAGATTCTCAACAGCTCTCTGGAGCAGGCCAGAGAAGCGCTGATAAGAACACCTGAAAAACTGGAAGTGCTTCGAAAATCAAAAGTAGTGGATTCCGGCGCCCAGGGATTTGTTCATTTTCTTGAAGGGATTGTTAAACTGATCCAGTCAGGCAATATCCGGCAGTTTTTAGAACGGCAGTTGATGCCTGAAGTGGAAAGCTTGCCGGTGGAAGCTTTGTCACCGGATGAAACAACCCATCGCTTCTGCACAGAGGGCATGATTACAGGAGAAGACCTGCCATTAAACACCATTAAATCATTCCTGATACAGCAGGGTGACTCAGTCATTGTGGCTGGGAATGAAACACGGTGCCGCTTTCACTTTCATACGGATTATCCGGAAAGAGTGTTTGTAAAACTAAGGAAATACGGCATGATCACAGATCAAAAGGTGGATGATATGGTACGCCAGCAGGATGCTCTGTTTCGTAAAAAAACAAAGGTAGCCCTGGTGACCGATTCGATTGCAGATATTCCCCAGGCATTTCAGGATCAATACCAGATCTATCAAATTCCTTTGCAGGTAATGGTGGAGGGATCTCCCTTCCTCGATCAGGTGACCGTCACAACCCCCATGCTTTTTGATTTTCTTGATGAAGTGAAAGAATATCCGACTTCCTCGCAGCCTACCATTAAAAAAGTGCGGGAAATGCTGGAATTTTTGCTGCAGCAATATGATGACATTCTGATGCTTGCGGTCTCGGCCCAAAACAGTGGTACCTGGCAGGCTTTTCAGCAGACGGCAAAAGAGATGCAGCAGGAAGGAAAGCGCATCAATGTGATTGACACAAAGAAAAATTCAGGGGCAGAAGGACTGTTGGTCATGAAGGCGGCGGAAGCTATTCATGAAGGAAAAACCCTGGATGAGGTGACCGATTTAGTGAAACAATGGATTCCATTGACCCATATTTTTGTATCCGTGGCCACATTTGAATACATGGTGCGCGGCGGGCGTGTGAGTCCCATGAAAGGTAAAATGGCTAAATGGATGAATCTGAAACCCATCGTGTCACTGGATGAAGATGGAAAAGGGATTGCATTCGGAAAAGCTTTCAGCCGGTCAGCCAATACGCGAAAAATCATGGAAATTGTTGCAAGGATGAATCGTGAGAATGCGGTGGAAAGATATTGTGTTGTCCATGCGGATGCCTTTGACAAGGCGGAAGAGTTTGCCGGGCTTCTGGAAGAAATGACTGGAAAACCGCCAGCCTACATCACGGAAATATCTCCCATTGTGGCCTTGAATGCGGGCCGCGGTGCGGTGGCCGTTGCATTGGTCCAACATATGAGTGAAAAGAAAGAGCTCAGACTTCAGTAAATGATTGCGCAAATATAAGTTTCAGAAAGAGGGAAGGTCAATGATAACACTTCTGTTACAGTCAGCACTGGTAGTTTTTGCCTATTTCATGGTTTTTTTTATCGCAGCGACAGCCATTAAAAATAATTCCATTGTTGATATGGGGTGGGGACCGGGGTTTGTCTTGGTCACCCTGTTTGCTTATGTCAATGCAGGGCATTACACACTACGGGCCACGATTGCCCTGATGCTGGTCACTATCTGGGGGGGGCGATTGGCTTACCATATAGCGAAGAGAAACTGGGGGAAACCTGAGGATTTTCGTTATGCCAACTGGCGTAAGGAATGGGGGAAATGGGTGATACCCCGCGCCTTTTTTCAGGTGTTTATGCTGCAGGGTTTGTTCATGCTCGTAGTGGTAACGCCGGTTCTTCTCATCCAGGTATCGGAACAGCCGGGGTTTGGCATTTTTGAAATGGCAGGTCTTGTGGTGTGGCTCATCGGTTTTTACTTCGAGTCGGTCGGTGACAGGCAGCTGAAAGACTTTAAAGCAGATCCAGCCAATCGGGGGCAGATTATCCAAAGCGGACTCTGGCAATACACCCGTCATCCTAACTATTTCGGAGAAGCGACGATGTGGTGGGGATTGTGGCTGATGGCGCTGCCGGTTCCATGGGGATGGGTTGGCCTGATTGGTCCTGTGACCATTACCTGGCTGCTGGTTTTTGTTTCCGGCGTTCCCATGTTGGAAAAGAAATATAAAGGCAGACCGGATTTTGAAGCGTATGCTGCCCGCACCAGTATGTTTATTCCCTGGTTTCCAAAAGACAACGTGAAAGGAAGCAGCTAACTGAATATGATTCAGCTGATATGAAATAATGGAAGGCTCCCAGGTTCCCAGCTCGGGGGCCTTTTGTGCGAACAAATGAGTCTGATCGATGTGTGATGAACCTAAACTGGGGTAAAATAGACCATAGAGAAGGATTCATATCCACTCATCTGTCAGGTTTTATTATGAATCGGCCACAAAAGGGAGGTGATCTGTACCAGTAACGTATGGAAATTGGTGTGACAGGCATCATCTCGTTCAGGAACCAGAGGGAGGCTCAATGCTGTGGAACAAAAACGCGTGATTATTATTGGAGCTGCCGGCCGCGATTTTCACAACTTTAATACGGTTTACAGGGATAATGAACACTACAAAGTAGTTGCCTTTACTGCAGCTCAAATACCTGATATTGACAATCGCCGATATCCTTCTGAATTGGCAGGCAGTCTGTATCCTGAAGGAATCCCTATTTTTCCACAGGAGAAGCTGTACGAATTAATTCGGGATCTGGAGGTGGATGAGTGCGTCTTTTCCTACAGTGATGTCCATTATCACTCAGTGATGTCTGTGAGTGCGTTGGTGAATGCAGCAGGAGCGGATTTTAGGCTGCTGGGCCCGCGCAGCACCATGCTGAAAAGCAGCAAACCGGTGATTTCCGTGTGTGCCATCCGAACCGGCTGTGGGAAAAGCCAGACAGCACGCAAAATCATTGAAGACTTGATGGCCCGTGGATTAAAGGTCATAGCTGTTCGACACCCCATGCCATACGGCAACCTGGCTGCACAGAGAGTGCAACGTTTTGCTGTTGTGGAAGATTTTCGTCGGCACGACTGTACTATCGAGGAAATGGAAGAATATGAACCACATGTCATACGGGGAAATGTGATCTACGCTGGGGTGGATTACGAGGCAATTCTTAAGGAAGCTGAAAACGATCCGGAAGGCTGCGATGTGATTTTGTGGGATGGCGGTAACAATGATTTCCCCTTTTATGTACCTGACCTGGCAGTGACAGTGCTGGATCCTCACCGGCCTGGCCATGAGCTTTCCTATTATCCGGGCGAAGTGAATCTGAGAACGGCAGATGTTGCAGTGATCAACAAAGTGGACAGCGCAGAACCGGCCGCGGTCCTTGAAGTGGAACAAAACATTCGGCGTACCAACCCCGGGGCTGTGATTATAAAAGCGGATTCAGTGATTAACGTGGATGACCCGAATCTGATCCGGAATCAGCGGGTGCTGGTGGTGGAGGATGGCCCCACCCTGACACACGGAGAAATGAAACTGGGTGCCGGAACCATTGCAGCACAGCGTTTACACGCATCAGAAATCGTTGATCCGCGCCCCTACTTAGTCGGAAAACTGGCAGATACATTCAGGTCCTATCCCAACATTGGTGCTTTGCTGCCGGCAATGGGGTACGGCGAGCAGCAGCTTCGCGATCTCGAAGCGACGATTAACGGGACTGACTGTGATACGGTGATCATTGGGACCCCCATTGACCTGAGCCGAATCATCGACATTAAAAAACCTTTTACCCGAGTCTATTATGATCTGAGTGAGCGGGGAACTCCAAATCTGGGTACGGTGCTTGACGCGTTTGTGAAGGAACATATCAATAAATAAAGCCATTTAAACGGAGCATGACAGCCGGCTTATGGCACTGAAAAAGAGGATTCCTTTTACAGGATCCTCTTTTTAATCTTTCAAAAAGGTAGATCAGGCTCTGAAGGCAGGCCATGATCAGACCATTTATTCTTTTAATTTAACATAAACACTGCTGGGGCCAACTTCATCCAACCGCTTTAATTCATAATGATTGGAGAAAGCTTCAATTAACTGGGATAACTGCCGGTATCCATAGGTTCTGGGGTCAAACCCGGGATCCAGCTGTAACAGCGCCTTGCCAAGAGAGCCCAGATGAGTCCAGCCGTCTTCTTGGACGACCATCTCGAAAGCCTCCTTCAGAAGTCCGAGCAAGATGGTTTCCCTGGATTTTTCCTTCTTTTTAGCGGGAGAAGAATTTGCCGCCGGTTTCGTTTCCTTGGGTGAAATATTTTCAGTGTAGATAAAGACATCACAGGCATTAACAAAAGCCTTCGATGTTTTTTGTTCGCCAATGCCCATCACAAAAGTGCCGTTCTCCCGGATCCGGGTAGCGAGCCGGGTATAATCACTGTCACTGGAAACGATGCAAAAGCCGTCCACCAATTCGCCGTGCAGAATATCCATGGCATCGATGATGAGAGCGCTGTCGGTGGCATTTTTACCAACCGTATAGCGAAATTGTTGAATGGGCTGGATGGCATAGTTGTTTAAGGTGTCCTTCCAGCTCTTCATGTTGGGGGTTGTCCAGTCGCCATAAATCCGCTTGATGGTGACAGATCCATATTTTCCGGTTTCTGAAAGCATCTTCGTGATCAGTGAAGGCTGGGCGTTATCTCCATCGATCAGCATGGCCATTTTATGCTCTTTCTGTCCATTGTCTTTTTTATTCACATCAGGTGAACTCCTTTCGTGCCGTTTCGGCCTATCGCCTTTTTACATACATTCGACATAAAAGGCATTATTCCTGCTGGAAACTGTTAATGATCAAAGATTATTTTTGAAGCAGTTTCGGAACAACTTCCAGTGCGCTGGCGGTGTCTCCGGCATAAGCATCAGCACCAATCTTGCGCCATAGATCCGGGGAGCCGTCAAAACCCTGCCCGCCCACCATGATTTTAATGTGGCGGTAGGCCTCATGTTCCCGCATACTGCGGATGATAAACGAAATATCATTGACATATGATGGCAGGGACGCTGACAATGCCACGATTTTAACGGGATACTGATTCAGGATAAACTGGAGACTGCTGAAAGGCAGCTGGCTTCCGAGAAACATCACCGTATAGCCGGCTTCCTCCAGAGCCGTGCTGACCATTCGAATCCCCAGGGTATGTCGGTCATCTCCGCCAGCCATGCTCACAATGAGAGGGCCGCTGTTAACAGTGGACGGCTTTTGGCGTAAAAGCGAAATGAAACGTTCTGTCTCCGCTGTAATAAAATGCTCCTGAGCGATATCCATTTTCCCCTTTTGCCAGAGGACACCGGCTTCGTACAGGGCAGGACGCAAAATGCGGTCATGAATCATCTCCAGAGGAATCCCCATCTGTGATGCCAGCTGCAATACACGCCAGGCTTCCCGAATATCCGTCCGGGTCAGTGCTTCCAGGTAACGCTGGCTCCATTCTTCGTCCAGTTCCGGCACAGACAGGTTTTGCTGATTCGCCGGGAGAAAAGGAGCCGCATCCTCGGTTCGCCCCATCAGATAATCAAGACTGACCTGAAAGTAATCCGCCAGTCTTAAGAGGGTAATGTCATTGGGGAAACGCGAATTATTTTCATAGTTGGCAATGGTTGTTTGAGACAATCCCATAAAATGCGCCAATTCTTTTTGACTCTTCTTTTTACCTCTGCGAAGACCGCGTAAACGGTCACCAAAATTTCGGCTCATCTTCTCAACTTCCTTTCTTTGGCAGGTGATCAACATGGCGGGCATGGACCACGAAGCGTGCATCATTATATTCATAGGTACAGGTGGATAATGTTAGCAGCCGGTCGTGGGATGTTAAAAGCTGGTCCGACTGATGCATCGAATTTGTCTGGAGCTGCTTGATAAACATGACGTAATCCATTGGTGTGGCAAAGTTTGTTTCGATGTAATAGAAGTCACTGGTCGAGACATACACGGAAAAAATTTCATAGTAGTGGGTTTCATACTGATCCTGGATAAGTATGAGCGGATGATCTTTCAGGAATGCCGGATCTTTATATGCCACCAGCTGCTTAAACATGGAGCCGTCACGCATGTGATGGCCATAGAGAATCGTGTGAGTTTCTGCGTTTGTTAAAGCATCGGGATCATTTCGGTAATCCATAAAGATCGCGCCCGAGCGGTTTTTCTCCTTTTTCCAGTCATGATCCAGATAATACTGGTTATCCGAACCCTGTACGATGGGATAATCAATGGCTGTTTCAGCAATTCGGATCCATCCCACCACTTCAGGGTTGATATCCTGAAGAGCGGCTATTGCCGGTGTCACTTCTTTTTTAATGGGAGGATTTATTTCGCGTGCCTTGGAATGATCCTCCTTTAATTCATTTTGAAGGAAAGTATTATTTTCGTTGAAGAGAGCCTGAGCTTCTTCAATTGCACTATTTGTCAGCGCCTGCTGATACAGTCGATAGGCAATTGCTCCAAAAGATACAGCAACAATGCCTGCAAAGAGAAGCGTTAGAAATCGGCGCTGTGCCATATAGGGTTTTAGGCTGAACATGTTCATCACATCCTTGACGGCAATACCATTATTTCTTTAATACCCGCAGACGCTGAAAAATAACATAAAGTAATATAAATAAATAAAAATAAAAAATTAATTTCAGAATGTGTTTAGAAAGATAAGTGCGGGGTAAAATGAAAATAACTCTCATTTGAACAAGCTTTGATACTTAATCTATTACCCCTGATCATTGAAATATATCAAAAAGAAATATTAATAAAAAATAAAATATCAAAATGTGTTTAAACGTTGAAGGCCGGGGTAAAAAGAAAGCATCTATCACATGAGCGAGATTTTGACAGACACATAAACCTAGCAAACTATTTATCAGGAGGGAAAGAAAATGAAAAATCAAAAATGGATGGTCTTGTTATTGGCAATCAGTTTGATGGTATTTGGAATTAGTGGATCGGTTTACGCAGAGGATCAGGATATTGTTGACATCGCAGTGAATGACGGAAGATTTACAGTATTGGTGGCAGCGCTGCAGCAAGCTGGATTGGTGGAAACACTGCAGGGTGATGGACCCTTCACCGTCTTTGCTCCCACAGATGATGCTTTTACGGCTCTGCTGGGTGCATTGGATATTTCAGCCGAACAGTTGTTGGCACAACCCGCTTTAGCCGACGTTTTATTATACCATGTGGTGAGCGGTAAAGTCATGTCGACCGACCTTTCAGACGGGATGCAGGCACCCACTGTCGGCGGTCAAAACATTACGGTTGATCTAGACGGTGGTGTCTTTATCAATGATGCTGAAGTGATTATTCCGGATATTGAAGCAACGAACGGTGTCATTCACGTAATTGACTCAGTGCTGATTCCTGAAGGGTTTGAATTGGTGTTGGAAGAGGAGGAAGAGTCGCTGCCGAGTATCGTTGACATCGCAGTAAACGATGGCCGATTCACCGTTCTGGTAGCTGCATTGCAACGGGCAGGATTGGTGGGAACTCTACAGGGAGATGGCCCCTTCACCGTTTTCGCACCGACAGATGATGCTTTTATCGCCCTTCTGGAAGCGTTGGATGTAACTGCTGAACAATTGCTGGCACAACCTGCACTGGCTGATGTTCTTCTGTATCACGTTGTGAGCGGACAGGTAATGTCAACTGATCTGTCTGATGGCATGATGGCTCCGACCGTTGGTGGTCAGAATATCACTGTTAGTTTGGATGGCGGCGTCTTCATCAATGATTCTGAAGTCATCATCGCAGACATTGAAGCCTCTAACGGAGTGATTCACGTAATCGATTCGGTTCTGGTTCCCGCGGGTTTTGAACTGGTCATGGACGAAGCTCCAGCACCTGCTCCGGAATCTGATCAGGAACCAATCGCACAAACTGGCGATCCAGGCATGATTCCTCTGGGATTCATGGCAGCAGCCGGGCTGGCAGGATTGTGGATGGTAACACGTAAGAAATAGCCTATCATAGCCGGCGGATAATCTTGAAAAGGTCTTCTCATCGAATGAGAAGACCTTTTTGCTTGTAAAAAGCTGCGTGGATAGACAGATGATCAGCAGTCCGCCTGAAAGAGACACCGGACCAGCGCATCAGTCAATTCGGCGATTGACATATGAGAGGTGTTTAGCTGTATCGATGGCAGGCTTGACTGCTCAGCCAGCTGAATTGCCAGAGTCTGTCGTTGCATAAAGGTATTTACGACAGCATCGGGAGTCTCACCATAACGTTTGAGATATCTGAGCCAGCAAGTATTCTCTCTTGAAAAAAGTCGCTCTTCAAGAATGTCAGCGTCAACTGTCAGCAAACAGAGAACGGCACCGATCTTCCTCATACGCTGGTCGATGTGCGCCACTTGACTCCAGTTCATATCAGGAAATCGAAACACATGCGTTAAGTGGAAACGTTCCATAAGAAAAAAGAGGTCATAGGACTGCAAGCCTGGCTCGTTCCATCCCCGTGAGGATGTTCGTGACTGCATTCTTTCAATAAAAGAAACCAGGTCTTCCAAAAGAGATATATGATGAGTGGAATCAAGGACTTCCTGCTGTTCGAGAATCTCGAGCACCCGCTGGGTATGATGCTCCGTCAGAACCAGACGGGACAAAGCCGGTAACTGCTGCATATGGGGATGAGCAAGCAAAGACTCCAACACAGCTGATTTTCCAGTTCCAGAGATGCCTTCAAGAATGAGTCCCTGGTACAAAAGATCGCATCCTTTCCGCAGCAAAAGCGTAACCCCTGGGCCAGCAGCCTTGCCGGTGCCGAACCAGGGGTTAATCTGCTAGTTTTTTTTTGATTTTGTGAGGCACTGATCACATATACCCTGAAAATGGATATTCCGTTCCTTAATTAAAAATGTTTTTAAAGAATCACTTTTTAACGTACTCAAATCCAGGTCGAAATCGTAGATCGTACCGCATTCTTTACACTTGAAATGGCCGTGGTTATCCAAATCAACGTCATACCGGGCTTCGTGCTCTTCAATGTTCACCAGCCGCACCAGTTGTGCCTCCATGAAGGCTTTTAGAGTGTTGTAGACCGTTGTCTTGGAGAGGGTTGGAATCTGGTCGGACAGTGCCTGGTAAATATCATCAACAGTTGGATGGGTCATGTGATTCAGTAAGTACTCGAAAATTCGTGTGCGTTGATAGGATGGTTTTACGCCATGTTCCTGAAGATAGTGATTCAATTCTTCCATTGATTTAGGCTTTGCAGAATCCTGATGCATGGTCACCCACCCACTTTCACATGTAATCATTGTAATATTGTAATATAGATACAATTCTAAACAATATGTGCAAAATTGTCAAGTGATAACGCTTTGAGGGATAGGTGATGATTATATGAATACATAAGAACCCCCGGTATGTGTTGGATACCAGGGGTCATGTATGGCGCTGAACCTATTTCATTGGCAGGCCGGTTAAATCATACCACCAGGCAGGAAGTATAAAAGCAGCGCTGTGAAAACGCTTGTGGTAATATCTGCCCGTGTAGGTGCCATGTGGCTGATCCATGGGAACACCATTCTTTGAAGCAATGACAAATGCCATATCGCCACCGTAAACAGGCACAACGCCGCGATAAACCTGAACAAGAGGAAATGACATCTGAACATGTTCCACAGCTTCCGATAATTCAGGTGCCTGGAAAACAGGTACCCCAGCCTGCCGCACCATGATACCGTCATCATTAAGGCATTTGTTGATATTTTTGTAGAAAGGGGCTTCAAACAGGACGCGGGCAGGGCCAACAGGATCCGGCGAGTCAACAATCGCTATGTCAAATTTCTTTGTTTGGGCTTCTTCGCTGGCCACATAGGCAGCACCGTCGCCGACGATCAGTTCCAGGCGTGGATCCTTGAAGGATTCCTTGAAGAAGAGCATCTCTTTACTGACTTCAATAACCCTTCCGTCAATATCCACCATAGTCACCCGTTTAACACTGTCATGCCGTAAGCACTCCTGAAGAATGCCGCCATCGCCGCCGCCAATGATTAAAACACTTTCAGCCGGACGAGCCAGGGCCAGAATCGGCACATGGGACATCATTTCATGATAGATAAACTCATCTTTTTCAGTAGTTTGAACAACATTGTCCAAAATCATCATACGGCCAAAATGGTCGTGATCAACAATTTGAAGCTCCTGAAAAGATGTTTTTTCTTCATGCACGGGCGTCACATGATATCCATAGACTGTCTCAGGACTCATTTTTTCGTAAAACCATTTCTTTTCCACATTCAACCCTCCAATATTATGTTCACCTCTATCAAGGTCAATCCAAAGTATACCATAAACTGATCTGCTTAACGATAGTATGCAACACCAGACTGAAAGATTTTTTGATCTTTTTCACCAGGGACATTTCGGTAGAGACCCAAAGACCAGCGTTCAGAATGTGCCATTTTACCCATGACCCGGCCATCCGGGCTGGTCATGGCTTCTACTGCCGCCATGGATCCATTGGGATTTGCCGTGATATCCATCGAAGGCCGATCCTCAAGATCCACATATTGAGCGGCTATCTGACCATTGTGCATCCATTGATCCACATCAGTCTGGGAGGCGACAAAACGGCCTTCCCCGTGAGATACAGGCAATGTATGAAGATCACCTGGAGAGAGCGCGGAAAACCAGGGTGACAGGGTGGAAGATACGCGTGTGCGCACCAAACCGGAAACATGCCGACCAATGGTATTGTAGGTGAGAGTAGGTGCTTCCGCATGAGGCTCCCTGATTTCTCCATAGGGAACCAGCCCTAACTTGATCAAAGCCTGGAATCCGTTACAGACACCCAGAATCAATCCGTCACGTTGGTGGAGGAAATGATTGACGGCTTCCTGAATTCGTGGATTGCGGAAAACAACAGTAATGAATTTTCCAGATCCATCGGGTTCATCACCCGCACTGAAACCGCCCGGAAGCATAATAATCTGGGAATGATGAATAGCCCTGGCCAATGCTTCGACACTTTCTTCAATGGCATGAGATGTCAAATTGCGCAACACCATTTGTTCCGCGACAGCTCCTGCCCGCTGGAATGCCCTGGCCGAATCCACTTCGCAGTTGGTGCCGGGAAAAACCGGGATGACTACTCGGGGGCGTGCAAAGGACCCAGGTGATTTGACGGGTTTTCTGGTCACAACAGGCGGAACTGGTACGTTAACGGAAGGTTGCCCTGTTTTTGTGGGGAAAATGGTTTCCAGCGGTGTTGTCCAGGCTTCCAGCAGTTCATCCAGCTGAAGGACCGTCTCACCGAGATGAAGAACGGCGTCATTAATGATTTCTCCAAGCATGATGGCGGGCAACATCTCCATCAGGCGATAAGCGGTTTTTTGGTCCACTGTCTCCAGCAGAAAACCGCCATAACACGGGATAAAAAGGTCGTCAATGGCAGTCGGAAATGGGCTAACCATTCGAAAACCAATCATATGACCAAAGCACATCTGCGTCAGGGCGGCTGCTGCACCGCCAATACCCAGTGTTTTTGCGGCCGAAATATGACCGCCAGTGATTTCCAGGTGAAGGATCTTCATCATTCGAGACATTTCGTCTGGATCCAGGAGCAGATCATCCTGTTCAGTGGGTTTGATCCAGATTACCGGCCGACCCGCCTTCTTGAATTCAGGAGAGCACAAATCATTTTCATTACCAAGGGCGACTGCAAAAGAGACAAGTGTTGGCGGCACATCCAGCTCTTTAAAGGTTCCCGACATGCTGTCCTTTCCACCGATGGCAGGGATTCCGAACTGTTTCTGGGCAGTGTAGGCACCAAGCAAGGCGGCAAGCGGCTTGCCCCATCTGTCCGGATCAGCTCCCGGTTTTTCGAAATATTCCTGAAGAGACAAACGGGCCTGAGAGATGGAAAACCCCATGGCGGTCAGACGGCAGAGGGAATTAACAACAGCATAGTAAGCACCGTGGAATGGGCTCCAGCAGGCCAGCTCAGGATCATAGCCGGCTGCCATGCCAGTGACAGTTTTGGTTTCTCCTTCCAGTACAGGAAGACGTGCTGTCATCCCTTCCGTGGGTGTCAACTGGTGGCTGCCGCCCAGGGGCATCATGGAAGATCCGGCTCCGACAGTACTGTCAAATTTTTCAATCAGTCCTTTTTGGCTGCAAACATTTAAATCTTTGAGGTTTTGAATCCACCGTTTTTTTAGGTTTGTTGATGAAAAACCCGCCATTTGACTGACAGATGACACCGGTTTTTTCAGTGGTGAATATTCACTAACAGGCGCTGTGATTCTCATGGTTGTCTGTTGCTTAACTCCGTTGGTATCCAGGAAATCGCGGGCGATATCTACGATGGTTGATCCCTGCCACATCATAACAAGTCGAGCATTTTCAGTAACAGTGGCAACTCTAACCGCTTCAAGGTTTTCCCCGTCGGCGGCTTTAATAAAAGCATCTTCATCAGATGGGTCCAGAACAACCGCCATTCGCTCCTGGGATTCTGAAATGGCCAATTCTGTACCATCCAGGCCTTCATATTTTTTGGGCACCCGGTCCAGATCAATCAATAATCCATCGGCCAGTTCACCAATTGCCACAGAAACACCACCTGCTCCAAAGTCATTGCACTTTTTGATCAGGCGGCTGACCTGTGGATCGCGGAACAGGCGCTGGATTTTACGCTCCGTCGGGGCATTCCCTTTCTGCACCTCTGCACCGCACGTAAACAGCGAGGTTTCATCGTGTTCTTTTGAAGAACCGGTAGCACCGCCGCATCCATCTCTGCCCGTTCGCCCCCCTACCAGCAGAATAACATCATCGGAAGCGGCACTTTTTCTAATCACCTGGCTGCGGGGCGCGGCACCAATGACAGCACCCAGTTCCATGCGTTTTGCGACAAATCCTTCATGATAATACTCGCGTACGTAACCTGTTGCCAAACCGATCTGATTACCGTAGGAACTATAGCCCCTCGCTGCTTCCTGTGTAATGCGTCGCTGCGGCAGCTTGCCGGGAAGGGTCTCTGACAGTGGCGTTAACGGGTTTCCGCTGCCAGTGATTCGCATGGCCTGGTACACATAAGAACGGCCGGAAAGAGGGTCGCGAATAGCCCCGCCGAGACAGGTGGCTGCACCGCCAAAAGGTTCAATTTCAGTTGGATGGTTATGTGTTTCGTTCTTGAACATGACCAGCCATTCTTCTTCATTGCCGTTGATGATTGCAGGGACAATAATGCTGCAGGCATTAATTTCTTCAGACACCTCAAGATCATTCAGCCTGCCTTGCCTGCGCATTTCCTTCATGGCAATCACCGCCAGATCCATCAAACAGGCGGGTTTATCAGGCAATTCATTGCCATAAACCGCTTTCCGTGACTGCTGATATAGTTCCCAGGCATTTTGAGCGGGTGCATTCAATGCGCCGTGTTCAAAAGAAACATCTGTAATTTCGGTTAGAAAAGTGGTGTGACGGCAATGATCGGACCAGTAGGTATCGATCACCCGGATTTCTGTTGCGGTCGGATCACGTCTTTCGGTGTCGCGAAAATATGCCTGACAAAATTCAAGGTCCTTAAGAGTCATGGCTAATCCGTATTGGTGAAGAAATTGAAGGAGGCCTTTCTCGTCCAATCGGATAAATCCTGTTAGAATGGGTACGGGTTCCGGGGGTGTTAATTTCAATTTAATGGTTTCGGGTTTTTCCAGGGAAGCTTCGCGGGATTCCACCGGATTGATCAAATATTCCTTCACTCTTTTCAGATCTTGTAAGCTTACATCTCCTTCCAGCACAATCAACCGTGCATACGCAACATCCGAACGCTGGTCCTGTGTCAGCAGCTGGACGCATTGTGCCGCTGAATCTGCCCGCTGGTCATACTGGCCAGGCAGAAGCTCAATAGCAACTATGTGGGCGGAAGCGTCAGCCGGAAGGATTTCATCATAGACATCGTCTACCATCGGTTCCGAAAAAATGGTATTTCTGGCTGACTCAAAAACAGCGTTATCAAGTCCTTCAATATCATACCGGTTAACGACCCTCACTCCTTTAAGGCCGGTCAATTCTAAATGGTCTTTCAGATCCCGGAACACCTGCCGCGCTTCATCGCGAAAAGAATCTTTTTTTTCGACGTATAATCGTTTAACACTCATCTGGCGAAAGCCTCCTTTTATTGATGCAGTATGATGCTATTATTATAACAGATCGAACATTTAACTGCAGAATGATGATGTGATAAAATAACAACACAATCTTATTCATGAAAGGAGATTTTGAATGGAACTGATCCTGGGATCGGCGTCCCCACGACGCCGTGAAATACTGGAATTACTAAATCTGCAGTTTACAGTGGCGGCCAGTCAGGTGGATGAGGATAAAATGCAGGATCGTATGATGGAAGCAGCTCCACAAGAGGTTGCGAGAGATCTGAGCCTGGCAAAATCACAGGCAGTCGCCCGTGAAAGTGGCACGGGTCTGGTTCTGGGAGCAGACACCATTGTGGTGCTGGATGATCAAATTTATGGAAAGCCTGCAGATGAATCATCAGTGCGCCAGATGATGATGACTTTCTCCGGAAAAGTTCATCAGGTCATGACGGGTGTCACTATAACCAACGCTGCAAAAAACCATTCCATCAGTCTTGTGGCAGTGACCGATGTTGCTTTTCGGGAAATAACGGCGGATGAGTTGAACTGGTATGTTGCCCATGCTCATTATCGGGATAAGGCTGGCGGGTATGCTGTTCAGGAACATGCAGCCCTCTTCGTGGCAGGGATCCATGGCTGCTATTATAATGTTGTCGGGCTGCCGGTGCAGGAAACGTTGTCACTGTTGACACTAATGGGATACAGCTGGAAGGATTTCCAGAAGAGAGACTAAGAATGCGCTGCTCTCTGATGTCCATTCCTAATTGGACAGATTGATGCTGTCAGCATTACTGCAGCAGGCGTGGCCAACCAGGATAAAAGGGTTCATAAGGATTGGGGGCTGAAAAATATGACCGATGTGACAGTGGCGATTATAACGAATGATCAGGATCAGATGCTCATTGCAAAAAGGAAAAAAGGTAAAGTCATGGCAGGCTGCTGGGAATTTCCCGGTGGGAAAATTGAATCGGGCGAAACACCGGAGGAAAGTTTAATGCGTGAGCTGAAAGAAGAAATGAATATCACGATTTCCGTTGGTGAGTGTATTACCGAAATCACATATGATTATGAATGGGGCCCTGTAAGATTAATCGCTTATCAGGCATCAGTCAGAGAAGGTGAAATTCAATTGCTGGATCATGATGAGATTGCATGGGTTTATCCGGTAGATATGCACCGGTTCGGGATGACACCTGCAGATGAACCGCTGATTAAGGACCTGGCTGTCTGGATAAAAGGTCGAAGCAAATAAAGTGTGTTATTCCATCCAACGAGTTACATGGTTATCGATGATATAGCAGGGTATAAAATTAAACAAGAATAAGAATCGCTATCAAATGATGAAGCAAAACCAGCTTCATCTTTTTTAAACGGAGGTGACACAATGGAGCCGGAAAAAATGTATATTAATGGAAACTGGACAGATAGTCACTCGGGGAAGATCCTGACGGTTATTAATCCATATAATGGCGATACAGTCGGGTCGGTGCCGGATGCAGAGAAAGCAGAAATCAGTCAGGCTGTCGATGCCGCACAGGATGCTTTTATTTCCTGGTCAGCTTTACCAGCAAGAACACGGGCAGGATACTTGAAACAGTGGCATGCCTTCATGATGGAAGAGGAAGAGGCCATTGCCCGGATGTTAACACTGGAACAGGGAAAACCACTTTCAGAGGCGAAAAGAGAGGTAGTGGCAGCCGCCCATTTCCTGGAATGGTATGCGGAAGAAGCGGTGCGGATCTATGGTGAAACAATCCCCGCTTCCACGGTGGATAAACGAATGACGGTGATTCGACAGCCGGTAGGTGTTGTGGGAGCGATCACGCCATGGAATTTTCCCGCTTCCATGGTTGCCAGGAAAATAGCTCCTGCATTGGCAGCTGGTTGTACGGTGATTTTAAAACCTGCCAGCCAGACTCCTTTAACCGCTGTCAAAATGATTCGTCTTGCCCATAAAGCCGGCATTCCCAAAGGAGTCGTTAATCTGGTGACGGGTTCTTCACAGATGATTGGCGCAGTTTTTATGGCCGACCAGCGGGTCCGAAAGATTACATTCACCGGCAGTACCGAAGTGGGAAAAACCCTTATGCGTCAATCAGCCGATACATTGAAACGTGTCTCACTGGAGCTTGGCGGCCATGCTCCGTACCTTGTTTTTGACGATGCGGATGTGAACTCAGCCGTAAAGGGAGTGCTACAGGCGAAACTCCGAAACTCCGGCCAGATGTGTGTGGCAGGGAACCGCTTTTATGTGCAGGAAAAAATCTATGATGCGTTCGTTACTAAACTGCGTGAACAACTGCGTAAACTCAAGTCTGGAAATGGGATGGAACCGGGAACTGATCTTGGTCCGCTGATCGATGAGGATGCATTCAATAAAGTGAACGCTCATGTGGAAGATGCCCGGAACAAAGGGGCTGGGTTGTTGTGTGGAGGGAAAAGCAGACATGAGGGGGATCACAAAGATGCAGGATACTTCTTTGATCCGACACTGTTGACAAATGTGACAGATGAGATGAAAATCATGCAGGAGGAAACGTTTGGCCCGGTCATGGCCATCAGGCGTTTCGAAAAGGAAGAAGAAGTGCTGCGAATGGCCAATGACACCAATTATGGACTCGCAGCTTATGTATACACTGAATCTATTTCCCGGGGCATTCGGGTTGCGGAACAGCTTCAATTCGGAGTCGTTGGACTGAATGATGGAGGACCGTCGGCTGTCCAGGCTCCCTTTGGCGGATTTAAGGACAGCGGTCTGGGCCGGGAAGGCGGCAGCCAAGGATTGGATGCTTTTCTGGAAATCAAACTGATTTCCATTGGGTTGGGATAGACATCCATCAGATCAGCTGATCTGGATGACCACCGAACAGTATTCTGATGACAGTCGGAATACTGTTTTTTTGTGTGGAGATGAATTTGGAATATCAGAATTTCCTGTGTATTCCCCATTCTGAAAGATACCAGTGTATCGACAAGTGTTTCAAAGACGCTTATAATAAGGACATGGCTGAACCGATGCAAGGTCCACGCCATGCCTGAGATAAAAGCAAGAAAATGAAGGAGTGAGTCGATGAAAGTTTCAACGCAATACCAGGGACATGTCTTTGAGTTGGATCGAGGCTTGGGCAGTATCAAGTTTATGATAGATGGTGAAATACGGGATATGTCAGGCGGAAAACTCCTCCAGCATAAAATTGATCAAGTCTACGAAGCGGAAATTCTGGACGGCAGCCATCAGGGAGCAGTTGTGCGGGCTGAGTTGAAGCTGGGCTGGCTTTATGATAAAGTGCAGTTCTACTTCCAGGATCAACTGATCGAAGAGAAAAAAATATTTTAAGAACCAATCGCAAGTTAAAGAGGTGGCATCCATGTTAAGCGCTCTCCTAAACGGCCTGGCAACAGGCATGCTTCTACAACTGGCAATTGGTCCGGTCTTTTTGTATGTTGCAGGGCTGACGGTACAACAAACGACTGCACATGGCATCGCTGCGGTCATCGCTGTTACTGTGGTTGATTATCTGTTTATTGTGCTGGCTATTTTGGGCGTTGGTAAGCTGTTGGAACGTGAACGCATTAAAAAAACACTGGGAATCGGCAGTTCCATTGTGTTGATGATTTTCGGTTTTATGATGCTGTATGGCGGTTTGAGCAGTATATCTACGGCTGTTGCATCAGGCGAAGCGACAGGCAGCCTGCTATCCAGTTTTACAAAAGCCTTTGTCCTGACCGCTTCCAGTCCGCTGACCATCCTCTTTTGGACGGGGATTTTCACGGCCCGATCGATTGAAAAAGGCTTTAATCAAAAACAGCTGTGGGTCTTTGGGTTGGCAGCCGGTGTAACGACTCCCCTTTTTTTGGGAAGCGCGGTGCTGGTGTTTTCACTTTTAAGAAGCACAGTCTCCTTTTCCTTCACCGGTTGGCTGAATATGGGAGTTGGGATGATCTTAATGTCTTATGGGATTTTACGCCTTTTTCGTCTGCTCAGAGAAAATGAAAATCAGAAGAATCAGCCTGATTTATCTTGATGCTGCCCGCATTATTATTTTTGAATAAGGAGAGGATGATCGATGCGCCTGGAATCCATACGCCGCAAGATAAAAGAAGCTGCATCCCTTGTTTTCTTCGGTGGAGCCGGGACCTCCACGGAGAGCGGAATTCCTGATTTTAGAACGGCAGGGGGCCTCTACAGCCAGCCGGGGGTGCGTCATTACACACCCGAAGAATTACTGAGCCGTCGAATGCTGGAACAGAATCCGGAATTATTTTTTGAATATTATCGCAATCACTTGCTTTATCCCAATGCCAAACCGAACCGTGCGCATGTAGTACTGTCTAAATGGGAACGGGAAGGAAGGCTGGACACAGTCATCACGCAGAACATCGACGGCCTTCATCAAATGGCCGGCAGTCAACGCGTTCTGGAACTGCACGGATCAGTCCATCGCAATTATTGTACCAACTGTGATTATACGGCAGGGCTGGATGAAATCATGAAGGCTTTCCACCTAGTGCCACAGTGTCCTCAATGTGGAGGGATGCTTCGGCCGGATGTGGTCCTTTACGGCGAAGCACTTGATTCAGATGTCATGCATCAGGCAGTCCAGGCATTGCAGAGAGCTGACTTTTTGATTGTAGGAGGCACTTCGTTAGTGGTGTACCCGGCAGCCGGACTGATCGACTATTTCCAGGGAGAAAATCTGTTGCTGATAAATCGGGAAGCAACACCCTATGATCACCGGGCAAAATGGGTCATTCATGATATGATCGGAGAAGTGCTGAGTCAGTTGTCGGCAGAACCATCATCTAATGATCATTAAGATCACAGCAGGCGGAAATGCATATAGATACAATGGATCCGCCTCCCAGGATCCGTCTGACCTCCAGGGGAGGCTGGTAGCTTACCCGAACGAATGGCGAGGCAGCCTGGAATAAGGAGGATGTGTGGTGACAAACACCGCTTATGATCTGGTTATAGTTGGTGCAGGACCGGGAGGGATGATGGCAGCGGTTGAAGCATCGGTACGCGGCCTTCATGTCCTGGTACTGGAAAAAAATGATCAGCCGGGTAAAAAGCTGTTGGCTACTGGATCCGGACAGTGCAACCTGACTCATATGGAATCGTTGAAAGTATTTCTAAGCCGCTATTATGAAAAAGCGGTATTTGCAGGAAAAACGATCCGGCAGTTTACGCCAATAGATCTGCAAACCTGGTTTGAAAAGGCAGGAGTCCCACTGGAAGTCACAAATGAGGGCAAGGTGTTTCCTGCATCCCGCAAAGCATCGGATGTGCTGCAAGCCCTTCTGCGCCAAATGAATGCATCAGGGAGTCAGCTCAGGTGTGGCGTTCAGGTGCAATCCGTCGGTTTTCAGGACGGTCATTGGGTTGTTGCTGCCGGGGAGAAGACGTTCACTGCGGATTATGTGTTGATCGCAACAGGAGGCAAGTCTTACCCTTCCCTGGGAACGACGGGCGATGGATATGTAATGGCGAAAAGACTGGGCCATCATATCGAGCCGCTGCGACCCTCACTGGCCGCTGTCGAAGTCAATCATTTTCAGCTGTCGGATTTAGCAGGCATCACCCTCCCGTCAACGCATGTGACACACTGGCGTGGCGGAAGGAAGAGGGGAACCTATTGTGATGATCTGCTCATTACCCATGATGGGATTAGCGGCCCGGTGATCCTGAATCACGTTCGGTTTTTCATGTCGGGGGATGTGTTGACGATTAATCTTGCTGCACCTCTTGATGCAGAAATGTATGCCGTACAGCTTTTGGAAAAGATTGGCAATTCGGGCAAGCGGCTGATACGATCAACCGCGTCACAGGATAACATTCCCAGGCGTTTACTGGATCGACTGCTGCTGTTGGCAGGAATTCCCGGTGACCTCACCTGTGCTTCAATAAACCGTGGCCAGCGCCGGGAACTGGTGAAACTGATCACAGGCCTGCCACTGACAATCAGTCGGACTAAAGGCTACGAAACAGCCATGGCAACAGCTGGAGGAGTCGCTACAGTAGAGGTCTCGGGTGCAACGATGGCATCACGACTGGTTCCTGGACTGTATTTTGCCGGAGAGGTGTTGGATGTGGACGGAATGACTGGCGGATATAATCTTCAGTTCGCCTTTTCTTCCGGATATGTGGCGGCAAAAGCCATCCATGAAAAGGTTGCTGCCGGGAGGTAGAATCATGAAGCTGAACCCGATTCAATCAATGAAAGCACTGGAGAAACAATTAAACCGCCATCCGTTGTGTCTGCTGTATTTCGGTACGGAAAACTGTTCTGTCTGTCATGCTGCAAAACCAAGAGTGGAGTCTGTTTTGAGCCGCTATCCACAAACAGCCGGGTTCTCCTGTTCCACAGAACAATTTCCGGAGGTAGCCGGGCAGTTAATTGTTTTCACTGTCCCGGCAGTGTTGCTGTTTCATGAAAGCCGTGAAATATTCAGGAGCGCCCGAATGATTGATTTTCAGGGGCTCGAGACTATGATTCAGAAATATTCTGTCAAGGATCATCGAGGGGGGTGAATTTAATCACAGATTGCCATAAACTGCTGATAATCACTTTAAAAGATGATATAATAAACTTCTCGGACAAAGTCCTAAACCCAGAACGAACTGCCGCGAAGGAGGAAATTCCATGCAAATTGTAACAGACAGTTCCTGTGATCTGCCTCGGGAATTAATCGATCGACTGAATATTTTGGTGGTACCACTTCAGATTGAAATTGACGGAGACCATTTTATCGATGGCGTCAATTTATCACACCAGGAATTCTTTGAGAAAATGGCAGCTTCACCCACACTCCCCAAGACATCGCAGCCATCGCCGCAGAGTTACCTCGATGCTTTCAAGGAAGGGCTGAAACGCCACGGAGAGGTATTAAGCATTCATTTGTCCTCCAAGCTCAGCGGCACTTATGAAGGTGCCCTGATGATCAAAGAAGAACTGGGCGGCGACATTGAAGTCTTTGATACGCTTACCGGCTCAATTGGCACCGGATTACAGGTACTGAAAGCTTATGAGCTGATGAAGGAAGGGTTGCAACGCTCAGCCATCGTTGTGAAGTTGAAAGAATACCGGGATCAAATGAGAGTGGTTGTCTATCTTGAAACCCTTGAAAATGCGGTTAAAGGCGGTCGTGTCAGTAAGCCGAAAGAATTTATGGCGAACCTGTTGAATCTGAAACCGGTGGTACACGTGGAAGATGGTTATGTGAGAATTTTGAAGACCATTCGCGGAAAAAAGAAAGCCATACGGGTCTTACTGGAAGAGATGGAAAAAAAACAGGTAGACTATCGCGATCGCGTGGTGGCCATTACACATGTTGATTGTCTGGAAGAAGCCCTGGCGCTTAAGGAAGAGATCATCCAGCGATTTAACCCTGGAGAAGTGATGTTGACGACCATGGGGCCTGTCATTGGGACTCATGCCGGCACTGGTGGACTATTGGTTTGCTTTTAGAATAATTCAATGAGACACAGCGCATTCAACTTGTGAGTGCACTGTGTCTCTTAATGTTAAGCGTTGACTGGTTTGGCAGTGATTATTTATCCGGTTCTGATCGTTTCCCCATTTTTTTGCGAATCATGCGATAGATTTTAACCCCGAGCAGTGCCAACGAAATAAAAACAACAGCAAATGGCAGCGCCATGATCAGGAAAACGACAAGATTCTGAAGGGTCCGAATAACGGCAATGACAGAATCTTTAAAGGCGTCCGAAATCTCCGTTCCCCATGTGGTAACATCCGGATCAGGCGTTACTTTATCTACCTCGCGAATATCGACCCTTATGGTGGCAAACTGTACCAGATTATCCCATTTTTGAATCGTTCCCGTCAAACTTTCCACCTGGTAACGCAGGCTGGTCAATTCAGATTCAATCCGGAGGATATCTTCAATATTTTCTGCCCGTTCCAGCAAACGCAGCATCCGTTCTTCCTGTATTTGAAGACTGACTAAACGGGCTTCGGTATCAAAATAACGTTCGGTGATGTTTTCGCCATAGGTACTGGATGTCAGGACGTTCCCGTATTCTTTGAGTCCCTCGGTGAAGCTGAAAAATCGCTGCTGCGGTACCCGGAACGTAAAAGAAGCGGTTCGCCGTGAAGGCTGGATGGTCTCAGCAATTCGGCGTCCTTCAATGTATGAGGATTCGGCATATCCGCCCAGACGATTCACGTATGATTGGACTGCCTCCACTGTTTCATCGAATTCCAGGGATTCCATAACGATCTCACCGGAGTATATGATTTTATGCTGGGATTCCACTGCATCCCCCAAATCAAATCCGCTTCCGGCCTGTTCGGGCGAGGGAGCTGCGGGAGCAGATTCGGCGGGTGCCTCAGCTGTGCCGCGTTCACTACTGACGGAATCGCTGTCATAGGCCGGTTCAGAGGCGTATTCCGGTGCGCGGCTGCTGCAGCCGCTTAAGGCAAGCAGCACTGCAAGCAGTAGAACGAACAGGATTTTACTTGATAATCGACCGTGGTGGGTGCGCAGGATCATCGTTGATTCCTCCTTATTCATGACAGCTATTGGGGTCGAGGTGGTATTATTAAAGCATGCCACCTTGATTCATAAGACGCATTATTTGGCTGAAAGTTTCATGGCAGACAGTTTATCTGATAGGTATAAGCAGCTAGAGACTGTGATTCCGACAAAAAGATGGATGGCTGCCAAAATATTTGAACATTGCAGGAAATTGAGATATGATAAGCATAACAGAAAGTTCCCGGTTAAGAAAGACAATCCCAATCCACGTGTTATGCGAAATTTGAATGTTCGAAGAGGGGGTGGGTCGAAACGGAATGGAGTTGCACCAGGCAGTAAAATTAAAGGACGAGGTGATTTTTAGTGTATCGAGATAAACTCAAGATTAGTGTAAACCGGCTGGAAGAAATAAACGATTTTCTAATGGATCAGCACAATCCACTGATCAATGATATTACGCGAGTTATCGGCAAATATGGTACCCCTGAAGAAATCAATGAGCAGGCCCGTTTTGCACGTCAGCTGCCCAACCTGATCAGCCGACTGGAAAAAATGGATTCACCTTATCTGAAAGAGTTGGAATGGCTTACAGAACAGCGGGATAAACAGGCATTCATCTCAGTTTCGGATTACCGCAGGAACGTAATGGGAGAAGAAGCTGACCGTACCTATTTCAACGAAGCCAATGCCGTTACCCTTGAAATCAGTGCACTCCAATACTTCCCCTGGCTGATTGCAGAAGCGAAGCAGGCGATTGAAAAACAGGAAATCATGCCAGGACGGTATATCCGTGTTCGAAAGATGAAAGAGCAGGAGCGGGATCTGGGTGATACCCTGGCAATAGCCGCCGCGATGCAGATTGTCGGCGCCAGTTATGTGGAAACGCTGGATACCAAAGGAACAGACGGATCGAATGTTCATTTGGGCGGACCGGATACCATTACCGGTTATTTTGGCGGCATCGGGCAGCCGAATGATCATCCTTTGAAATGGATCGACGAGCTTCTCTATTACTACACCACCTATGGGATCCAGCAAGTGCTCAACATCAACCCCGGCACTGTCTTCATTGCCTACATGCTCTATAAGATGGGCATTGACATTTCCTTTAAGATTTCTGTGTTCATGGGCAACGATAATCCATATTCCGTGTTGTGGACGCTGATGATGGCCAAGCTTTTCTCCAGGGAGGACGGCACTACCCCGC
This sequence comes from Bacillota bacterium, assembly GCA_033549305.1. Taxonomy (GTDB): domain Bacteria; phylum Bacillota; class Clostridia; order Peptostreptococcales; family Tindalliaceae; genus Anoxynatronum. Next base: position 5,137 of record JAWSUV010000003.1, on the reverse strand, counting down.
TGGTCGGTTTTAACCTGAGCAATTCGGTAAATAACCGGACCATAGAACTGAGCAGTGAAATTCGGCAAAAACTGGATCTGGAAAATAATGTGCGCATCGAACACCATATCACTGAAACCTATCAGAGTATCGTTCGGCAGCCGTACAACCGTCGGGACGAACTCATAGAACTGGCTAAAACGATTCCGAATATCGCGGCGAAGCACGAGGGCGGCGATCCGGATGTTGAAGAAACCAGGGAATCACCGTCCAGCATCCTTCATTATTTCAGGGACAAAGAGGAGATTATTGAATCCGGTGATATGAAAAACCTTGAACGAAACTACCTGGATAAACACGATGCCACCAACAACACTGCCAAAGCGCTGACGGAGAATAAACTGGCTTTCATCGGGGCCAAAAACCTGCACTTGCGTTAATCAGATATCGTATAAGATGCCGCTTCTGTCACAATGAAATCATCATGATTTCACCGGCAGAAGCGGCTTTATAATTGATATCCCATGGTCTGGTCAACCGGCACAGCCAATGGAGCGTTGCCGCGGTCATTGAATTGTGTTACAATCATCAGAGTTGACTCATTGTTAGTCTGATGCCAGAGGCAATATTGATAAAGGGATGCTGACTAAAAGAGATTTGTTGCGGTTTAAGGACGGTGATATAACGATGTTGCAAAAATTTATCCGATACTACCGGCCGCATCTGCCGCTGTTCATGCTTGATTTTGGCTGCGCTTTCATTACGGCTCTGATGGACTTGGTATTTCCCTTCGTGGTGCAGACAATGATTGATCAGATCCTGCCCAGCCGGAATCTTCGGTTGATATTGATGATTTCCGGCGGTATGCTGGTCTTCTTTGTAATCCGCAGCGTTCTGCAATATATTGTGGATTACTGGGGTCATGTGCTGGGGATCCGCATGGAATATCACATGCGGAAAGATTTATTTCAACATCTGCAGAAATTGTCTTTTAATTACTTTGATAATACCCGTACAGGGCATGTCATGTCCCGCCTGGTAAACGACCTGAATGAAATTTCCGAACTGGCTCACCACGGACCGGAAGATTTGTTTATTGCATTTGTGACTCTGACGGGTTCATTCTTAATCATGGTGTCCATTCATTGGCAGCTGACACTGATTACCTTTATACTGGTTCCCATTGTGATGACCTTTACTATCCTGAAAAACAAACGCATGCAGGAAGCATTCCGAAACATGCGCCGCAAACTGGCAGACATCAATGCCCAGGTGGAAGACAGTATATCAGGCGTTCGGGTGGTCAAATCCTTTACCAATGAAGCGTATGAAGAAGAAAAATTCAAAAGGGGCAATGAGGAGTTCAGAAACTCCAAGGAGAAAGCATTGAAAGTGATGGCAGAATTTTTCGCAGGCGTCAACTTCTTTACGAATGCCATCAATCTGATGGTCATCACTTTTGGAGGGCTTTTTATCTACCAGGGAACGATGACCGTTGGCCAGCTGGTGGGTTTTCTGCTTTATGTATCGATGTTTTTACAGCCAATGCGGAAACTGACCATCTTGGTGGAAAACTACCAGAAAGGAATGGCCGGGTTTCATCGATTTGTTGAAACGCTGGAGCTGGAACCAGATATCAAGGATCAGCCGGGTTCCCATGATATTGCTGTCGTTCAGGGAGAAATTGAATTTCATGATGTGACATTCAGCTATAACAACCGGGAGCATGTACTGAAGAATATCAGTTTCACGGCTAAATCCGGAGAAACGGTGGCTATCGTCGGGCCTTCCGGCGGCGGGAAAACCACTCTGTGCCATCTCATCCCCCGCTTCTATGAAGTGGAATCCGGCTCCATTACCATTGATCACTGGGATATTCGCAGTTTTACCCAGCGATCCCTGCGACAACAAATCGGGATTGTGCAACAGGACGTTTTTCTGTTTTCAGGAACCGTCCGTGACAATATTGCCTATGCCAACCTGGAAGCTTCAGATGATGATATTTTGGAAGCCGCTAAAAAAGCCAATGCTCATGAGTTTATTATGAATCTGGAAAACGGGTATGATACGTATATCGGAGAACGGGGCATTATGTTGTCAGGCGGTCAGAAGCAACGCTTGTCCATTGCCCGTATTTTCCTAAAGAATCCTCCCATCTTAATTCTGGATGAAGCCACTTCAGCCCTGGACAATGAAACTGAAAAGCTGATTCAGCTAGCACTGGCTGAATTGTCAAAACAGCGGACAACACTGGTTATTGCGCATCGGCTGGCTACTATTCAGAATGCAGACCGCATCATGGTGCTGACAGACGAGGGAATTGTGGAGGAAGGCAGCCACGAAACACTCATGAAAAAGAAGGGGTTTTATGCGCGGCTTTATGAAGCACAGTTCAGCAAGTTTCCCATGGTGGTGGCTTAAAGAATTGAAAAGGACGTGATAACATGAAACAAACTAAAACAACAGAAGTTCCAGGATTATTGCGTGTCGGCATCTATCTTTTTGACAAGGTGGAACTGCTTGATTTTGCCGGACCCTATGAAGTGTTTTCTGTCACCTCTGAACTCAATGACTTTGGCATGTTCCAGGTATTTACCATCAGTCGCGACGGCAGGCCGGTTCAGACGATCAGCGGGTTGAAGGTCATAGTGGATTACAGCTTCGACAATCATCCGCCCATCGATCTGCTGGTCATCCCCGGTGGAGTGGGGACGCGATCAGAAGTTAAAAAAGAAATGGTGATCGACTGGATCAAGCGTATGCACCGGCAGAACCAGATAACCATGTCGGTATGTTCCGGCTCCATTCTGCTGGGGAAAGCCGGCCTGCTGGACGATATGGAATCCGTTACACATCACGAAGTCTTTGAACTGCTGGAGAAAGCGGCGCCCCGGACGATCATCAACCCGGATGAACGCTGGATTGACAACGACCGGGTCATGACTTCCGCCGGCATCTCCGCCGGCATCGACCTGAGCCTGCATCTGGTGGAAAAATTGTACGGATCCGAAGTCAAAAAACGAACCGTGATATACATGGAATATGGGGACTGGAAGAAATATACGGCCAATAAATAAAAAAACTTTTCTATACACATAAAAACCTGAAACAATTTGATGCATCATCCGTCTTAATGAGTGGTAAACAAAAATATCACTCATTATTTTTTTTGTAAAGGAGAGCGCAAACATATGAAAAGAGGGTTATCACTGGTCTTATCGGTTTTACTCGTATTGGGATTGGTAATGGGAGGAGGCATGCAGGCGCCGGTGTGGGCACAACCGGAGAACGATCCTCCACCAACTCTGACTGCTCCGGCCACCCCAACAGGATTGAAAGCAACGGCAGTGGATCATCAACAGATTGACCTCACCTGGTCGTCGTCAGAGGGAGCAGCTGGGTATCGTCTATATCAAGATTCAAAGGAAATCTATGACGGTGCCGCAACAAATTTCAGCCACGTAGGACTTGCGGCCAACACGGCGTACAGTTACACAGTGCTGGCATTCAACGAAGCTGGTGAATCACCATTATCCAGCGTTGTTTATCAAACAACAAAAACAGCTCCAGTGGAACCGCCAGCTGCTCCCACCAATTTGGCGGCCAGCGCTCAATCAGCCACCAGCATACGACTGACCTGGACCAAAGGATCCGGAACGGTGGATTATTACTCCATCGAACGTAAAACCTCGGGAGGCAGCTATTCAGAGATCCAACCCAATATTTCATCGGGTTCCACCAGCTTTGATGACAGCAGTCTTTCAGCAAACACCACCTATTATTACCGGATCCGCGCCTTTAACAGCGGCGGTCCCTCACCTTACTCCAATGAAGCGAACGCAGCCACACAGCAGGCAGCGACCATACCCGCACAACCAACGAACCTGGCAGTCACTTCTGTCAGTGCCAACAGTGTGACACTGACCTGGCAGGATAAATCAAACAATGAAACCGGGTTTAAAATTGAACGCAAAACCGGAAGCGGCAGCTATTCCGAGATTACTACAGTCTCTGCGAATACAACCAGCTTCACCAATACGGGGCTGAGCAACAATACCATCTACACCTATCGTGTCCGGGCCTATAATGCCGCCGGCAACTCAGCTTACTCCAACGAAATTTCGGCAAAAACAGGTGTTGTCCTGGCAAGACCGGAGAACCTGGAAACCAGCTCCATCAGTACTGACCGGGTGACCCTCACCTGGAGAGACCGTTCCAGTAATGAAAAAGGGTTTATCATTGAACGAAAAACAGGCACCGGCAGCTTTGTTGAAATTGAAAGAACTCGGGCCAACATAACCAGTTACACCGACACACGCCTGAAGAACAATACGACCTACACTTACCGGATCCAGGCCTATAATGATGATGGCCGTTCCGATTTTTCAGAGGAGCTGAAAATCACCACCGGCACTGTACCGTCAAAGCCAGAAGATCTCAAAATCACATCGGTTTCCACAGACAGAATCCGGATTGAGTGGCGGGACCGTTCCGACAATGAAACCGGCTTCAGGATTGAACGCAGGACAGGGAACGGCAGTTTTACTGAAATAGACACCGTCCGGGCCAACGTGACGACCTACACGAATACCGGTCTGCGCAACCGCACCGAGTACACCTACCGGGTCAGGGCATACAATGATACAGGCAACTCAGCATACTCCAATGAAGTCTCAGCCGTCACCGGATTGGTACCAGACGCTCCTGATCGTTTAACAGTAACCGGCACAGAAAAGGACCGGGCAACCCTGAGCTGGCGAGACCGCTCAGACAATGAGAACGGATTTATCCTGGAACGCAAAACAGGGACAGGCAACTTTACCAAAGTGGCGACACTTTCAGCCAACACCACCAGCTATACTGACCGTGATCTGACCTCAGGACAGCGATACACCTACCGCGTTAAAGCCTACAACGACAGCGGAGCGTCCGGAGCGTCCAATGAACTGGTTGTTCAGATCCGGCAGGAGATCGTCACACGCCTGACCATCGGCAGTACCCAGTACCGGGTGGATGGCCAGCTGAAGCAGATGGATGCAGCCCCGGTGATTGTGGAATCTCGCACCCTGCTTCCCATCCGCTACGTTGCGGAAGCCATTGGAGCCACTGTTCTCTGGGATGCCCAGGCCCAGAAAGTGACCGTTTTGCTGGATGACAG
>JAWSUV010000002.1:0-60806 GCA_033549305.1 Bacillota bacterium | reverse complement strand
TACAAACACAAGCATTGGTAAAAGAAACAGTCTGACAGCAGCTAGAAGATACAGGGTGCGATCTCCAAATACTGATGAAAAAGAAACCTCAGCCAGCATACCGCCTATTAATAACATGGATAGAGGCGTTGTTGTTCCGCCAATCATCTGCAATGACTGAAAAAGCGGACCTGGAATGGAAACCGGAAATAAAAAGAAAGCGAATCCCAGTAAGACGGCTATGAGCCCCGGGCTCCTGAATGCTGTTTTGAAGCTCATTTTTCCTGATGTTTTATCGGAGTTTCGGGTAATGACCACCACACCTAAAGTGACCAAAAGCACTTGAAAGGGAATGTTGAAAAGTGCAGCATAGAAGATCCCCTGCTCGCCGTATAAGACTGAAATGATGGGAAATCCCATAAAAGACACATTTGCGAAAATAATCGAGAACTGGAGAACATCTTTCTTTTTTGATTCCATTTTGGACAAAAAGGCATATCCATACGAAAAAGCTATGAGCACACTATAGGTAATGACTGAGATAAGAACAACCTGCAGACTTGTGTTCAGCAGCTCACGACTAAAGGGGAATTGCATGGAGCTGATGATCAGTGCCGGAAGGGTCATATTCAGTATTAACATACTGACTCCTCTGATAGTCTGCTGATTCAAAATGTCCGTTTTTTTCGCTGCGTAACCGGCAACCATAAGAAAAAACAATACTAGAATCTGGTTGAATACACTTAAAAAAGCTTGACTCATGGATGCGCCTCCGCAAAGATCGTTTTTGCTGATAGTAGACTCATAATAACAAAATCTAGCAAAAAAGACAAATGATAGCATTTTACTGCGGGCCGGCTCCAAAAAAGAACGCAGGCCTTCCTGCTAGGAAGGCCTAAAAAAATAAAACAAAGGGGGATTTGGATCGCTTTATCGATCGCTGATTTCAGTTTATCACAATTCGTGTCACATGAGGGGTATGTTATGTCATCTTAACACAACTGTAATAATTGTCATATTTATGCAGATCAATCACTGTCACTGATTAATCATTTCCTGTAGTTCCCGGATCCAAGAGTCCAGTAATTTACGGGATGATTCAGGAGAGCTGGTGCAGACACTGCCATATATTTTAAGTTTTGGTTCAGTGCCTGATGGTCTCAGTGCCACCCAACCCCTTTCCCCCAACCACATTTTGATTACATCTGCAGCAGGATAGCCAGGCATCTTTTGATAGTCTTCCACCGATGTCACCGCCACACCTGCCAGTTTATCCGGTGGATCGACACGGAACCGGTTCATAATGGTCCCGATTTTCTCCATCCCTTCTTTCCCTTTCAGCGTGATGGATTTCAGATCTTCCAGAAAATAACCGTAGACAGTGTAGAGCTTTTGCAGCCCTTCGTAAAGGGTGAGTCCTTCCAGGGCATATACAGCTGCCATTTCAGCAATGAGGAGTGCGGCAACAACAGCATCCTTGTCCCGGGCATAAGTGCCTGAGAGGTATCCATAGCTTTCTTCGAATCCAAAAAGAAACTGCTTCTCACCAGTTGTTTCGTAGTGTTTGATCCGGTCTCCGATGTATTTGAATCCGGTGAGCGTATTTTCCATGAACACCCCGTACTTTTGGGCAATGACCGCCCCCATTTCACTGGTGACAATGGTTTTGACCATTAAACTGTTGGCCGGAAGCATGTTTTTTCCCCGGCGGGTTCGCAGAATGTACTCCACCAGGAGCGCTCCGGTCTGGTTGCCGGTCAGGACCACATAGTCGCCTTCCTGGTTCTTTACGACAACACCCACCCGATCACCGTCAGGATCAGTGCCGATGATCAAATCGGCTTTCTCTTTTTCCGCCAGAATCATGGCCAGTTGAAAAGCGGCTTTTTCTTCCGGATTGGGTGATTTCACCGTTGAGAAATCGGGATCCGGCACTATCTGGGAAGGCTCCAGCAGAATATTCTTGAATCCAGCCCTTTTCAATGCTTCCGGAACCAATTTTGCTGCTGCGCCATGAAGCGGGGTAAAGACTACTTTGAACCGGTCAGCCACTTTTTGTATGGCATCCTGGCGCAGGGTCTGACCCAGAACCGCTTCCAAATAAGCCTCGTCCATATCAGATCCAAGTTCTCGAATCCAGCCTTCCTGGCGGGCTTTATTTTCCGCCATAACCTTAACCTGGTGGAAAGACTCGATGGCCTGGATCGCGAGAGTAATGGCATCTGCAATCGCGGTGGATACCTGGGCGCCATCCTCCCAGTAGACTTTAAATCCGTTATATTCCGGTGGATTGTGGCTGGCGGTGACCACAATCCCCGCGATAGCGGAGCGGTTTCGGACGGCAAAAGACAATTCCGGCGTTGGTCGCATATCGTCAAAAATATATGCCGTGATACCATTAGCCGCCAATACACAGGCGGCTTCCAGACAAAACTCCCGGGACATATGACGGCAGTCATGGGCAATGACCACACCACGGTCTGCCGCTTCAGGTCCATGCTGGTGGATAAAGTCCGCAAGTCCCTGGGTAGCTTTTCGGATCATGTAGATGTTCATCCGGTTGGTTCCTGCCCCCAGAATACCTCGCAAACCGCCGGTGCCAAAGGTGAGTTCCTGAAAAAAGCGGTCTTCTATCTCTTTTTCATCATTCCGAATCGCTTCCAGTTCACGTCGGGTGGCTTCGTCAAAGTTGGAGTCATTCAGCCAGCTTTCATAGCGTTGTCGAATGGTTTGCTCCATGATTACTCCCTCCTGTCTGATCTTATTTGTTATTCTACCACAGGAAACCAATCTCTACGCAAAAAAACCGCCATCAATCGAATGGCGGCGGGTTCACACATGATGGCTATCAGTAGCACACTTTCTGAATCGTGTTTACCTGTCTCCGCGTCGCTGGGTCCCTCTGGCCTGGGCTAATACATGAATGGAATTCAGCGCTTTGCCGGTCCCCTTGGCCACACAGCTAATGGCATCATCAGCAACAGTGACTGGAATACCCATACGTGTCTGAATGTAGGTGTCCAATCCATAAAGAAGGGCGCCGCCTCCGGTCATGATGATCCCCTGATCGGCAATGTCTGAAGCCATCTCCGGCGGAGTGCGCTCCAGCACGGAATGGATTGTATCAGAAATTGACGCAATGTTCTCTTCCAGAGCGTCCATCATCTCTTCGCTGGTGATTTCGATGTTTACCGGAAGGCCGGAAACCAGGTTTCGGCCACGGACATGCATGGAAACTTTTTCGGTTCGGTTAACTGCACCACCTATGTTAATTTTGAGTTCTTCCGCTGTCCGTTCCCCGATCATGATGTTGTGGGTTTTACGCATATATCGGATGATGGCTTCATCGAACTTATCTCCGGCAGTTTTAATGGAATTGCTCACCACAATCCCGCCAAGAGAGATAACTGCCACGTCGGTAGTGCCCCCACCAATGTCTACAATCATATGGCCCACAGGCTGTGTGATATCAAGGCCTGCACCAATAGCCGCCGCGATGGGTTCCTCAATAAGATATGTGGTACGGGCGCCGGCTTCGTTGGTAGCGTCAATGACTGCACGTTTTTCCACTTCAGTGACCCCGCTGGGAACACAGACAATGATCTTCGGCTTAAAAAATAATTTCTTGCCAACCGTTTTCTGAATGAAATATTTCAGCATTTTTTCTGTAATCTCATAATCAGAAATAACCCCATCTTTCAGGGGTCGAATGGCTACGATGTTGCCTGGTGTTCGCCCCAGCATTCTCCGGGCTTCTCGGCCAACTGCCAGTACCTGGTTGGAGTATTTGTCAATGGCTACCACTGAGGGTTCCTGAAGCACAATGCCTTTTCCTTTAACAAATACGAGTACACTGGCAGTACCCAGATCAATACCGATATCTTGAGATAGTCCAAACATACAATTCCCACCTTCTATTTTCTTTTATGTCCTGATTGTTGCGGACGAATATTACCAACTTCCAGTATAACAGATTATCCGTTAGGTCACAATTCCCATTTCCATTAAGTCTCTTTCCTGGGGATACCTTAATACACCAGTGTGTCAATCTCTGGCGGCCCCTCCTGCTCTTCAGCATATTTCACTGTGATGTAAAGGCGAATGGGTAACGAGACGATCATTTGGTACGGTTCCCGGATCCAACCCATGTCGGCATGGATGGACAGAGGAGAAATTTCATCCGGTAATCGGCGTAGACGCACCGCACCGTCTAACACTTCCAGGGTAGCCGAATACTCGCGGCCGCCAACCTCCAATGGAAAATCAATCGTTTCCATTTCATCGGATTCAGGCATGGGAAACCGGTGAATTTCCTGACCGTCCATGCTGACCACAATGATTTTCCCGTTTCCCGGTGCTTCTCCCAACAGAAGAGGTATCGCAAAAAGAGCCCCCAGGCTCACCAAGGCGACCAGGATAACCAGAATAAAGTCCCCCACTTTCATGGGGTGAAAACGTTTCAGCATTGATCAGCCGTTCCTTTCGAAAGCATAACGCTTCTGAATCCGTCCAGCAGCGCAAATGCCGCTTTTTATATCCTGTAACCATTGTCATCCTTGATCAATATGAAACAGTGATGTCAGTTACCTTCTGATTATACCGAAACCCTTCCCTTGACGCAAGAAATATCCTCTGGCATCATCCAGAATGCGTCAATCAAAACGAGCCATGAGGATTCGTCTCCCTGGCTCGTTTTGAATTCAGCACTCATCACCAGAACTATTTGTGTTGCTGCTCAGCCTGCCTGATTCGATTGAGCGCTTTGGTGAGAGCCGCTTTAGCCCGATCAAGATCTACTTCGTCAGATTTAGCCTTCAGTCGCTGTTCTGCACGCTCCCTGGCTTTGCGCGCACGCTCAATGTCGATTTCCTCAATCCATTCCACTGCTTCAGTAATGACCAGGGCATGGTCTCCCCGGATCTTCACAACACCATCGGCACAGGCTGCTTCCCTCACCTTGCCATCCTGAATAATTTTGATGCGGCCCACCGTCACCGGTGCCACCATGGGGATGTGATCGTTCATCAGGCCGACATCGCCGGAGGCGGTGCGCACCACTACTGAATCCACTGTTTCATCAAGAAATATGCGGTCCGGCGCGACGATTTCCAAATGCAGTTTGTCTGCCACAGGAGTCACCTACTTTCCAGCTTTCGCTTTTTCTCGCACTTCTTCGATGGTTCCCGCGAAAAGGAAGGCACCTTCGGGAAGATCATCATGCTGTCCTTCCAGTATTTCCTTAAACCCGCGGATGGTGTCTTTCAGCGGAACATATTTACCTGGCATTCCAGTGAACTGCTCTGCCACAAAAAACGGCTGCGACAGGAACCGCTGCACTTTTCGGGCACGGGCAACAATGATTTTATCTTCCTCTGACAATTCATCCATTCCCAAAATGGCAATAATATCCTGGAGTTCGCGATAGCGCTGGAGCACTGACTCAACACCGCGGGCCACATCATAGTGTTCCTGGCCTACAACAGCAGGATCCAGAATCCGGGAGCTGGAGTCCAGTGGATCCACTGCCGGGTAAATGCCAAGTTCTGAGATCTGACGCGATAAAACGGTGGTGGCATCCAGATGGGCAAAGGTAGTGGCCGGAGCCGGGTCAGTCAGGTCATCTGCCGGCACATAAACCGCTTGAACCGAAGTGATCGAGCCTTTTTTGGTGGAGGTGATCCGTTCCTGCAGCACACCCATCTCTGTCGCCAGTGTAGGCTGATAGCCAACGGCGCTGGGCATCCGGCCCAGCAAGGCTGACACTTCAGAACCCGCCTGGGTAAAACGAAAGATGTTGTCGATAAAGAGAAGCACATCCTGGCCTTCTTCATCCCGAAAGTATTCCGCCATGGTCAGGCCAGTGAGCCCAACCCGCATACGGGCGCCCGGCGGTTCATTCATTTGGCCGTACACCAGCGTCGTTTTATCAATAACGCCTGATTCAATCATTTCATAATATAGGTCATTTCCTTCACGTGTCCGTTCTCCCACGCCGGCAAAAACTGACAAGCCTCCATGCTCTTTGGCAATGTTGTTGATCAGTTCCATGATGATCACGGTTTTTCCTACGCCCGCACCTCCGAAGAGACCGATCTTACCACCCTTGGAATAAGGAGCAATGAGATCAACCACTTTAATCCCGGTCTCCAGAATTTCCGTCGAAGTTTCCTGCTCTTCAAAGCTGGGTGATGTCCGGTGAATGGGTAAGTAATGGTCGGATTCAATGGCTCCCTTTTCATCTACCGGTTCTCCCAGAACATTCATGATTCGACCTAAAGTTGATTTGCCAACTGGTACGATGATCGGGTCACCAGTGCCTGTGGCATCCATGCCTCGCACCAACCCGTCGGTTGAGCTCATAGCAACACAGCGCACGGTGTCGTCTCCCAGGTGCTGGGCAACTTCTGCAATGATTTTTTCTTCATCTTTATAAATTTCAATAGCACTGAGCAACTCCGGCAGCTGTTCACTTTCAAATTTGATATCCAGCACCGGGCCAATGATCTGTGCTATTTTTCCGATGTTTCCTTTCGGCATTGCTTCCCCTCCTTTTGCTTGTCCGCGCGAACGCCTTTTACTTCAGTGCTTCCGCGCCGCCGACAATTTCGGCTATTTCCTGCGTAATCGCTGCCTGACGAGCCCGGTTGTATTGCAGCTGTAATCTGTCAATCATATCCTCTGCATTGTTCGTCGCATTTTCCATTGCCACACGACGGGCTGCCTGCTCGCTAACAGCCGATTCCAGCAAACCGCCGTAAATCATGCTGTCCAGGTAACTGGGAACCACTCGGTCCAGTACTTCGATAGCGGAAGGCTCATAAATGGTAACTTCCCAGTTGTCAGCCTTGGATGCCTTCAGCAGTTTCTCCTGATCCGCCATCAGTCTTTCATCGCTTTTAAAACAAGTATCCAGGGCTTCTTCGTCCATGGGCACCAGTTTCAGTACTTTGGGCTTATAGCTTATGGTGCTTTCGAAATGAGTGTATACCAGGAACATCTCGTCCACGTCACCTTCCAGGTACTTATCCAGGCAAAAGCGGCGGATATCCTGGGCATCAATCAAATCTGGCAGTTCAGTCAGATCCAGATATTCCCGCGGGATTTCAATGTCGCGTCGGCTGAAGAATTCCCGGCTTTTCTGGCCAACAGCCACTACACAGGATGCTTTTTTGTCCTGCATATGCTCCCAGGCTTTTTTGAAAATATTGGTATTGTAACCGCCACACAACCCCCTGTTGCCGGCGATGACAATATACCCTGTTTTTTCAATGGTTTCCCGTGGAGTCACCAGAGGGTGTATTGTTCCCTGCAGTTCTCCCAAAAAACCCAGCACTGCCTGTTTCCACGCCCTGGTAAAGGGGCGTGATTCTTCCAGGCGGACGCGGGTTTTACGCAGTTTTGCCGAGGCCACCATTTCCATGGCCTTGGTAATCTGCTTGGTATTTTTAACACTCTTTATGCGGCGTTTTATGTCCCGCATCCCTAATCCGGCCAATGGATCACCTCCTGACAGTATTTCGCCATCCGGTCATACGCAGATTACTCCCTGTCTTTCAGGAAATCTGTCCTGAACTCTTCGATGGCCTTTTTCAGGGTCTCTTCGACTGCCTCGTCCAAAACACCTTTTTCCCGAATGGCAGTTCCCACTTCCGCATAATGATCTCGCATAAACTCCATCAGGCCGGCTTCGAATTCTTTAATGTCTGAGACTTCAATGTCTGCCAGGAATTTATTGGAGACGGCATAAATAATCATGACCTGTTCTTCCACTGGCACAGGTTGGTATTGAGGCTGTTTCAGGATTTCAAGAATTCGTTCCCCCTGGGCCAGTCGCTCCTGCGTTTCTATGTCCAGCTCAGAACCAAACTGGGCGAAAGCCGCCAATTCTCTAAACTGTGCCAGTTCAAGACGCAGCTTTCCTGCCACTTTTTTCATGGCTTTAATCTGGGCATTCCCCCCAACACGCGAGACGGAAATCCCCGGATTAACCGCCGGGCGCACACCAGAGTAAAAGAGCTCTGATTCCAGAAATATCTGGCCGTCGGTGATGGAAATAACGTTGGTCGGAATATAGGCGGAAACATCTCCGGCCTGTGTTTCTATGATCGGCAGCGCGGTTAAAGAACCGGCTCCCCTATCATCACTGAGCTTTGCAGCACGCTCCAGCAGGCGGCTATGTAAATAGAACACATCCCCCGGATATGCTTCGCGTCCCGGCGGGCGCCTAAGCAGCAGAGACATGGCACGGTAGGCTACTGCATGTTTGGACAGATCATCATAAATGAGCAGTACATGCTTTCCCTGCTCCATAAATTCTTCCCCCATGGCACAGCCGGCATAGGGGGCAATAAATTGCAGCGGGGCCAGTTCGCTTGCAGACGCAGCAACGATAATCGTGTAATCCATGGCGCCATGACGGTTCAAGATGTCCTGAATCTGAGCGACAGTGGAATTTTTTTGGCCGATGGCCACATAAATGCAGATCACATCAGTGTCTTTCTGGTTGATGATGGTGTCCACCGCAATCGCTGTTTTTCCAGTCTGGCGGTCACCTATGATTAACTCCCGCTGACCACGTCCGATGGGAATCATGGAGTCAATAGCCTTGATCCCGGTTTGCAGTGGTTCATGCACCGATTTACGGGCAATAATACCGGGTGCTACACGTTCCACTACCCGGAAGCTGTCTGTCTGGACAGGCCCCTTGCCGTCAACGGGTTGTCCCAATGCATTCACCACACGGCCCAACAGCGCTTCTCCTACCGGCACTTCAACGATTTTACCGGTACGTTTGACCATATCACCTTCTTTAATGAACTGGTCGGATCCCATGAGCACACAACCCACATTGTCTTCCTCCAGATTCAGGGTCATGCCGTACACGTCTCCAGGAAAGACCAGCAATTCGCCTGCCATGCACTTCTCCAGGCCGTGAATCCGGGCAATTCCATCACCTACCTGGATGACTGTACCGACTTCCTGGTAATCCAGCTGATTTTCATATCGTTTGATCTGTTCCTTAATCACGGAACAAATTTCTTCAGGTCTGAGATTCATCGCATTTGTCACCCCTCACTTTATACGATCATTTGCATCAGTTCTTCTTTTAGAAGGCTGAGCCGGTTTCGAATGGAACCGTCAATGACACGGTCGCCCATACGGACAATCGCACCGCCCACAATAGTTTCATCCACCTGGTTTTCAAGTGTCACTTCCATGCCGGTGATCGTGCCTAAGGTTTCCATCATCCGCATCCGGGACTCTTCACTCATCGGTACTGCGGTGACAGCAACGGCTTTCATACGGTTCTGCAACGTTTCTGTCAGTTGCTGGTAGATGTCAACCATGTCACGAAAGAAGCTTTCCCGCCCCTTATCCACAAGAATCAGAAGAAAGTGAATCACTTCCAGACTCATTTTGTCTCTTAGCATTTCATTAATGAACTGTTTCTTCTCCGTGTCGCCAATGACCGGCGACGAGAAAAAGTGATCAAAATCCGGCGATTCCAGCATGGCTTGATAAACACCTTGCAGTTCCTGCAGCACAGTGGCAGCATCGGTAGTTTCCGATTCCTGTACCGCCTGGAAAAGGGCAGTCGCGTAACGCTTCGCGATTAATGCTGCCATTGATCCCGCCCTACCTCTTCAATAAATTCCTGGATCATCGCTTCATGCCGCTTGGGATCCAGTTCTTCTTTCATGATGCGGGCAGCTGCCAATACCGCCAGTTCTGAAATCTGATTCTTAAAGTCATGGATCGCTTTTATCTTTTCCCGTTCCAAATCGATGCGTGAACGTTCTTCCATCTTGCGTATTTCCTCCCGGGCTTCCTGTATCAGGACTTCGCCCCGTTCTTCGCCCCGTCGGATTGCTTCCTTCAGCATTTCGTTTCGTTCTTCTTTGATGCCCGATAGTTTTTCTTCATACTGGGCTTTCAGGATCAGGGCTTCGTCTTCCCGGGCCTGGGCACCAGCGAGCTGGTCTTCGATGCCCTGGGTCCGCTTCTCCATAAACTCTGTCACGGGTTTGAAGAGAAACCGGCGCATCAACAGGACAATGATAATGGTATTGACAATCTGAAAAAAGAAGGTCCAGCCTGGTTCAACCAGTCCTTGCTGCATCGTGTTGCCTCCTTTCCGGAAAATCACTCAGTCTGATTCCGCTGATGTGATTCTACCTAAAGCATACCTACCAGCGGGTTAGCAAACAGCAGAATCAAAGCAATGATAAGTCCGTAAATACCAGTGGTTTCAGCAACAGCGGCACCCAGCAGCATTGTGCGGACAATGTCTCCCTGCGCTTCAGGTTGTCTCCCTACTCCTTCTGCCCCTTTTCCGGCAGCATACCCCTGCCCGATTCCAGGTCCGATCCCTGCGATCATTGACAGTCCTGCGCCAATGGCGGAAGCTGCTAAAATAAGTGCTCTTCCTGTGATTGGTTCCATATCCATTTCCTCCTTCACATTCATGTGATTTTTTCAGTTGAAGCGTATGAATAACATTGACTCATTTGAAAGATATCTGTTAGAGCAATCTGATCAGCGGATTAGCAAAGAGCAGTACTAATGCGATGATCAGGGCGTAGATGCCAGTGGTTTGAGCCACTGCCTGTCCAAGAAACATGGTGCGGATAATGGGACCCTGCAGCGCAGGACGTTTGCCCACTGTTTCGGCTCCTTTACCTGCTGCGTACCCTTGTCCAATGCCAGGTCCCATACCGGCAATCATGGCTAAACCCGCTCCAACAGCGGAGGCAGCTACCACAACGGTACCGGTGGTTAACCCGACAAGTGGATTGGCATACAGCATAATCAGTGCGATAACGAGTGCCAGAATTCCGGATGTTTCCGCCACGGCGGCGCCCAGAAGCATGATCATGGTCACCTGTTTACCGGTTTTGGGATTCATGCTGACAGCTTCGGCGCCTTTTCCGGCTGCATAGCCCTGCCCGATTCCGGGGCCGATCCCTGCAATCATGGCGAATCCAACCCCGATGGCGGAAGCGGCCAGAATGATCGCTCTGGCGTTAATCGATTGATCCATTGCAATTCCTCCTTACAACATGCAATTGAAAACATGTCACATTTTTCATGCTATTTAATATTCACCTATTCCATGGCCAGTGAAACAAAGACCATGGTCAGCATGACAAAGATAAAGGTTTGCAGCACTCCTGCGAACACATCAAAATACAGGTGAAGCACTACAGGGATTCCTGTTTGAAAAAGCGGGAACGCTGATAGTCCCAGTGCCGTACTCAGGCTTGTGAGACCACCGTAGGCCAGAGCCAAGACGATGACGCCACCGACAATGTTGCCAAAAAGACGAAATGAAAGGGAGATGGGGGTGGCCAGTTCGCCCATGATGTTCAGAGGCAGCAGGAATACAAACGGCTCTGTAAATCCCTTGAGGTATTTCCCCAGGCCTTTGGTGCGGGCTCCGAAGTAATGAATCATACAGAAAGTCATGATGGCCAGTGCCAGTGTGGTGTTCAGATCAGCCGTCGGCGGGCGCATCCCCAGCAGCCCGAGAAGGTTCATGAACAGCAACATCAAAAAAAGGGTGCCCATGTATGGCGCGAAACCCATTTTGTCTTCTCCCATGGTTTGGGCCGTCAGCTTGTTCAGAACATCCACGATGATTTCCGCCACATTCTGGCGTCCCTTTGGTACCAGTTTCATCGTTCGCGTGCCTAAAATAGCCAATAGCACCAGTACCAGCATGATCAGCCAGGTATTGACGACTGTTTCCGTGACAGGAATTCCATCCAGAAAAGGAAGCTCGAAAATGACTTTCGGGCCGAAGGCAATCGGCTGCATTACTTTTCCTCCTTTCGCATAAATATATTCTTAAAGTACTGTTTATCATTCAGCAGATCCCTCTGCAGGATGACCAGTTTAATCATGAGCAGTCCAATGATGGTTCCCAGGACATTAATGTCCGGCGAATTAATCGATACCAAAATGACCACCGCTGTCAACACATACCGAATCAAGTAGCGGGAAACAGTAAATTTTCGGGCTCTTTCCGGATACATTTTGACAGCCCGTTCAATCGTCAGGTATAAAAGTCTGAAATTGAGCAAGGAAACAGCTGTTCCGAAAAAGATGCCCGTCAGGAAAGGCAGGTACGGGCGAACGAAAAAGATCCCCACAAGAGCCACCACCGTGTTGATCAGAAAGGTCCTTTTAGCAATGGACTTCTGAGTCGTGGCAATGTCTTCCACAGGGCTTCACTTCCTCTCTCTGGGACGTGGTGGATCGACGTCTTTCATGGCCAGTTGATAGGCGTTCCTGGCTCCAATCAGAATGCCCGCAAGAATCAGGACAAACAAAAAGACGGGTTTGGTGCCGAACCGTTCGTCCAGCCATCTTCCACCAACCACCCCCGCCAGGATGGGAACCATCATGGCGATACCAATGTAACTGACCAGTGCCAGATTTTGTAGGGCGTGCCCTTTATTACTTTTCATGTTCCTGCCGCTCCCATTATATCATAGAATCGAATATTATAAAGATTTTTCCGTTAATTTTGTTAAACTTTTATCTTTGTTAACCCTGATTATTAAACGCCCATTCTGTTGGTTTATGGGTCGTTCTCCCGGACGTGTACACCAATGCTTCGATGATTCTTTTCGAAGCATTTCCGTCACCATATGGGTTGATCGCCCTGGCCATCGTCTCATAGGCAACCGGGTCATCCAGCAGAGCGGCAGCGGCCTTCACAATGGCATCGGTCTCCACCCCCACTACCTGAACGGTTCCGGCAGCGACCGCTTCCGGACGTTCGGTTTCAGTACGCATCACAAGAATCGGTTTTCCTAAAACCGGCGCTTCTTCCTGAATGCCGCCGGAATCTGTTAAAATCAAATCGGCTGCGTCCAAAAGATTGGCAAAGGGAGCATAATCCAAAGGCTCAATTAAAAAAATGTTTGATTCCTGCCCCAGCATATTTTGTGCCAGCTCGCCTATGGCCGGATTCAAATGCACCGGATAGATTACTCGGTACTTGGGATAACGGCGGGCCAACGTTTTCACCGCTTCAAAAATCTGTTCCATCGGTTTTCCCCAGTTTTCGCGCCGGTGACAGGTCATGACCAAAAGGGGATGAATGCGAGCCTCTGCAGCCAGCTTGTTCAACAGGGGATCCTGGAAATCATACCCTTTTTTAATCACTGAAAGAAGCGCGTCAATAACCGTGTTCCCGGTGACAAAAATGTGGTCCGCAGCTATGTTTTCTTTCAATAACATGTCCCGATTCTGCCAGGTTGGTGCAAAGTGAAGGGTGGCCAGAGTGCCGGTCAGACGCCGGTTCATTTCCTCCGGATAAGGAGAGTAGATATTCCCGGTTCGCAAACCTGCTTCCACGTGTCCTATGGGAATCTTTTCATAGAAAGCCGCCAGTGAAGCCACAAAGGTGGTAGTGGTATCGCCGTGCACCAGAATGTAATCCGGCCGGGCTTCCTTCATGACAGCCTGGAGCCCTGTTAGTGTGTGGACAGTGATATCCGTAATGGTCTGGCCGTGCTGCATGATGTTGAGATCTCTCCAGGGATGAATATCAAAAAGACTCAGTACACCGTCCAGCATTTCCCGGTGCTGGGCCGTCACACAAACCTTTGAGAAAATGCGGGGATCTTGTTCCATGGCCTTTACCAGAGGAGCCATTTTAATGGCTTCTGGTCGGGTTCCAAAGATACTCATCACGTCAAGGGGCTGCATGGTCATGCCCACCGCCTTTCAGTCAATATTCTGTCGATTCCGACTATCGCTCTATTCGCAACATATTGGTCTTTATAAAGATATACCTAATGCCTTTAAAAAGCAAGAAGGATCAAGCATTTATTGCAAGAAAAGATGACTAAGCTTTACAGGCCCTGTATCAAGCGGCTCATTTTCAGAAAAAATCGCAAATTTTGAGAAAATCAGCCAAGTGATCATCATCGACGGAAAACCGATCCACGCTCCTCGTGCGGCTCAATCCATGCGATTTATTGATTTTCCGGTTCTGTCAACACGTAATCACCTTCGTCAATGCCTGACAGGATTTCAATGCGGTTTTGTGCCGTCAGGCCGGTGGTCACTTCACGCAGCACTGCCTGGCCGTTTTCCCAGATGAAGAGATGCTCCTTGCCGGTGGTCCAGAACACTGCCCGCTCCGGTACGGTCAGGGTGTTTACACGGGTGTCCTTAATCACTTCCACGTCCACTTCATAGCCTGGCCGCCACAGGGGGTCAACCTGATCCACTACAATTTCGATTTGCACCCGCCGTTGTTCAATGCCCAGCTCTGAAATTTTGGAAAAAGCGGTGGGGTAAACCTTGCGGATACGCCCTGACACAGGCTCATGGCTTAAATCACGGTGAATGACCCGCACGGCCATGCCTTCCTCCACCCCGGCCATTTCCCTGGCCAGCAAATCAGCTTTAACATACAGCTTGTTCAGATCCCCGATTTCCATCAGGAGTTGTCCCGGCTGGACAAAGGCGCCGGGTTCCACGTGCCGGTGGAGAATGGTGCCGCCCACCGGTGCCGTGACCAGGTAGGAATCCTGTTGGGTCATCAGGTGCTCCCGCTGGCTTTCCAGTTGACGGATGCTGGCTTCAAAGCTGCCCCGGGAGGCCGTGCTTAAGGCATCCCCCGCTGCTGCCAGGGCCAGTTCTGCCTGTTCCACCCCTGCTGCTGCCAATGATTCTTCCAGCTGGACCAGGTCCAGCTCTTGCTGGCTGGCAGCCCCGGCTTCATGAAGGGCGGTGATCCGTTCTTTGCGTTCCTGCACCTCTTCCCACTGCCTGACTGCCACTTCCAGGGCACTTTGTGCCTGCTGCTGCTGCCGACGGCCGCTGTCCATGGCTTGCTGATAAGTACTCCGGGCGGCTCTTAACTGTTCATCCACCTGGTTCACACTGGTGCGCCAGTCACTGCTGTCAATTTCCACCAGCATGTCTCCCGCCAACACCTGGTCACCTGGTTCCACGCTGAGCTGACCAATACGACCCGGTAAATGTGCCACCACCTGGCGGTAATCCTCGGTAACAATTTCCCCGATTTCCTCTGCCAGTTCCTCCAGGGTTTCCCGCTCTACCTGTACCATGGGTGGTTCTTCCACAGGTCGGTTCATCCAGTAGAAAGCCCCGGCAGCCACCACCGCCAGCAGTACAATGCCCACAATCAGTTTCATCCTATGTTTTTTCATGTCTTTACCTCCTCTGACGGTTTTTAGGTCATACGGTTTTTCAACGCTTCAATAAAACTCAGGTTGCGAATCTTGACGAAGGTGGCCAGCTGGGCCACAGTGACAAAGATGACCACTGCCAGGGCGGTCTGCATCACCACTTTGTTGGAAACGGTGCCGGGCATGCTGTACACTTCAGTGCTCATGGCGTCCATCATGCTGGCCATCATCCAGCGGCCCAGGGGTATGCCCAGGACTATACCGATGATGCTCATGATGGCGTTTTCCCGGGTGATCATACGGAAAATTTCTTTCCGGTGAAAGCCCAGCACCCGGAGGGATGAAAATTCCATGACCCGTTCGTTGATGCTGATGAGAGTGATATTGTACACAATGGCAAAGCCGATGATGCCTCCCAGCATGACCATGATGCCGATGGTGACCACAATCATTTCGGAGTATTCCTCAAAGAGCTCCCTCATCTGGGTCAGTGACTGTACCTGCTGCACATTGTGGGCGTCTTCCAGGATGTTTGTCAGGTCGGCCCTGGTTTTCACGGAGAGACCGGTAATGTGACCCGGGTCTGCCACGGTTCTTTCCATGGTCTCCAGGGTCATGTAGCCGTTCATCCCCAGGTACTGGTTCACTTCTCCGCCGTATTCAATCCAGAAATCATCCCTGTCGGGAAGGTAGTTTTTCACCAGTACCCGATCCCCAGGCTCCACTTCAAGAACTTTGGCAACACCGCTGGTCAAGTAGAGGCGGTTGTGTTGCAGGTTCAGGGGTACACCTGGCTGGCTTTCCAAATGGTACATCTGGCTGTCTTTGGGGATACCTACCACCGACAAAGACTTTCGGTGCCAGTCATTTCGCACCTCCAGGGGCAGTTCCAGCCGGGGTTCAACCGCTTCCACCCCTGCCAGTTGCCGAATTTCACTGATGGCATTGTGGCTGGTCATTCGGTTAAAATCGACGTTGTAATCCATGGTGTACATTTTGCCGTATTGTTCATCAAAAAGGTGGTCCCACACGCCCCCCATGTTCATGGCCACCAGGGTGACCCCATAGGTGAGGGCAATGCCCAGGGCCAGGGTGGCGTAACGCCGTTTATTACGGAAAATATTGCGAATTACCATTTTCCAGCTAAAGGCGATGCGCTTCCAGAGAAAGGTGACCCGTTCAATGAGCAGCCTGTGACCTGCAGCCGGAGGCTCTGGCCGCATGGCGTCGGCTGGGTGGATGCCGATCACCCTGCGAGCCCCCGCCAGCCCTGCCACCACGCAGAACACCAGGGTAATGACCAGGGCAAGGAGGTAAGATTCGGGGATGATCCTGGTGCGGAGGAGGGGAATGTTCATGTACTGAACATAAAGCTGCACGTAAAAGCCGGAGATCCAAGTGCCTGCAAGAATCCCCAGCAGCCCTCCCAACAGCCCGATGATGAGGGAAAACTGTATGTAATGGGCCAGGATTTGACGGTTGGAATAGCCAAGGGATTTCATGATGCCGATGGACATCTTGTCGTTTTTCACAGTTCGGGATAACACAATATAAATGATCAGGGCGGCCACGGACATGAAAAGGGTGGGCAGCACCCGGGCCATGGCGCTGACCTGGTTCAGTTCTTCCTCCATCAGCTTGTAACTCATGATGTCGTCCCGCTTCAAGACCCGCTGCACCCCGTACCGGTCAAGGGCCTCTTCCAGGGCGTCGACCACGTCGTTGGCATTAGCCCCTGGTGTCAGTGTGATGACCAGTTCATTGTAACTGTCCCGGTAACCCAGGAGGGGGCCCATCAGATTCTCCGACAGGAAGAGCACTCCGTAGGCATTGTCATCGGGAAGAATGGACTGTTCGTCTTCCATGAGGTACACGAATTCCGGATGACCGGCCACACCGATGACCTCCAGGTTAACCTCCCGCCCGTTAATGTAGGGGGTGACGATGTCTCCGATGCTGATGTTTCGGGCGTTGGCAAATTGTTCTATGACAGTGACAGCAGCCGTTTCAGCCCGCACCATCTGTCCGGAGATGGGGTAAAGGGCACTGATGGCGTCCTCCCGGTCGGGGACGGAAAGCAGCTTAACCCGGACTTTTTCATCCGGATCGTCGGTGATAAAAGGCACGTCAACGTTGATCCGGCCCTGGACATGAGCGATGCCTTCCATGCGTTCAACGTCATAGAGGGCGTTGGCAGGAATTCGGATCAGCTGCACCTGCATGTCGGCCATGCGTGTGATGTCATAATACTCCCGCAGGGAGGTTTCAAGGTTAACCGCGGTCATTTGACTGGAGATGAGTGCCATCAGGGCCAGGGTCATGACCACAATAATGGAGATAACCTGTCCCTTAATGCTGAGCATCATCCGAAACAACCGCCGGTTGAGAGGTGACAGGCGCATTACCATTCAATCCTTTCTGGCGGTAGTGGGTTTTCATTCGCGGTGATGTCGGTGATTTCACCGCTGCGCATGCGAATCACCCGGTCACCCATGGCACCCACCGGGGTGTTATGGGTGATGATCAGCACGGTTTTGTTATAGGTGCGGTTGACTTCCTTTAACAGTTCCAGAATGCGTATGCCTGTTTCGAAGTCCAGGGCCCCCGTGGGTTCATCACAGAGCAGCAGCAAGGGATTCTTGGCCACTGCACGGGCAATGGCCACCCGCTGCTGTTCACCGCCGCTGAGCTGGGAGGGAAAATGGCTGGACCGTTCTGCCAGACCCACCTTTTCCATGACTTCGTCCAAAGGCAGGGAAGTGTCACAAATTTCCGTGGCCAGTTCCACGTTTTCCCTGGCTGTCAGGTTGGCCATCAGGTTGTAAAACTGAAACACAAAACCCACACCGTTGCGCCGGTATTGGGTCAGTTGCCGGTCGGGAAATTTGGTCAGTTCTTTTTCTTCCACAAACACCCGGCCACTGGTGGGGGTGTCCATGCCACCTAAAATGTTCAACAGGGTACTCTTTCCCGAACCACTTGGCCCCAGGATGACCACAAACTCCCCTTCGTACAATTCAAAAGTGGCATTTTTAAGGGCATGGACCTCCACTTCTCCCATATGGTACACCTTGCTCAGGTCTTCCACCTTCATCAACACTTTTCGTGATGCTTCACGGGAAGGTGTTTCCATGCTGCCATTACCGCCACGATTGCCATTGCTTTTGTTCTTTTTACCATTCAACCCAAACATTGTGTTGCCTCCCTTACCAGTCCTTCTCCTGCACCAGGAGTCCTCGTTTGATAAAATCGAAAAGTTGTTTATTAAAAATAAGCAATTCTTCTTCTCCAATTTGGGGCATTTGCTGCATCATCCCTGCCGTCAACACATCCAGCAGGCGCACCATAAAAGATCTTTCCACTTCCCTGATTTCCCCCATACGGGCCCCTTCACCCAAGATATCCCACAGAATCTGCAGAGTGGTTTCCTTCTTATAGTCTGAAACGGTTTTAATCAAATAGGGAAGGTCATAAAAATCTTTGTAAAAGGCCGGAGAAGTATCGTCGGCGGCTTTCTGCCCTACTTCAAAGTAAACCCGAAGCCGGTCAAAGGTGTTGGTTTGCTGCCATACCAAATTTTCAACATTTTCATTAAAACGCCGCACCATTTCCAGGCAGATTTCTGTGAACAGGTTTTCCTTTGACTGGTATTGGTTATAAATGGTCATCTTGCTGATGCCCGCGGCAGCGGCAATTTCATCCACCGTCACTGCCTTGTAACCCTTTTCCAGAAAAAGGCGTTCTGCCTGCTCCATCAACCGTCTGCGTTTCAGTTCCTGTTGTTTTCCCATGACAAACCCCCTTCACCTTCTTAGCCCTGGATTTGTATTCGCGGATGGTTATTTTTATACTTTTATACCATTTCAGTCTATTTATAACTTCATTATATCCTTCTTTCCGATAATGTAAAGTCAAAACTGACAAAATAAATCGAACCACAGAAAATTTTTTCCGTGGCTCGATGTGATCAATCTGTCTTTATCATTAGAAACTATACTCAATGCCAATGAACTGGCGGGCGAAAGCTTCCACTTCTTTTGACAGGGCATCCGGGTCTTCCCTGTCAATAAGGGCCCGTTTGAAGAAATCGGCCACCACTGTCATCTGCGCTTCCTTCATCCCCTTGCGGGTGACCTCCGGTGTGCCGATGCGCACTTCAGGGCTGCTGCCGGAGAAATCGTCGGAACAGAGAATGCCTGCCTGTTCCAGGAGTTTACCCGGGGCTGTATCCACGTAGTCACCCAGTTCCACCAGCAGCAGGTGGCTTTCGGTGAAGCCCCTGCCTTTGCCCTGTACATTAAAGCCATGATCTGCCAGGGCCGCTGCCAGGGCTTTGGCGTTTTTCACCACCTGTTTGGCATAATCTTCCCCAAACTCCTTCATTTCCAGGATGGACGCGGCCAATGCCGGGAGCCGGTTCAAATGATGGCTGGTGACCAGGGATGGCGACAGGGTGTTGCCCACCTTCACCATCAGGTCCTGGCGGTTGGAAGCCACAAAGCCGCCCTGGGGACCGGGAAAGGATTTATGGGTGCTGCCAAACATAATGTCGGCCCCTTCACTGAGGGGATTGGGGAAAACCCCGGCGGCAATGAGCCCGGTGACGTGGGAGGCGTCGTAGGCGATGAAAATGTTCAGTTCATCCGCCAGAAGCCGAAGGGCCTTTACAGGCTCAGGGAACAGGGTGCCGGAGCCGCCAAAAATGATCATCTTTGGTTTCAGTTCCCTGGCCTGGCCCTTTAATTTTTCCACATCCACAGCCCGGTCCTCATCAAAGGCCATGTAGGCCACGTTGATGGTTTCGTCAAACTGGCGCACCTGGCACATGGGCCCCACCAGGCCATGGCCCCAGTCACTGAGGCTGACTTCGATCACCTGGTCTCCCGGTTCCAGCAGGCCCAGCACCACGGACATGCCTGCCATGTGACCGCCAATGGGCCGCAGGTCAACGTAATCCGCCTTAAAAATTTCCTTCACCAACTCCTGTGTGGCCATTTCCATCTCATGAATGTACTTGTTGCCGGCGTATTCCCGCTCTGCAGGGTTATTGTCAACATAACAGCCGTAACGGTTGCCCAAGTCGCAGGTCAGGTAGCCGCGCACCTTCTCGCTGGCATAGTTTTCCGAGGCAATCAGGTTCAGGCAGCCTTCACGGTAACTGTCATGTGTTTTCAACAGGTTATCAATGTCTCTTGTTGTCGCGAACATTATCAGTTCTCCTTTCTTCATAAGGCAGCGTTGCCCAGTCACGTCACGCTTTCTTAAATGGCTTACTTCGATGACAGCGGTACGCATCATCATCTGCAGTCCGTAGTCTTATGACATACGCTTCAGCAGGCCTGCCCGAATCATTGCAATCATAAGGACCAGGGTCACCAACAGGAGCATGGCGATAGAGGTGATGCGGCCGGCTCCGGAAATAAAAATAGCGCTGACCCCCAGAAAAAAACTGAAAGCATAGAGAATCCAGACTGTCTGCCGATGAGAATATCCCTGGTCCAGCAGCCGGTGATGCAGGTGTCCCTTATCCGCTTCCATAATGGGTCGCTTGTTGACCATGCGGCGCAATATCGCAAAAGCCGTGTCGAAAATAGGCACCCCCAAAGCCAGCACCGGTATGGCGACAGCGATGGTGGTGGCGCTTTTAATCACCCCTTCAATGGAGATGGCCGCCAGAACGAATCCGATGAGCAGGGAGCCGGTATCCCCCATAAAAATGGTGGCCGGATGAGAGTTGTGGGGCAGAAACCCAATGGAAGCACCGGCCAAAATCATCAACAGAACGGCCACTTCCGGCTGGCCGTTAAGATGAGCCACTGCAGCCAGTGAGAGTGAAGCAATTCCTGCCACGCCGGCCGCCAAGCCATCCAGTCCATCAATTAGATTGACCGTATTGGTAATGCCCACCACCCAGAAAACAGTGGCTGGAATGGAAAACCATCCCAGGGGAATGATGGGTTTGGAAGCGGACAGAAAATTGGTAATAAACTCAATGCGCACACCCCCGGCAATGACAATGAGGGCAGCCAGTATCTGTATCAGGAGCTTCATTTTTGCAGGCAGCGACCGGGTATCGTCCAACATCCCCATTCCGGCCATCAGAGTGGCGCCTATCAGCAGGGCAATCAACTGTCGGTCGATTTCCATCATTAACAGGGAAACAACCATAAAGGCTATGTAGATCGCCAATCCTCCCAGGCGGGGAATTGGCTTTAGATGCATGCGCCGGTTATCTTTCGGTACGTCAATAGCCCCCAGGCGATACGCTGCACGGCGGGCTATGGGAGTCATCAAATAGGCAATCACGGCTGAAAGAACCAGCGCGGAAAATAATCGAATCATAAGGGTGTGGTCACTCCCCGTTTTGTTGGTTGTCAAGCAATGTGAGGATAATGCCGGCATCCTGAAGCATACTTTCCGCCAAGGCATCAGGATAGCTGCCTTTCATGATCACTGTCTTGACACCGGCATTGATCATCATTTTGGCACAGATGACACAAGGCTGATGAGTGACATATAATAGGCTGTCCTTGATGGAGGTGCCGTGCAGTGCTGCCTGAATAATGGCATTCTGTTCTGCATGAAGTCCCCGGCACATTTCATGCTGCTTACCTGAGGGTATGTTTAACTGCTGCCGCAGGCATCCGGTTTCAGCGCAGTGACTCATGCCTGAAGGAGCTCCATTATAGCCGCTGGCCAGGATGCGCCGGTCTTTCACCAGTACCGCACCCACTTGTCTTCGCAGGCAGGTGGATCGCTTGGCCACTACCTCTGCCATTTCCATGAAATAATGATCCCAGTCCGGTCGCATAAAAGCCTCCTGCAGTTTAATAATGAGTGTCCAAAGCCGCTTTCATTATACCTTTCCTTCGTTCCCGTGGCAAGAAATAAACTGCCAGTCAATTAAACCAAAGATGGCGGCCTCCTGCTGGAAGCCGCCATTCTAAAAAGGGTCACGATCGTGAACGGAATGGGAAATGGGTGATTTGTCCAGTCATTGTCGTTTATTCAGAAACCGGCGATGCTGCCGCATCGGCAACTTCTGCTTTCACTGCGACTTCTTCTGCCATTACTGGCTCTCCGGTTGCGATAAGCTCATCTGATTTAAGCGCTTTCAACAAAGAATAACAGGCCGCCAGCATGACAAAGCAGAAGGGGAAGGCCGCCGCAATGGAAGCGATCTGCAGGGTGGCCAGACCACCAGCCACCATCAGGGCCACCGCCACCCCTGACATCACCAGACCCCAGAGAATTTTCTTGCTGTTGGAAGGGTTCAGGTCTCCGCCGGAGCTGAACATGCCCAGTACAAAGGTGGCTGAATTGGCGGAGGTGATGAAGAAGGTGCCCAGCAGGAAGGTGGCCACCAGGGAAACGATGGTGCCCAGGGGGTAGTTACTCAGCACCACAAAGAGGGCGGTTTCCGTGACGGCCGCTGCTTCTGTGGCAATCTCAAGACCCAGGTTAAGGCCCATGCCGCCAAACACAGAGAACCAGACAAAGGATCCCAGGGCTGGTGCCACAATAACCCCCATGACAAATTCACGGATGGTACGGCCTTTGGAAATCCGGGCAATAAAGGTGCCGACAAATGGCGCCCAGGCAATCCACCATGCCCAATAAAAGACCGTCCACCAGCCGATCCAGGTGTTGTCCCCAAAGGGGTTCAGGAAAAAGCTGTCGTTGATGAGACCACTCAAATACCGGCCGAATCCGCCCACCAGGTTGTTAACCATGGCCACGGTTGGCCCGACAATGATGGCCAGCACCAGCATAAGAATGGCCGCTTTCAGGTTAATGTCGCCCAGCAGGGCAATGCCTTTTTCAATGCCGGCCACGGCTGTCCAAATGAAGATCACCGTCACCACGGCTACGATGATGATTTGAACCGTAATGTTGTTGGGGATCCCGAACATAAAGTTCAGGCCGCCGTTGATCTGCATGGCACCCAGACCCAAAGAGGTGGCAACCCCTGCCACGGTGGCAAAGATGGCCAGGATGTCAATGGTTTTACCGATGGGGCCCTGCACACCTTTTTCGCCAATGAGGGGTGTAAAGATGCTGCTGATGAGTCCCGGCGCTCCTTTACGGTACTGGAAATAGCCCAGGGCCATGGCCAGAACGGCATAGCTGCCCCAGGGGTGGAACCCCCAGTGGAGGAAAGAAATGCGCATGGCAAAATTAGCAGCTTCTGAGGTGCCTGGCTCCACACCAATGGGTGCGATGAAATGATTCAGGGGCTCAGCGGCGCCCCAGAAAACCAGGCCGATGCCCATACCGGCGCCAAAGAGCATAGCGAACCAGGAAGCTGTCGAAAATTCCGGTTTAGAATCGTCGGCACCCAGCTTAATGCCTCCAAACTTGCTGAAGGCCAGGTAAATGCAAAATGCAAGAAAGACAAACATGGAAATCATGTACAGCCAGCTGAAATTGTTCACCAGAAAGTTAAAGGTGCTGTTGGCCACATTGCCAAAATTTCCTGGTGCTAAAATCCCCCAGGCAACAATGGCCAGGGAAAAGACAAGGGAAATGATAAAGACGTCGTTGGACACTTTTTTCTCCGTCATTGGGCAGACACTCCTTTTAACATGATTGTAGACAGGAATACTTGTCAACTTACCTATATATTAGAATTAATCAATATGTAACCCTCTGCCGCAGAAGGGTTGACCATCCTGTGCAGCGGCAGAGGCATTTCTTCTACTTCCTATATGGCTTATATTTTGGTTTTGAACAGAGTGGGTTCGGAAACGTCTGCTGTTAAGGCATCCAGGGCCACACCCACACGGTGGTAGCGCAGTTTATACTGCTCATCCAGTGGTGTGGCCGGGTCGCCCAAGGGATAAGGGATGGAAATGGTGGGAACCATTTTATTTACACCTACGCTGGTGGCAACCGGAATCAGGTTGGCCATTAAGACAATGGGAATACCTGCTTTTTCAATTTCTCTTAGCATCGTTGCACCGCAACGAGTACAGGTACCTCAGGTGGCGACTAGCAATACGCCGTCAACCCCTGCATCCTTTAGTTCTGCAGCAATTTCAGCTCCCATGCGGGCGGCTTCTTTCTGGGTGGTGCCGGTGCCCACGGTGGAGTAGAAATACTTGTACATTTCTTTGATCTTGCCTTCTTTTTCATACTGACGCATGGCGTCCAAAGGCACAATGACATCCGGATCGGCGTTGGCCGCCATAGGGTCAAAGCCTGCATGGATGGTCTGGTACTCTCCTGCTTTCAGATCGTCTATGCCTGATACGTCATACTTGCCCCATTTGGTGGCAGAAGCTGACTGGATCCGGTCCGGGTTGCCCACAGGCACGATGCCGCCGGAAGTGACAATGGCAATGGTGGCTTCTGACAATTTTTCAGGCGCCACTGGTGGTGCCATGGGCACTAAATCAGTCACCGGTACCGGCAATTCCGTTTCAAAGGGTTCACCATTGATTTTTTTCAACAGCATGTCAATGACACGGTCGGTGGCAGGCACTGGCGGGTTCAGGAAAAACTGCTTCCGCTTGCCTCTGCCGAAATAACCTTCTTCTTTAGCGGTGGTGATTTCTTCACCCCGGGCCAATTTCTGTGCAAACTGAGCCATGGCCTTCAGGTCTTTACGCATGGCAGCCGCACTGGCACCGCCCTTGAACACGAACATGTCTTTACGGAACATTTCAACCCCAGGGTTTTCTTCGTCCATGGAGGTGATCACAACGGCTTCCGGAAACATCTTCTGCACGGCACGTCCCACATGGCCGCAGGCAGCTCCGTAACGGCCGGCCCGGAAGGCGGGTCCTGCGAAGAAAAAATCTACCTCTTTATCTTTCAGAAATCCCATGATCATCTCAATGGCTTCTTCCTGACGGGATCCCATAAAGTTGTCACCGCAGATGATCGTGTGGGTGACCTGGATGTCATCTCCCAGCTGCTTATCCAATTCCATGGCGGGACCCACCAAACCTTCCCGGATTTCCGGGGCGTGGTCGGCCATTTCTTCTCCGCCCACCTGGCCAAAAAACTGATTCAGGTATAAAATCGCTTTTTTCACTGTCCACACACCTCCCTAATACTCAACCATTGTCTTGGTGGACCAGCCAACAACCTGGTCACCACAGAACATGGCATTGTTTTCCATAATAATTGATCCGTCATCACGCACTGATCCGCCTAATACTGCATCGTTGTCCCATCCACCGGACAAACCGTCACGGGCCAGGGATTCCAGCTCGCCAATGACCACCGGCATGGGAGGCAGTTCGATCATTTCAGACACGTTGCCGGTGGAGACCATGGCATCCGCTTTGGCGTCCATGGACACCAATG
The DNA here is from genome assembly GCA_033549305.1 of Bacillota bacterium. Taxonomy (GTDB): domain Bacteria; phylum Bacillota; class Clostridia; order Peptostreptococcales; family Tindalliaceae; genus Anoxynatronum. The sequence goes on along the minus strand of JAWSUV010000002.1, from coordinate 35,340 downwards.
GCTGGGAAGCACCGTCACGTCCGGTACATTCGTTGGACAGGCCAACGGTTTTAATGCCGGCATTTTCAAGGGCTACCAGGCAAAGGGTGTAGTCTGCATCCGGATTGCCATACCCTTCTTCTGCCACAATGGCTGCGTCGGCACCCAGGTTCTTGGCCATGGAAGCCACAAAGAGGACGGCTCTTTCTTTTTGTTCCAGTGCCACGTTCAGGTTGGACATGATCACGCCCAGGAAGTTGATGGTTTTACCATGCTCCTGGTAAAGGCGCTTGATCATGGGGTAGTTTTGAAAATCATAGGTGGCCCATTTAGAGGAACAGGGCATGAAGGAACCGGAGATGATGCAGCCGTCCAGTACTTCATTGGGGTGCATGAAGGTGGGCAGCATACGGTTTGTGTCCCATCCATATACCAAGTCGTTATAACCCAGCTCTTCCATCTGTGACTGGGGTTGCAGTACCATGACCACCTTGGGCAGCTTGTCTTCGTTCTCTGTGCGCTTGGTCACAGGCGCCAGTTCATAGGTTTCCACCTCATCAGGACTCTGCTCTGCCACGGTTTTGCCCAGGTATTCAGCCAGGCGCATGCCAGCCCAGCGCAGGGCATGGTTTTTCTTCTGTTGTTCACGTTGTTCCTTTAGTTCATCTGTATCAGCCATCAGGCAGACATTCATCAGCTGGGAATAATAGGTGTATTTGGCACCTTCACCCCCCATGTCAATCAAGCCGTCCTGGAATCCGCCCCAGTGTTTGCCCACGGCCAGCACGCTCATGTTTTTCAATGCAAGGGTGCGGCCATTGCCTGTCTGCATCAGGTCACCGGTGACTCCTGGAAAAACAGGGCCGCCGCCCACGCGGTAGCGAGGTTCAATGGCTTCCTTAACCGGCACGATGCGTACCATGTCTCCCGGCTTCACAATCACCAGGTCTGCTTCAGTGATGTGTTCATCTTCCCGTACCACTTCCAGTGCCTCTTCCTTGTTGATGGTGAGAACGCCGTCTTTGTAAACGGTTTCTGCCCCAAAAACAATGTCCTTGACGAAAAAGTTACCCAACTCCAATTTCATTGCCTTGACACTCCTTTCCTTCTGTGAAAACTTTTTCCCTTTTGATAAAAGAATATCATAACCGCATTGATTTTGTAAATACGTTTATCGAATAATCTTGATTATTTTTTAGAATCTTCTTACCTTGCCTCTTTCCATATGAGTTTGATATAATGAACCCAGTTCAGAAAACTTTTGAGAATGTGGTGAATAAATTGATCAGACCCGATAAGAAGACCATCCAGAAACGCCGCATGATGATGTATTTCATTGAAGCGGCCAATGAAATCATTGACAGTGAAGGCATTGAAAACGTCACCATTCGTAAGGTGGCGGACATTGCCGGCTACAACAGTGCCACCATGTACAATTATTTTGAAAACCTGGACCACCTGATTTTCTTTACCCAGTTAAAACACCTCAAAATTTATGTGGTGCATCTGAGTGATTACATTAAGGACTCCCAAAATGCCCTGGAGACGTATTATCTGATCTGGGAGTTTTTCTGCTACCATTCCTTTCAGGATCCCCTGGTGTACCACACCCTGTTTTTCAAGCAGTTTAAACAGCCACTGCGGCGCATGATGGAGGAATACTACGCCCTTTTTCCAGAGGAACTGGAAGGGATCGGAGAAGACATTCAACCCATGGTGATGAACCAGGAACTGTACCAACGAAACCTGTCACTTCTTATAAACTGTATGAAAGAAGGTTTTCTCCAGGAAGAGGATCTGGAGGAACTGAATGAAATGTCGCTTCTCATCTACCAGGGCATGGTACAGCGTATGCTCACAAAACAGGCGCCTTACACCCCCAAGGAAGCCACACGCCGCGTCATGAAATTCATCAAAACATACACGAACATGTACGTTATAAGTCAGAATAGCACCATTTAACCATTGTTTGAATTTTTTCAGGATTGTCCTGCTGCCGCCTGTTCATGAGATCAAATGACCGGCGGCCTTCTTAAACTTTAGGCCTTGAGTGAATGGGTTATGTGATTGATATTTTTTTGACAAATTTGGCCTTTTCCTATTGCCTTTCATAGAAAAACGTAATATAATTATCTCGAAAGCAAATCCATTTTCTTCATTATCGCGCTATGGGATTTGAAGGGTGTATGACAATTTCATTTAAAAGCTGGATGAAACACGCGGGAGAGAGCCCCATCCGGGGCCGCCGAAGGTAAAAGCTAACCTCATCAAAGGGTTAGTGAATTTCTCAGGCAAAAGGACCGTATGTGGACAGCTCTCTGGAAAGCGCAAGCACCGAAGGAGCAAGTCCTGGAAATGTGAAAGATGACATTTCGCCAGGAAGAACCTCTCAGGTCCAAGAACAGAGCGAAACATGACAGATTTTTCATGTTTGGCTCTGTTTTTTTTATTGTTCTGGAGATCCAGAAAGGAGGGAATCTCATGATGATAGTCACCAACAATCCGTTAGTTCGGGCCCAAATGCCCAGTAATGACCTGCAACTAATCTGGGTAGAAGGTGAATATGAAGAAGTGCTGCGAAGCGTCAGAAACCGGATACACCTGGGGCACCAGCTATTGACCCATCCGCTGGCAGGCAGCGTGAAGCCTTATGAAACACCGTACAGGACCGTTCTGCTTTCTGCTGAACCGAACTCACTGCATCTTCCTTCGTTGAGTATTCTGGAGCAGGCCTTGACACTGCTCGCCTCCTTTAAAGGGAAGGATGGTGGTCTCGGTTCACTGCGCACCTGCCGGGAAGAACACCTTCCTGACCTACAGCTGGTGGATTACAGCCTCATGGAAGCAGCGATCAACCAACAACCAACGATGCAGGAAACGCTACGAAATCAAGAAAGGGGAGAAACAGTATGAAACTTGAACTTGGTAAAATTTTCATTGAAGACGTCCAGTTTGGGGAAAAAACCCATGTGGACAGCCACATCCTGTTCATTGACCACACCGAACTGCTGGAAGCAGTGGGCGGCGATGAGCATTTGTGGAAAATCCGGGTGGATCTGGCCCATCCCGGAGAATCTGTGCGCATTACCCCGGTGAAAGATGTCATTGAACCCCGCGTGAAAGTGAAAGGGCACGGGTCGATTTTCCCGGGTATGCTGTCGAAAGTGGACACGGTGGGCAACGGCCGTACCCACGCCATGAAGAATGTGGCTGTGGTCACCGCCGGTAAGGTGGTTGGATTCCAGGAAGGCATCATCGACATGTCAGGTCCGGGCGCTGCATACACCCCGTTTTCAAAAACCCACAATGTGGTGATCACCGCAGAACCCAAACCAGGCGTAAAAGCCCATGAGCATGAAGCCGCCCTCCGTACCCTGGGTCTGAAAGCTGCCGCTTTCCTTGGCCAGGCGATCAAAGATATCGAGCCGGACGAAATCAAAACCTATGAAACGCTTGCGCCCCGTGAAGCCGCTCTGCTGTATCCGAACCTCCCCCGCGTGGGTTATGTCTACATGCTGCAGACGCAGGGTCTTCTTCATGATACCTATGTCTATGGTGTTGATGCCAAAAAACTGGTGCCAACCGTCATGTATCCCACTGAAATCATGGACGGAGCCATCGTCAGCGGCAACTGTGTTTCCGCCTGCGACAAGAATCCGACCTATATCCATCTGAATAACCCGGTGATCGAGGACTTGTACGAAGAACACGGCAAAACCCTGAATTTCCTGGGCGTCATCATTACGAATGAAAACGTGACTCTGGCAGACAAAGAGCGTTCCTCAAACTGGACCGCAAAAATTTGTGAATTCATGGGTTTGGACGGTGCCATCGTGACCCAGGAGGGTTTTGGAAATCCGGATACCGACCTGATCATGAACTGCCGCAAGATCGAAGAGAAAGGCATCAAAACCGTCATCCTCACCGACGAGTATGCAGGTCGGGACGGTGCTTCTCAGTCACTGGCCGATGCCGATCCCAAAGCCAACGCTGTGATCACCAACGGGAATGCCAATGAAACCATCGTCCTGCCACACATGAACCGGCTCATTGGCACCACTGCTTTCATTGATTCCATTGCCGGCGGTTTTGACGGAAGTCTGCGGGAAGACGGCAGCATTGAAGTGGAACTACAGGCAATCACCGGCGCCACTAATGAAACCGGTTTTGGACATCTGTCCGCCGCCGCTTACTAAACCATAGAGAAAGGAAGGATCCCCATGGCAAAGAAGAAAATCGTGCATTACATTAACCAGTTTTTTGCCGGTATCGGCGGCGAAGAAAAAGCCGATATGCCGCCTGAACTGCGCGAAGGAGTCGTTGGCCCTGGAATGGCGCTGAATGCCGCTTTAGGAGAAGACGCAGAAATTGTGGCTACCGTGATTTGCGGTGACTCTTACTTCAATGAAAACCCGGAAACATCCAAGAAGATCATTCTGGATATGATCAAACCCTATGAACCGGACATGTTTCTGGCCGGTCCCGCTTTCAACGCAGGACGTTACGGTGTTGCCTGCGCCACAGTGGCCTGGCTGGTGAAGGAAGAGCTTAAAATACCGGTACTGACCGGTATGTATATTGAAAACCCTGGAGCCGATTTGTTCCGCAAGGCCGTTTACATTGTGGAAACCGGCAACTCCGCCGCTTCCATGCGGACAGCCGTTCCCCAGATGGTCAAAATGGCGAAAAAACTGCTTCACGGGGAAGAAATCGGACTTCCGGCAGAGGAAGGCTACATTCCACGTGGTATTCGCCGGAATGTGTTTCGGGAAGAGCGTGGCTCCCGCCGGGCTGTGAATATGTTGATTTCCAAGCTGAAGGGCGATGAATATGAGACCGAATACGCCATGCCTTCGTTTGACCGGGTTCCTCCAGCTAAAGCTGTCGTAGATCTGCACCATCTGAAAATTGCCATGGTCACATCAGGCGGAATTGTCCCCAAAAACAATCCTGACCGGGTGGAGTCTTCCAGTGCCTCCAAGTATGGGAAATACAGCCTCGAAGGTGTCGAGGATCTGACAGCAGAGGAATATGAAACAGCTCATGGCGGCTATGACCCAATTTATGCCAACGAAGACCCGGACCGGGTACTCCCGCTTGACGTGATGCGGGATATGGAACGGGAAGGCATTATTGGTTCCATTTATGAATACTTCTACAGCACCGTCGGAAATGGCACTTCCGTTGGCAATTCACGTGCCTTTGGCATCAGAATTGGGAAAGAGCTGAAGGAAGCCGGTGTGGACGCTGTTTTACTCACCTCGACGTGAGGCACCTGTACTCGTTGCGGTGCAACGATGGTAAAAGAAATTGAACGTTTTGGCCTTCCTGTGGTTCATGTATGCACGGTCGTTCCCATTTCGATGACAGTCGGTGCAAACCGGATCGTTCCGGCTGTTGCCATTCCTCATCCCTTCGGTAATCCCGAGCTGGATGCCAAGGATGAAAAAATGCTTCGGCGCCGTCTGGTTGAAAGAGCCATGAAGTCGCTGCAGACCGACATTGAAACCCAGACAGTTTTTGAGTAATGGCTGCGCTATCCAGATTTTCATTCAAATGCGGCGTGACAAATGACATTCAATGGGTAAGGATGAGAATATATCATCCTGTTGGAAACGGGCGCAGAATACATTGGTAGAATAATCACGATTAATTTATGATTGTGTTTACACCTAAATTGTGCTGTGCTATAATGACATCAAGAGTCCAATAATCCAACCATATCGCCCATTTGAGCGACCCTTTAAGGAGGCAACTTTATGGAAAATGTGTATGACGTGGTCATCATCGGCGCAGGCCCGGCAGGTCTGTCAGCAGCCCTTTATGCCGGACGTGCAAAGATGAAGACCCTGGTGCTGGAAGGGAGCAAAGTCGGCGGGCAGATTGCCATCACCAGCGAAGTAGCCAACTATCCCGGTTCCATCCATGATGCAACAGGCCCCACCCTCACTGCACGCATGGTTGAGCAGGCAGATGAATTTGGTGCCGAGCGTGTGAAAGATTCTGCTGTCTCCTGTGATTTCACCGGACAGGTGAAAATCGTCAAGGGTGAAAAAGCCACTTATCACGCAAAAAGTGTGATTCTCGCCACTGGCGCGAAGCCCCGGCTGATCGGATGCCCCGGAGAGGCAGAGCTTACCGGGAAAGGTGTCTCTTACTGTGCTACCTGTGATGCTGATTTCTTCCAGGACCTGGAAGTCTTTGTAGTGGGTGGCGGGGACACGGCAGTTGAAGAAGCCATCTACCTCACAAAATTTGCCAGAAAAGTAACGATCGTGCATCGACGCGACGAACTGCGGGCCGCTAAATCCATCCAGGAAATGGCTTTTGAGAACCCCAAAATCGACTTTATGTGGAACAGTGTGATCGTCGACATCAAAGGAGACGGCATTGTTGAATCTGCTGTGTTCCATAACCGGGAAACCGGCGAAACCACTGAGATTCACGCCCACGAAGAAGATGGTACTTTCGGGATTTTCGTTTTCGTCGGATATGACCCCGTTAGTGAAGTGTTTCGGGGCAGTATCGATACCGATGATGCCGGTTACATCATCACCGATTCAAAAATGAACACGAATGTTCCCGGTGTATTTGCTGCCGGAGATATCCGTGTCAAGACTCTTCGTCAGGTGATTACTGCTGCAGCTGACGGAGCCATCGCTTCTGTGGAAGCAGAAAAATATATTATGCACAGTTTCAAAGAGTAATCCATGATCAATCGCTATATCCATTGTTTCCGAGGAGGTGAATCCATGTTAGCCCTTGATAAAGACACATTCCAACAGGAAGTGTTGGAAGCGGAAGGTTTTGTGCTGGTTGACTACTGGAGTGACGGCTGTGAGCCATGCAAGGCCTTGCTGCCCGACATCGAAGCATTATCTGAAGCGTATGGTGACAAGGTGAAATTCACCAAGCTGAATACCACCGGCGCCCGCCGTCTGGCGATTTCCCAGAAGGTGCTGGGTCTTCCCACCATCACCTTGTACAAGGACGGCGCCAAGGTGGCGGAAGTCACCAAGGAGGAAGCCACTAAAAACAGTATTGAAAAAATGATCCAGGATCATGCGCTGTAACAAAATCCTGGTCAGACAAACAGCAACGCCAATCCTTTATCGGGATTGATGCAGCCTTAGCAGTTGATTAATAAAAAGAAAGGATGGTCATGATGAGTGTGTTAGATGGCAAAAAGGTCATTATCATCGGTGACCGGGATGGTATTCCAGGACCAGCAATGGTGGAATGCCTTAAGGACACAGGCGCTGAAGTGGTTTTTTCCTCCACTGAGTGCTTCGTCTGAACCGCCGCCGGTGCCATGGACCTGGAAAACCAGAATCGTGTGAAGACCCTGTCAGAAAAGTACGGAGCGGAAAACATGTTGATTCTTCTTGGCGCTGCCGAGGCAGAATCTGCAGGACTGGCCGCTGAAACCGTAACCGCAGGAGATCCCACATTCGCAGGTCCTTTGGCTGGAGTCCAGTTGGGGCTCAAAGTGTTTCATGCAGTAGAACCTGAGTTTAAGGAAGCTGTTAATCCCGATGTGTATGATGAACAGATTGGCATGATGGAAATGGTGCTGGATGTTGACGGTATCATAGAAGAAATGAAAAACATTCGTGACGAATTCTGCAAGTACTAAGAACAAATTGCAGAGATGTTGACAAGCGAGGGTGATGGGTTCTTCATCGCCCTCTTTTTTGAAGAAAATGGAGGTGGATCAATTGAGTTTTCCTGTCATCAAAGGTTCCGGTTATGTGCTGGTTCATACCCCGGATATCATGCATCATCATGGCACCACCCAGAGCCAGGAACGTGCGGCAAACCCTGATTCTGACTACCTGAAAGCACTGAATAACCATACCCGTTCCTACGAAGAAGTGGTGGCTTACGCCCCGAACCAAACATACATCGGCAACCTTCATCCTGAAGAACTTCGAAACATTGAACTTCCCTGGTATGCCCATGGCATCGAGAACGCCACGCGAGTGGGCACCTTTGGCGAAATCATGCCTCAGGATGAATTTTACGGTCTGATGAAAATTTCCGATGCCTTTGACCTGGTGAAACTGGAGGAAGGCTTTGTAAAAACGGTCAGGGCCAAGCTGGAAGCGCATCCATTGTTTAAGGATGATGTGGCTAGAATTGGCACCGGTGACACCATGGAAGATATTGAGCGGTTTATCAAGGAACATCATGCGGATCCGCTCTTCCAGGAAGGGCATCTTATCGGCTGCGTGAAACGGGCGCATGATGTGGATGTCAGTCTAACCGCTCATATCATATTTGAAAACCTGGTCTCCAAAGCCTCCGGCGTGTTGGCCTTCAAACACCTGGTGGATAAAACCGGCCTTGATGTCAACAGTGTTGATTATGTCATTGAATGCTCCGAGGAAGCCTGCGGCGATATGAACCAGCGGGGCGGGGGCAACTTTGCCAAAGCCATTGCTGAAGTCGTCGGCGCTGTGAACGCGACGGGTTCAGACCTGCGCGCCTTCTGCGCAGCCCCCACTCATGCGTTGATTGAAGCTGCGGCACTGGTAAAAGCCGGTGTCTATGAGAATGTGGTGGTGGTTGCCGGAGGTGCCTCAGCGAAGCTGGGTATGAACGGCAAAGACCACGTGAAAAAAGAAATGCCGTTACTGGAAGATGTCATCGGCGGTTTCGCCGTTCTGGTATCCCAGAATGACGGTATCAACCCGATGATTCGTACGGATCTGGTTGGCCGGCACACAGTGGGAACCGGTTCCTCTCCCCAGGCAGTCATCACCAGCCTCATTACTGCGCCATTGGATAAAGCCGGCCTGAAAATCACCGATGTGGACAAGTATTCTGTCGAAATGCAGAATCCGGATATCACCAAGCCCGCAGGTGCCGGAGATGTTCCGGAAGCCAACTATAAAATGATTGCTGCCCTGGGTGTCAAGCGTGGAGACTTGGAACGCGGAGATCTGCCAGGTTTCGTCACCAAACATGGGATGCCCGGCTGGGCACCTACCCAGGGACATATTCCTTCCGGAATTCCTTATGTCGGCTATGCCCAGCAGGATTTGACCAGCGGTTCGATGAACAAAGCCATGATCGTCGGAAAGGGCAGTCTCTTCCTGGCGCGTATGACCAACCTCTTTGACGGTGTCTCCGTCATTTTGGAGCGAAACTCCGGTGAAACAAAATCTCCCGGCGAAGGCGTTTCCAAAGCAGAAATTAAAGAAATGATCGTTGAGGCCATGAAGGATGTGGCCGCTCAATTGATGAAGGAATAGGAGTGTTGACGATGACAGATCGAACTGCAATTAAGCAGGAAGTCGGCCGCACCCTCCTCTCCTTCGCCGAAGCGCTGGATCGAGAGGATTTTGGGCCAAAAGTAAGGGTGGGCCTTACCACCCTGGGCAGCGAACTGGAGCCCGTACATCTGGTACGGGGTGCCGAGGCCGCTGTGCGTCGCTCCCCTGGCCTTGATGTCGTCCTCATCGGGCCTAAAGTGGATTCGGATTTGGAAACCGTTGAAGTGAACGTCGAATCCGAGATGCATAAGGTCATGGAGAAATTGCTGGATGAAGGCAGGATTCAGGCCTGCGTTACCATGCATTACAATTTCCCCATTGGAGTCTCCACGGTGGGGCGCATCGTAACTCCAGGGTTTGGAAAAGAGATGTTTGTCGCAACAACCACCGGCACATCCGCCACACACCGGGCGGCTGCCATGGTGAAAAACGCCTTATACGGCATCATCACAGCCAAAGCCATGGGCATTGAAAACCCCACATTGGGCATCCTGAATCTGGACGGTGCCAAACAGGTGGAACGAGCTCTAAAAACCCTGAAAGGCAGTGGATATCAGGTGAACTTCTCTGAATCTGTCCGTTCCGACGGCGGCAGCATCATGCGGGGTAACGATCTTCTCACCGGCTCTGCTGATGTGATGGTCACCGATACCCTGACAGGCAACATCATGATGAAAGTGTTCTCCTCTTACACCACCGGTGGCAGTTATGAAGCCTTGGGCGACGGTTACGGCCCAGGCATCGGAGAAGACCAGCAGCGAATTGTCCTGATCCTGTCCCGGGCATCCGGCACCCCTGTTGTGGCCAATGCCCTGCAGTATGCCGCTTCTCTGGTAAAAGGCAGCCTGATCCAGGTTGCCAAAGATGAATTTGCCAAAGCGAAAAAAGCTGGCCTGGATGAAATCCTGGCTGGCCTGACGGCTGAAACAAAGAAAGGGGAAACTTCCGAGGAAAAAGTGGAAGCCCCGCCAAAAGAAATCGTCACAGGCAGTATATCCGGCATTGAAGTTATGGACATTGATGATGCCGTGCTTGCGTTGTGGAAAGCAGGCATTTATGCCGAAGGTGGTATGGGCTGCACAGGTCCTGTGGTGATGGTGGCAGAAGAAAAAGTGCATCAGGCCGCGCAGATTCTGGCCAAAGCCGGATATGTGGGAATGGAAGGCGATATCTGCTAGATCCGCGGAGAAGAAGAGAAGGTAAACAGGATCTCCTGTGCAAAACAGCCGCCCAACTGGGCGGCTGTTTCATGTTGCCTGTTGCGATTGTCAAACTGATTCTCTTCACAATGCGCTATACGTTTTTCCCGATTTCATTTTCAAGTGTGAAGGGGTGGTTCCATACTTCACCGCCAGGATTTCCGCCATGATACTGACGGCAATTTCCTCCGGTTTCTGGCCACCAAGATCAAGTCCAATGGGCATGTACACATTTTGAATCAGTTCTTCATCCACTCCGCTATCCCGTAGAGATTTGACCGTATTGGCTATCTTGGCACGACTTCCGATCATGCCCACATAGGAGACCGGTCGGTTCATCACGGCCCGCAGAGCCAGTTCATCCAGCTGATGTCCCCGGCTAACGATCACCACGTAGCTTCCGGCACCCATCGGCAGTTCCTCCAGCAGTTTTCCCATATCTCCCACCAACAGGTTTTCCGCTTCCGGAAATCGGTCACGGCCGGCATATTCTTCCCGGTCTTCCACCACTGTGACACGAAACCCCATCATTAATCCCAGACGGTACAAGGACTGGGCAATGTGTCCTCCCCCGGCCAGCACCAGCTGCTGTCGCGTCTGAAATACTTTCACAAACACCTGGACATCGCCGCCGCACTGCATGCCGATCCCCTTCTCATCATCCGTCAAGTGGTATTTAAGGAGTCTGCTCTCCCCTCTTTCCAGGCATTCCCTGGCTGATTTGATGATTTCTCCCTCCAGTGTTCCTCCGCCTACTGTGCCGACTGTGGTTCCATCTTCCAGTACAGCCATCATGGTGCCGCTTTTCCCCGGGGTAGATCCGGTAGCTTCAATGACGGTAACCATGGCCGCCGGCCGATTTTCCGCCATCTGATCAGTGATGTGTTTCAGCACATTGATTTCCATGGATACTTCGCTCCTTTCAGTTAATGAATGGATGATGGTCTGCCTCCGCATTCATCCAGCATGTTTGCGCTTTTCCTTTCCGGCTGCAGATGCAAAATGGCTTCCAGCACTCCTCCGCCAATAGCCCTGGCTTTGTCAGAAATTTGACTGCAGAGTTCCGGATCAATTCGCGGATCGACATCGCCCACTTTATATCCGGCGGTTACCGATAACCCGTCAGCCAGCAGGCCACGTAACAGACCATCAATCTGTGACACCACCGGTTCACCATTTACTGACGCCACCAGCTGACCAGCTTTCACCACATCTCCGATGACTGCTTCTCCCTTAAAAATACCAGGTGCTGGTGCTTTCAGGAGCCGTTCGATACCCACACCGGCAATGCTTCCAGGGATGCCGGTATTGGGGCGGGCTTTCCCCTGGTAAAGCACACGGCCCAGCTGATGCCCTCGCTGGCTTTCCACCACAGCGTCCACATCCCTGCCGGCTTCAAACCCAGGACCGATGCCAATGACAATGGGAGCCAACCCTCGTTCAATGCCTGTGTTTTTCTTTGCAAGCGTTGCATCCACTAGGACATCCGCTTTCAGTTTCCAGCAAAGATCAGCTGCCTCTGTCACCATCACCGGAATTTGTTTTTTTTGCCACAGCGTCTCTGCCTCCCGGAGGCTGTTCGCCCGGCATGCAGTAACACTTTCCACTGTCATGGTACCCAGATATACTGCATTTGCAAAAGAAACCGTGCGGCGAATCGCCGAAGGCTGCTCCTTTTCAGTAATCAACAGCTGATAACCAGCCTGATGAAGCCTGTGGGCGATCCCGGTAGCCAGATCGCCTCCCCCGCGAATGATAACTCTGTTGCTGTTCATAGGAACTTCCTTCTTTCAAATTCTTTTTTGGGGGGTGTACTGCATGATCATTAAGGTAATGATATGATTGTTTTCGTGCTGCCTTCAGCATTATCATCAATCGCATGAAAGCCGTTAATGCATATCTACCCTATCCCGGCTGTAACCTCACACTCAAATCAATCATCAATGACGTGTGATAAGAATGGCTTTTCGGTGTTATCTATTGTAGAATATGCTTATAAGTCGACTAACAGAGTTCCCGTAACCCCAAAAGGAGCGTCTTGATGAACAACCCTATTCAACGCTGGATTGAACATTTCGTTGCAGCGTACCCGATGCAGCGGAAGGAAGGATACTGGCAGAAGCCCCTGATCGCTTATGCAGCCGCCTCAGATCCTCTGTTTCAGTCTCTGAGGCAATGGACCCACCCGGATCATCAATTGCCCGCTGACCTGCTTCCGGATGCCGTTTCTGTTATTGCTTATTTTCTGCCTTTTCATCCGTCCGTCCCGGAGAGCAACCGGACCGGCCGCCTGGCTTCCCGTGAATGGGGAGAAGCCTACATTCATACGAACCAGCTGATCACTGATGTGAATGTCTATCTGGTCCGCCGTTTGTCAAATGCCGGCTATGAAACAGTTTATGCCAGTGCCACCCACAATTTTGATGAAGAGACCCTGATGAGTTTGTGGTCCCACCGCCACGCAGCCTATATCGCCGGTCTGGGGCAGTTTGGCCTGCACAACCTGCTGATTACTGAAAAAGGCTGCTGCGGCCGTATCGGCACGCTGGTGACCAATGCCCCTGTAACGCCCAGTCCCCGCCCGGAAACACCGGCCTGTCTATTCAAACTCAACGGCAGCTGCGGTCTGTGTGTGGACCACTGCATCAATGGTTCACTCTCACAAAACGGTTATGACCGCCATCATTGTTATGCCATGTGCCTTGAAAATGCCGCTGCACTGTCGGAGATCGGCCTGGCGGACGTATGCGGCAAATGCACTGTCGGACTTCCCTGTTCCACAACCAATCCCGTGTTGTTAAAGAGGTAATCAGACTGACTTTTTATAACTGCCTGTAGCCATTTTTGCCATCCATAAGAGTGAAGATTAATTTGGAAAGGAAGCGATCGAATGAAGTCTTTTTTTATTAATCAAGGCGAAGGATCTTATGTCCAAATGCTGGAAGGAGTACAGCGACGCAATCTGGTAGTGGGGAAAGAAACCATGCTGTGTGAATTTCACCTGCAGCAGGGTAAAGTGCTGCCGCTGCACCAGCACCCCCAGGAACAAACAGGTTATCTTCTATCCGGGCGCCTTCTATTTGAGATCGACGGCCAGGAAGTGGAAATGAAACCGGGTGACAGCTGGTCCATCGGCGGAAATGTCTCTCACATGGTCACAGTTCTTGAAACCGCTGTCGTCATCGAAACCTTTACACCTGTGCGTGAAGATTTTCTGCCCGTTCTTTAGCAGAAAAGCGCCCTGCTGCTTTCTTTGCCCAGCAGAAGGCTTTGGTATGCATTTATCCAACTAATTTATTTCAATAAAGTTCATATTTATGTTGATATATCAGCGTTTTTCACCTTGACACGCTTTATGCATTCATGTATATTATAGTCAGCACTTTTCGCATACATGTAATCATAGGAGGCTGTTGTCAATGAATACACGAAAAATCAGTATCATCGGAGTTCCCATGGATCTGGGTCAGAACCGTCGCGGTGTGGATATGGGACCAAGCGCCATTCGCTACGCCGGGATTGTCGAAAAATTGGAAGGCCTGGAGCTTGAAGTTGAGGATCTGGGAGATATTCAGATTGCCATGCCTGAACGGAAACACACAGAAACAGATCACAACCTTCGAAACCTAAATGCCATCGAAACTGCCAATACCCAGTTGGCAGACCTGGTCTCAGACGTCGTTGAAAAAGGCCATTTCCCGTTGGTGCTGGGCGGCGACCACAGCATCGCCATTGGAACCCTTGCTGGTGTTTCAAAGCATTATGAAGACCTGGGCGTTATCTGGTTTGATGCTCACGGAGATCTGAATACCGGCGATACTTCCCCTTCCGGAAATATTCATGGCATGCCCCTGGCATCCAGCCTGGGTATCGGTCATCCGGCCCTTTCCGGTTTAGGTGGTTATGGCCCCAAAGTGAAGCCGGAAAACCTGGTCATCATTGGTCTCCGGGATTTGGATAAAGGTGAAAAAAAGCTGATTCGGGAGATGGGATTGCGCGTTTACACCATGCACGAAATTGACAGGATGGGGATGGCGGCGATTATGGAAGAATCCATTGATTATCTGAAAAAACGGACTGACGGCGTTCATCTTTCCCTTGATCTGGATGGAGTCGATCCGACAGACGCTCCCGGAGTGGGCACACCCGTGATTGGCGGTATTTCTTACCGGGAAAGCCATCTGGCTATGGAAATGCTGGCGGAGTCCGGCATTGTTGTGTCCGCCGAATTTGTTGAAATTAATCCCATTCTTGACGAGCGCAATAAAACAGCCAAAGCCGCTGTTGCTCTCATGGGATCTTTGCTGGGAGATCAATTGAAGTAGTTTGTCTCTTTGACCAGCGATACTCAAAAATGCTCCCCTCATTCACGACAGATGAAAACCAATCTGTTTGAGTGAGTGGAGCATTTTCGCTATTGATCGGCACCTTGCGCGAGCTTTACGTTTGCTGAAGGCTGCTTTGTGCCTGTTGCCTCATCTGCCGGATGATTTTTTGAATTTTTTCCATGACACGATGCCGATTTTTGTAATTGCCTGGAATGCTTTCCAGCGCCGCATCAAAAAACCCTTCAAAGGTCAGCACCACATTTCCTTCACCTGTAACCAGCGCTGCCGGCCGTTGCTGTGCAGGTCCCAGGCTGGCCGCCACTGCCGCGCGATTTTCCTTGTAGCCCAGACTCATATCAATTTCTTTCCAAAGAGGATTTGCATTGGCCAGGTATACTTCGTAATTAGGATATTTTTGCAGTCGATCCACCACTGATTCCAGTATTGCCACAACCTGTTCATTGGTTAATATGATCCGATTCGAGGTAAAAGCTTCGAGCGGGCTGAGTGCTGCCCGGGTATCTTTGTTAAGATGGTTTAACAGGCTTAATGGCAGGATTTCAATGAAGCTGAAATGAGCAATATTCTTGCGGAATGCCTCCAGCCTCCGCTGCTGCAGCTGCAGTCGTTTCCAGCGTTCAGCGCCACCTACCCCGGCCTGGATTAACAACTGCTCATAGAGTGAAACGCTGATCGCGGAACTGCTTAAACCATTTTTCCATCCAATCCAGGTACCGGCTTCTTCCTCCAGCTCCGTCAACTGTGCCATATACGCATCCATTCGGTCAGCCATGTAGGAATTCACCAGTGGGACGCACTGGTTCAGAAACACCCGGTAACTGTTTTCGAGAATTTGGGCCACCAAAGGATCGCGGTAAAAAAATGTATAATTGTTTTCATCGTCGCTTTCCTGGCTTACCGAAGCGTAGATCGCGGCCTGATTGCGAATGATGAAATGAGTGGTTCTAAATGGCATTTCCTTATAGACCGGAGAATACCAGGAACGCACATTTCCGGTTAAATGCAGTGGTATCCAGTATTTCATGATAGAGAATAAATCCTGCTCCTGCCGGTCCATGTGGTGGATAATCGTGACCTGATGCCCTTGCATCAGCACAGCCATCAGTTTGCGATTCCATTCATCCATAAACTCCCGGCTTTCCGACATCCAGGCAAGATCCTCCTGGCTGTGCAGCAGAAGCTCCTGTGGTGGCTTCATCTCCAGTACCATGTCCAGGAACTCCAATACCGCTCTTCTTCGGCCGGCTCTGCCGGCATGAAGATGATATCCGCGCCGGCTTCCGCCCGGTGATTCGGGAGTGCCTTCTAAAACCGCTGTTTGCGAAGATGCGATGTTTTCCTGGTTAAGCAGGTGCTGCACCAGATGAATAACCTGCTGGCTTTGGTGTCCGGAAATGGTCCTGTCGTTCTGTTTCGAATCACCTTCAATGGGATTGAGCCATTCCATCAGTAGTTGCTTCAAAATCATTTCACTGTCGTCCAGATGAAGCTCGGCCGATTCTCCCAGCATGCGCCGGAGGCGATGTTGAATCATAGCGTCCGATGATTGATACAGTTGATAGAAGTAGACAACCAGTTCTGCGATGTATGAAGCATTCCTTGCAGGCATCCGATTGCCGTGACGCCATTTACTGACAAGGGAAGGATCAATGCTAAGCTGCCTTGATAACTTGCTGTTACTGATACTGAACAAATCCATCATAAGATTCAGTTTTTCTGAAAAGTCCATTCGTGTTCCTCCATCCGAGTCATTCATTATGCCTCTTAATCATGTCAAATAATATCGGAGCTTGTCAAGCAAAATCGTGACGGCATCCTCTGCATGATACCCGGGAGTTTGTGAAATTTACATGAAATTGCTACAATAGAAACAACATGAGAAAGAAATACCGGTTCATAATGACTGATCCCTTTTTAAGAACAGATCACAGACCGATTGGAAGGAGATTACCGATGTCCATTCTAAAAAACGACTGGGCCCCACTCTTAAATCCAGAATTCTCAAAACCATACTACGAGTCGCTGCGGACGTTTCTCAAAGAGGAATATCGTACCGGGACCGTTTACCCGGACATGCATGATATTTTCAATGCACTCCATTATACCCCTTATCAACACGTTAAGGTGGTTATTTTGGGGCAGGATCCATATCATGGACCCGGTCAGGCACATGGCTTGTGTTTTTCTGTGAAGCCGGGTATTGATGCGCCTCCATCTTTGGTCAATATTTTCAAAGAACTGGAAACAGACCTGGGATTCCCGCGGCCGGATCACGGTTGCCTGATTCCCTGGGCCAGACGCGGTGTACTGCTGCTGAACACTGCCCTGACTGTCCGCGCCGGACAGGCAGCATCGCATCGGGGTATGGGATGGGAAAGGTTTACTGACCGGGTCATTGACCTGGTGAACACCCACGAAACACCAGTGGTTTTTTTTCTGTGGGGTAAACATGCTCAGGAAAAGCTGTCATTGATCTCCAATCCACACCACCTGGTTTTGGAGTCTCCCCATCCCAGTCCGCTTTCCGCCCCCCGGGGGTTTTTCGGCAGCCGCCCCTTCTCCCGTGCCAACGCATTCCTGATGGAAAATGATCGAAGCCCCATCAACTGGAAATTGCCGATGCTCAGCGAGGTCCGCCGGAAGTCGGGCGAACCCGAATCACCACTCGAATAACGAGTGAATATACGATTCCGCCCATACCGATTCCGGTTGATTCTGTCCCTGCAGGATAAGATGTCGCTCAGAAGCAGATATGGTATAATGGGAATGGATCACCGCTTGTGCGGCGACAGAACAACAGAATCAGGAGGGATTTTATGAACACATCCGTATCCATTGATTGGAGCAAATTGGGTTTTTCCTACATGAAAACACCATTTCGCTACATTGCCCGCTGGAAAGACGGTCAATGGGATCAAGGCTATCTGACAGAAGATAATACGTTGCATATCAGCGAATCAGCAGCAGCCCTTCACTATGGCCAGCAATGTTTTGAAGGTCTGAAGGCTTATCGAGCCAAAGACGGCAGGGTGCAGCTGTTTCGCCCCGATCAAAATGCCCAGCGGATGCAGCGCAGCTGTGCCCGGGTGCTGATGCCTCTGGTGCCTGAAGACATGTTTATCGACGCGTGCCAAAAGGTGGTCAAAGCCAACATTGATTATGTCCCCCCTTACGGTACCGGCGCGACACTGTACCTGCGCCCCTTTGTGATTGGTGTGGGAGATAATATCGGTGTAAAACCGGCTCCTGAGTACATTTTCAGCGTCTTTTGCCTGCCGGTCGGCCCCTATTTCAAAGGAGGACTGGCACCCGTCAACTTCACCGTTTCTGACTATGACAGAGCCGCTCCCTATGGCACCGGCGCTGCTAAAGTGGGCGGCAACTATGCCGGCAGTCTGATGCCTCATGCCGAAGCGGTGAACAAAGGCTTTGCCGACTGCATCTACCTGGATCCGCTAACCCACACGAAAATTGAAGAAGTGGGTGCTGCCAATTTCTTTGGAATCACCCGTGACAGCGAATTCGTCACACCAAAATCCCCTTCCATTTTGCCCAGCATCACCAAATACTCGCTGCTGTATCTGGCAGAAAATTATTTGCACATGGCAGTGTCGGAGCGGGATGTGTTTATTGATCAACTCGATGAGTTTGCAGAAGCAGGCGCCTGCGGAACCGCTGCAGTCATCACCCCGATCGGCGGCATTGATTACAACGGAAAACTGCATGTTTTCTACAGTGAAACTGAAGTGGGACCGATGACCAAGAAGCTCTACGACACACTCTGCGGGATTCAGTTTGGTGATGTCGAAGCTCCTGAAGCCTGGATTGTTAAAATCGATTAACCTGATCCTTGATGAAAGCCCTGTCGTTTGGAAAGAATCTCCCTCCCGGCAGGGCTTTCCTTTGTCTGCTCGATCATAGCAGTCAACCGTGGGATCCTCTGTAAAGATGAATCGGGAAGTGATCCGTCTGGCCAGTTACTGCTTTCCACGCGCAATATAGGCCGCCATTTCGTCCTTCGGTACCATGCTGCCACCGGTGGCCCATATTAAATGAGTTGCATTGGGCATAAATGAGGTCAACTTATGTTTTTCAATCCACCTCACTCCTTCCGATTCCGTCAGCAGACGGTAAGGTCCGGGCATTCCCGCCAGGGCGGAAGGTTCCAGTTGTATCTTTTCAGTTTCCTCCAGTAATGCCAGCAGCCGGAAAAGTTGATCGTCTTCAACGGTGTAGGCCCCTGCCAGCAGGGAAGTCATCATACGGCAGACCAACCCGGAAGGTCTTCCAACTGCCAGTCCGTCGGCCGCGGTCAGGTTGTCAATCCCAAAATCCTGAACTGACACTTTATCATGCTTCCCGGTGAGAAGCCCCAGAAGAACTGCCGGAGAATGAGTCGGTTCAGCAAAGAAACAGTGAACATTGTCCCCAAAGACCAGTTTCAGTCCAAAGGCCACTCCACCCGGGCCTCCGCCGACACCACAGGGCAGATAGACAAAAAGCGGATGTGACGCATCCACTGTAATGCCCTCTTCTTTTAACTGCTTTTCCAGTCTGATCGCCGCTACTGCATACCCCAGAAACAGCGTCTGGGAATTTTCGTCATCGACAAAGTAGCTGGACGGATCCTGCTCTGATTCCCGACGACCAGCCTTCACCGCCAGACTGTAATCCGCTTCATATTCCTTGACTGTGACACCTTTTTCCCGCAGCAGGTCTTTCTTCCACTGCCGGGCATCCTGTGACATATGAACAGTGACATTGAAACCCATACGGGCTCCCATGATACCGATGCTTAGCCCCAGGTTTCCAGTGGATCCCACTTCAATACGGTGTCGACCGAAAAATTCGCGCACAGCAGGCGTATCCAGCACCCGGTAATCCTCGTCCGTGCTGACCAGACCGGCTTCCAGTGCGAGTGTTTCTGCATGCGCAAGCACTTCATAAATTCCTCCCCTGGCTTTGATGGAACCTGAAACCGGCAGATGACTGTCCATTTTCAGGATCCACTCACCCGTTATGGGATGATTCAACACTTCCCCTGCGCGCTGTTGCATCGCAGGTATTCGCCGAAGGGGTGATTCGATGATGCCCCCGGTCTTTTTCAATTGTGGGAACACCTGGGGCAGGTAAGGAGCAAAACGCAAGAGGCGCTGCTCGGCATCCTTCACCGACTCGAAAGACAGCGGAAGGTTCTTCAGTCCCACATCAACCGGCTGAAGGGAAGCATTAAACCAGGTAACCGGCCGGGAAGCCATCATGTTTTCCAATAACGGACACTCTTGCAACCATTGGCTGGCTGGCTTTTCTAAAATCAGTTGGTCCGGTGTATATGTTGTCATCAGGATCGCCTCCGGGAAAAATTATTTGTTCCTTCTTCCATCCTATCATGACGATGTGATTTTGGAAAAGAAAAATCCGGGGTTTCTAGCCTCCCGGATGCTGAGTCTTCAGATGTTTTTGGTTATACGGATAATGCCGCTTCTGCTTCCTCCACAAGCTGAGCCATCAACCTTTTCACCGGCACCAGTTCTGTCAGTCGCCAGGCGTTGCTGCCGGTAAAGATCAGTCCTTCTTCCAAATTCCCCATCACAGAAGCCATAAGAGCATCCGAGATGCAGTAAGGGGTTTCTTTGGGGTTACATGGCTTTAAGCAATTGGAACAATGGCGTGAGGGCACCCGTTCGTCCTTCGTTCTGGCAATAAAAGAATTGATCACTGCACGGCCCGGCATTCCCACAGGACTCTGCACCAGATCTATGTCTTCTTTGCCTGCATTCAGGTATGCCTGTTTAAAGCTAAGGGGAGCATCGCACTCATCCGTTGCCACAAAGCGGGTGGCCATCTGCACCCCTGCGGCTCCCAGTTTCAAAAACCGGGCAATATCAGCACCGTCAAAAATGCCGCCGGCTGCAATGACCGGAATCTTCTTTCGGTACTTTTCTTCAGTTGTTTTCAGTGCTTCAAGAACATCTTTGACAAGTGTTTCCAACTTCATCGGCGGATCCCGCCGCAGTTCTTCAGGCGAAAAACCCAGGTGGCCTCCCGCTTCCGGCCCTTCCACAATGACCAAATCCGGTGCTCTTCCATGTCGCCGGTCCCACATTTTGGCAATCAGGGCGGCTGCTTTTCCTGATGATACGATTGGCGCTATTTTTGTGTCGGATCCTTCCACTAATCCCGGCAGTTCTGTTGGCAGCCCTGCTCCGGAGATAATCAGGTCAATTTTTTCTTCAACGGCCGCCTGAACCGTTTCACGGTAATGGTTAATGGCCGTCATAATATTGATACCGATCACACCCTCCGGGCTGAGAATCCGGGCCTGGCGAATGTGCTTGCGGAGAGACCGTTCATTGGCTGCCTGGCTGTTGGCGTAAAAATCAGGTTCATTAAATCCCATCTGTACTCCGGCCATGATGCCGACACCTCCGGCATTGGCAACGGCTGATGCCAGTCGGGACAAAGAAACACCAATGCCCATGCCTCCCTGTATGATCGGTACGGGTACAGAGAGATCACCGATTTGCAGTGGCGGTAGTTTCATTCCATCGACTCCTTACTCTTTTTTCTTCAGTTACGGCCCAATTACCGCGCTAGACCTATTGTACCAGATCTGTGTGCATAAATAAAGCATCAACTATTAAGATCTGGTCATAATTTTTATTGTCTCCTGGAAATCAAGGCTGCATACGCCCCTGCCAATTGAGCCGCAACACGGGCATTGCTGTATACCAGTTGTTTATTGGCCGCCAGGCTCTTTCCCTCCGTGACCCGGTGCAGCCGGGAGAGGATAAAGGGAGTTAATGCCTTGCCCCGCACGCCCTGTCTGTCTGCTTCTGCTACAGCTTCATCAATGCTTTTACCGATCAGATCCGGATCCATTTCAAATTCCTTCGGGATAGGATTGGCTATGACCATTCCCCCCATCTGTTTCAGTGTCCATTTCAGCTCCAGCGCCCGGGCGATTTCCATCAGATCATCCGCCCGGTCATCCACCCCAAATCCACTGTCCCGGATATAGAAGCCGGGAAAAGCATCCGTCTGATAACCCACCACAGGTACGCCATGCGTTTCCAGCACTTCCAGTGTCAAGCCGATATCCAGGATTGACTTGGCTCCGGCACATACCACCGCTACAGGGGTTTGTGCAAGTTCCATCAGATCAGCGGAAATGTCAAAAGACTCCGACGCTCCCCGGTGCACGCCGCCAATACCGCCGGTGGCAAAGAAATGGATCCCTGCCAGATGCGCTCCAATCATGGTGGTGGCCACCGTGGTGGCTCCATCCAACCCTCTTGCCAGAATCATGGGCAGGTCGCGTCGGCTGGCTTTTCGGATGCTGCTTTCTTTTCCCATGTATTCAAGTTCATCCGTCTTCAGTCCTACTTTGATTTTTCCTTTGATGACAGCGATGGTGGCCGGTACAGCCCCTTCTTGTCGGATCATCCTTTCAGAAGTCATGGCGCTTTCAATGTTTTCCGGATAAGACATCCCATGGGTAATGATGGTGGATTCCAGCGCCACCACAGGCTTGCCTTCCATCAAAGCTGTCTGGACCTCCGGGATGACTTCCATGATCGTACGCAGCGTTTCCTGATAACGATTCATATTCAATCCGCTCCCCTCATTCGGCCTTATTCAAATGACCCCTCACTCTTAATGATGCGTAGTCCCTGAAGGCTTGCCTTCCATCAACGGTGCATCCACCGCTGAATCGCATCCAGGCTCATTTCTTCACTGACAGTATGCCGGCTCATCAACGCAACAGCGGCCGCTCCCACCGCAAAACGTGCTGTCCTCTCCATCTCCCAGTCTTGGAGTTCGCCATACACGACGGCAGCCGTGAAAGCATCGCCGGCTCCCGTCACATTTATCGGCTTCAATGGGGGAACTTCGACTCGCCCTCTCATTCCTTCCTGCCTGTAATAGACTCCTTCTGCCCCAAGCGTGATATATATTTTTCGCACGCCCATGGCCATGAACCTGTCAGCCGCCACTTTCAGATCATGGTCATTCCTGATGACCGTGTCTGCCAGAAAGCCTGCCTCCAGTTGGTTCATTTTCAGGCAGTAGAACTGCCCCATGATCGATTTCATCCGACGGCATTTCCCAATTGATACCGGATCCAGAATAATTTTCTGATCGGGAAAAGTGTTTACCAGCCATTCCATGACTTCCGATGTCAGCCCGGCATCCGCTACAATCGCCGGTGCTTTTCTCAACAGACTGGCTCTGGCTTGCAGATGAGATACTTTCAACATATCCAGGATACTCATGTCTGACAGGGCCAGCGCCATATCGCCGGTGTCATCCATAATAGCCATGTATGTTGACGATTGTACCTCAGGCACTACCAGACTGTGGCTTAAATCAATGCCTGTTTGAGTGCTGTGCTCCCTGATCTGCCGACCGAAGGCATCATTTCCAATGGCAGTGATCAACGTTGTCTTAACGCCCATTTTTACCAGATTTTCTGATACATTTCGGGAAACGCCACCCAGACAGGTTTCAATGCGTCCGGGGTTGGAATCCCTCATCAAGAGCGGCTTTTGCGTAAATCCATGGATATCCACATTCGCAGCGCCAATCGCTACCACTGTCTGAGTCACTTGAATTCCTCCCGACTGATGTTCTTGAATAATGCGTGCTTCATTGCGGTATATATACCCAGAAAGCAGCATCTATCGCCTGTTTTCTGTTTGGCAGAATGATTTTATGTGTACGCACTGAATGAGGCACTGATTCATGTGCCAGATGATTCGACAGTGGGGAGGATTCATATGTACAAAGAAATTTCTTTTACCGAAGCAGCGCAATCACTGTTACAGCAGCTTCAAATCGGTGCTTTTCTGGTGGCTTCCGATGAACGGCACAGGAATCCCATGACGATTGCCTGGGGAACATTGGGCTACATGTGGAACCAGCCGGTTTTTATGGTCATGGTGCGTTATACGCGTTACACTTATGAATTGATGGAAAAAAACCCGATGTTCACCGTCAGTGTGCCTCTTCATGGTCAGCTGAAGAGAGCACTGGCCTTGTGCGGTACCCGCTCCGGCAGAGATCTTGACAAAGCAGATGCCTGTGACCTGACCTTCAGTCAGGGTTCACAGAGGGGACTGTATTATATTGAAGACTGCGATTTGCATGTTGAATGCGAAACGATTTACCGGCAGGCAATGGAACCGGCTTCTCTAAATATTCAGATTAAGCAGCAGCACTATTCCACCCATGATTTTCATGTGCTGTATTATGGGAAAATTCTCCGGGTCTTTCGAAAAGAAAATGAATAGGACATCAAACAGGTCATGAAATGTGATCATGCCTCCTGCTGCCAGGCCCTACGCAGGCTTCGGCAGTTCTTTACTGTTTGATATTACTTCTCCGATTCAAACAATCTTCTTTTAGAATTGTTTCAAATTTGATATCATGTATTCAGACCCTTTAAGAACAATGTGAACTTTCATCCTGTTATAAGGACTTGCTAGGAGGGATTTTTTGTACGGAACCGTTTTTAACCTGCAGCGGTACGCGCTCCATGACGGACCTGGTATCCGCACGACTGTTTTTCTCAAAGGATGTCCCCTGCGCTGCTGGTGGTGTCATAATCCGGAAAGCCTGGCCACACGTCAGGAACTGGTCTTCTGGCCTGACCGATGCTTATCCTGCGGTGCCTGCATCCAATCCTGCCCCATGGGAACTTCAGCCATTACGTTGCTGCCCTTACCCCGCCATACAGCAGGAAATAATCCCGCTCCTGCCGGGGATGACTGCCGTCTTTGCGGTGCCTGTGCCCAGGCCTGCCCGGCTGAAGCGCTGGAGTTAACCGGAAAGATCATGGCTGTCGATGATGTGATGACCATTCTTGAAAAGGACGCCCTGTTTTACGATGAATCCGGTGGCGGCATTACTTTTTCAGGCGGCGAACCCCTGATGCAGCCCGGCTTTCTGTCAGCACTGCTGCGCGCCTGTCGCCAAAATGGCTGGCATACCACTGTTGATACCTGCGGTTATGCGCCGCCTTCTGTCATTGATGAAATCCTCCCGCTGACACATTTATTTCTCTATGACCTTAAACATCTGGATGACGCCGTCCACCGGAAAGTCACCGGCGTTTCCAATCAACTGATTCTGAAGAACCTGGAAAAGCTTACAGCTGCTGATACACCCGTCAACATACGTTTTCCGGTTATTCCGGGAATTAATGACGCCACCGACCATATTCATGCCCTGGGACAATACCTGAATGCCCTTGGACTGCAAACCCTTCATCTGCTTCCCTACCACGGGATCGGCACTGATAAATACGCCCGTTATGGAATGTCTTGCCTTCTGCAGGATCTGAAGCGTCCAACGCCGGAACGCCTGGCGGAAATCACCGTTATTCTGTCGAAATATCATCTGAATATTATTCAAGGAGGTTGATGAATCAATGGAAACGCTGACAGTCAAACGAACCGATCGAGTTGAAGCGCTGCGCCTCCAGAGTGAAACCGCTGTCCCCCATCTATCCATGGAACGTGCGGTACTGATGACCGAGGCTTATGAAAAATACCAGGGCCGGGTGTCCATACCCATGCTGCGGGCTTTATCCTTCCAGCATCTCATGACTCATAAAAGCATCTGCATCAACAACCTTGAATTAATCGTCGGGGAACGGGGTCCTGCTCCCCAGGCCGCTCCCACTTATCCTGAGCTGTGTTGCCACACCCTGGAAGACATGGACGTGATGAATAACCGGGAAAAGATCTCTTTCGCTGTATCCGAAGAAGACAAGCGCCTCCAGGCGGAACGGATCATTCCCTACTGGCAGGGCAAATCCATCCGGGATCTGCTCTTTGATCAAATGACAATGGATTGGAAAGACTGCTATGACGCCGGCCTTTTCACTGAATTTATGGAACAGCGTGCGCCTGGACACACTGTCGCGGACGGAAAACTTTACAAAAAAGGCATGCTGGATTTTATCCATGACATCGACGATGCCCTCGAACAGATTGATTACCTGAATGACCAGGCGGCCTATGACAAGCAGGAAGAACTGAAAGCCATGAAGGTAGCCGCCAATGCCATGATCACTTTCGCCAGGCGCCATGCGGTAAAAGCACTGGAAATGGCTGCCACTGAGACCAATCCTGTGCGCAGGAAAGAACTGGAAGCCATTGCTGATATCTGTCAGTGGGTGCCAGCCAAAGCTCCGCGCTCATTCCGGGAAGCCCTTCAGGCCTATTGGTTCATCCATCTCGGGGTCATTACGGAACTGAATACCTGGGATGCTTTCTGCCCTGGCCGCCTGGACCAGCACCTGTTACCCTTCTACCGTGATGATCTTGACCAGGGGCGATTGACAGAAGCGCAAGCCCGGGAACTGCTGCAGTGTTTTTGGGTGAAATTCAACAACCAGCCGGCACCCCCCAAGGTAGGGATCACGCTGCAGGAAAGCGGCACCTACACAGATTTTGCCAATATCAACATCGGCGGCCTCAAGGCCGATGGCTCAGACGGCGTCAATGAAGTGACTTATCTGCTTCTTGACACAGTAGACACCATGCGGCTCTTACAGCCCAGCTCCAATATTCAGGTCAGCAAAAAAAATCCCGATGCTCTTATTCTGAAGGCGGCCGACATTATCCGCAAGGGGTGGGGCCAGCCTTCCATTTTTAACACCGATGCGGTCATTGAAGAAATGCTGCGCCAGGGAAAGCGGATTGAGGACGCCCGATGTGGCGGCAACAGCGGTTGTGTGGAAACAGGTGCCTTTGGAAAAGAAGCCTTTATCCTCACCGGATACTTCAATCTGAACAAAGTGCTGGAAATCACACTGCATAACGGCCAGGATCCCGGCACCGGCAAACAGCTTGGTCCAACAACCGGTAAAGCTGAAAGCTTTCAGTCCTTTGATGATCTTTACACCGCCTTCGAAACCCAGCTGAACCATTTCATTGATATCAAAATCAGGGGCAACCATTTGATCGAGAAACTCTATGCCACCTACATGCCGGCGCCTTTCCTATCCATTCTCATTGATGACTGCATTGCCCAGGGGAAGGATTATAACGCCGGAGGAGCCCGCTATAACTCCAATTACATTCAGGGAGTGGGCATCGGCAGCATCACCGACAGTCTCTCCGCTCTGAAACACCATGTGTTTATGGAAAAGAACGTCCCCATGGATACACTCATGCAGGCACTGGCGGCTGATTTTGACAAGCAGGAACCCCTGCGCCAGCTCCTGCATAACAAAACCCCACGATACGGGAATGACGATGATGCGGCGGATACCCTGATGCAACGGGTGTTTAACAGCTTCTTTGACAGCGTCAACGGCCGGCCTACGGTGAGGGGCGGCACTTACCGCATCAATATGCTGCCCACAACCTGCCATGTTTATTTTGGCTCTGTGATCGGTGCCATGCCCGACGGCCGAAGGGCCGGAGTTCCCTTGTCGGAAGGCATTTCCCCTGTCCAGGGAACGGATCGTCACGGCCCCACCGCGGTGATCAAATCCGCTGCCAAAATGGATCATCTTCGGACCGGCGGCACACTTCTCAATCAAAAATTCACCCCTCAGGTACTGGCAGGCGAATCCGGTCTGAAAGCACTGCTTCATCTGGTTCGCACCTACTTCAGGCTGGACGGCCACCACATACAGTTCAACGTGGCCGATGCCAAGACGCTGCGAAAAGCCCAGGCTCATCCCGAGGCTTACCGTGATCTGATTGTCCGGGTCGCCGGATACAGTGACTACTTCAACAACCTCAATAAAGCCCTTCAGGATGAAATCATTGCCCGCACGGAACACCAAGGTTTTTAACCAGGTCTCCCCGTTGTGAGGAAACCCACCCGAAAACATCCAACGCAGGATGTTTGGGGTGGGCTTTTTTTGAGAGGAGTGCCTGTTTAATGAATGCGCCGGTCTTTTGTGCGGTTATGAAGCTGTTTTTTTCTGGCGCCGGACTGTTAAAAAAACGGCTCGCAGGCGAATATAAATGACAACGACAAAAAAGACAATCATCAGGGCACTGAGAATCGTTCCCAGCGTGATCCCTCCGGGATCTTCCGCTGCGGCACCGCCATTGTTGCTTAGCGCCTCATCTGCTGATACTTCCGGTACCCAGGCCGTCAGCCCGTCCGTTAAATCCACATCACTCAACAGGTTGCGTCTGGCAAATACCTGATCACCGTCAAAATAAAAATCGGTCTGCCGGCCGTTGGTGTTGACGAAGTACTGCAGTGCTTTGAGATCCGACGGACCAGTGTCGGCAGCCGGATCAAAGTAAAGCGTCAGGGCGCGCATATGCCCGCTGTCAGCTCTGGCCATATGCCAGGCCTGATGATAAACCTCTCCGGAGCGATTCAGCGACAGCACGGCATAGTCGCCGGTATTGGGCCTGCCTGATTCTTCAGTGAATCCAAAATAAATGAAATCATCCTGCACATGGATGGTATCCCCCGAAACATTGCCCAGGAAGGTCCGAATGACGCGCATTTCCAGCAACCCGTCTTCTTGACTGGTGAATTGACCTAACACAATCACATCCTGCTCACCATGGAGCAGACGATGAATGGCGTCTGCTGCGAACACAGGCTGCATCCTTCCCATCAGCAGGATCATTCCTATAAAAAAAATCATTGTTCGGCGTTTCACGTCCATCTTCCTCATACTCCTTTTCACTTTCAGCATGGCATGGCAGTCGTTTTTCAGGCAAATTTCCGGTATGCTCTAACTGCTTTTCATCAATTTACCGAGGGCTTTAATATCCTGGTCAATATAGTGATGCTGCACGACTTTCACATCAAAACGCAGCATCCGGAAAGCCAATTGCACCATCGGTCCAGTGAGAAGTGCGGTAATAACTGTACCCAGACCAACGGTCCCGCCCAGCAGCCATCCGCACACCAATGCCCCTCCCTCTAAAATTCCGCGAATCAGGCTGACAGATCTCCCGGTTTTCTTCAGTAAAGCCACCATTAATCCATCCCGCGGCCCACAGCCCATTCCGGCCCCGATATAGAGAACGCTGGCAATGCCGATGACAAAGAGACCGGCCACCATTTGAAAAACACCCGCAATAAAAAGCTGCATTTCAGGGATCAGGTTGTTCAACATGAGGAAGTCGATGAACAGGCCGATAAACACCATGTTTCCCAGGGTGCCCCATCCAATACGCTCACCCGCAAAAAAATCGACTCCCACCACGACAACCCCCACAATGATACTCGCTTGTCCCATGGTAATCCCCAGAACGTTGGACAAACCCTGGTGAAACACATCCCAGGGCGCAAGTCCGATATTGGCGTTTATGGTCATCACAATTCCCACGGCAAAAAGAAATAATCCTGCCAGCATCCGCAGCAGTCGAATCAGAAACCGGGTTTGATGCATATCGTCATCTCCTGTTCAGCAATTATCTCATCAATCAGGCTGCCAGGAAGTACCTGTCAGATTTTTCGATTGTTGATTATTTGTGTTGCCTTCTGTATTATAACAGAATAACTGTTAAAATGCATCCTTTCGGCACACCCTGATGGATTGATCGTCAGTACCCGCCACATCATGGTAAAATAACCACGAAAGTGGTATAATAGCAGAGACTTTTCCATATGTGCCTCCGTTTCACCAGAAAAGGAAAGTCATTGATTTCCATGTACCTTTTAACAAGGACAGAATGTCCTCTAAACTAGCAAATGAGCACGACAGCCGACTCTCCCGTTAGTCGCCAAGAGACCAGGAAAGAAAGGGGATTCACTATGAAAGCAATGATCAGAGTACGCATCGGACAACATGATGCCCATTATGGAGGCAATTTGGTGGATGGCGCAAAAATGCTCAATATTTTTGGTGACGTCGCTACAGAGCTTCTCATCCGGCATGATGGAGATGAAGGACTTTTTGTTGCATACGAAGAGGTGCAGTTTCTTGCCCCCGTCTACGCAGGAGATTATATTGAAGCCGTCGGTGAGATTGTAAAAGTGGGGAACTCATCACGCAAGATTGTTTTTGAAGCCAGAAAAGTAATCGCACCCCGTGCAGACATCAGTGAGTCCGCCTGCGATTTTCTTGATGAGCCCATCATCGTCACAAAGGCGACTGGAACTTGTGTCGTGCCAAAAGCCAAACAACGCAAAACGAATCTTTAACTTCGGGGTTCATTATTCGAACACAAAAAAGCGCCTCTGCGGCGCTTTTTTGCGTTTTTCTCCACTTTGATCCGCTCTGACGGATTTGCTTATGTCCGTCCTCGCTATCGCTTCACAATCAAAGAAGTTCCCATTCCGCCTCCAATGCACAACGTCGCCAGCCCATAGGTTGATTCCCGTTTCTGCATTTCGTGCAGCAATGTTACTAAGATACGGGCCCCGCTGGCGCCAACCGGATGACCTAATGCAATGGCCCCGCCGTTTACGTTTACTTTTTCATCGTCCCACTTCAGCTCTTTTCCAACTGACAGTGATTGCGCTGCAAAAGCTTCATTTGCTTCGATGAGGTCCATATCATCG
This sequence comes from Bacillota bacterium, assembly GCA_033549305.1. Lineage (GTDB taxonomy): Bacteria > Bacillota > Clostridia > Peptostreptococcales > Tindalliaceae > Anoxynatronum. The sequence continues at coordinate 5,034 of JAWSUV010000002.1, read as the reverse complement.
ATGGTCAATCCAGCATTCTTCAATGCATTCTGTGTTGCCTGGACTGGCCCGATCCCCATAATGGCCGGATCCACTCCTGCGCTGCCATAAGAGACAATTGTCGCAAGTGGCGTAATTCCCAGCTCATCGGCTTTCTCTTTTGACATGATCACCAGCGCGGCTGCCCCATCATTGATACCCGACGCATTGCCCGCTGTGACGGATCCATCCTTCTTAAAAGCCGGACGCAGTTTTGCCAGTTTTTCAGTAGTGATTCCAGCTTTGGGAAACTCATCCTGGTCAAAAATGACCGGATCACCTTTGCGCTGCGGGATTTCCACCGGAACGATTTCATCTTTAAACTTACCTGCTGCGATGGCCGCTTCTGCTTTGTTCTGGCTGTTAGCGGAAAACACATCCTGCTCTTCACGGGTTAATCCATACTTTTCCACCAGATTTTCGGCTGTTACACCCATATGGTATTGGTTGAATGCATCCGTTAATGCATCGGTAATCATTGAATCGACTACTTTATCATCCCCCATGCGTAATCCCCACCGGGCTTTTGGCAGCAAATAGGGAGCCTGGCTCATGCTCTCCGTCCCTCCGGCAACCACCACATCATTGTCTCCTGTCAGAATGGTTTGAACCGCCAATGAAACCGCCCGCAATCCTGATCCGCACAACATATTTATCGTCATGGCGGGAACCTCCACCGGAATACCGGCATTCACGGAAGCCTGTCGTGCAACTCCCTGTCCGGCGCCGGCCTGCAGGATGCAGCCCATAAAGACTTCGTTTACCTGATCAGGAGAAGTCTTGGCACGCTTTAAGGCTTCCCGGATCACAATTTCACCCAGTTTTACCGCCGATACATCTTTCAGTGTTCCGCCATAATTTCCGATTGCTGTTCTGACACCACTTGCAATTACCACTTCTTTCATGTCATAATGCCTCCTTTATTATTCACACGATCTTCCCACACCTTTGCTCGACTCTTCAACGTTGTCACCTGGCTAATACTGATAGAAACCCTTTTTGGTCTTTCTACCCAGCAGGTTTCCTCGAACCATTTTTCGCATCATCGGATGTGCCCGGTATTTCGAATCCTGGTACTCATCATAGAGTACATCCATGATGGCCAGGCAGACATCCAGTCCAACCAGATCCCCCAGCGCCAATGGTCCTATCGGGTGATTCGCGCCAAGCTTCATTGCCTCGTCAATGTCTTCTGCTGTTGCGACACCATCTGCCAGAATCCCGACCGCTTCGTTGATCATGGGGATCAGAATACGGTTAACAACAAACCCGGGAGCTTCTTCCACAACGACAGGCGTTTTCCCCAGTGATTCTGCAAGTACCTCGATGGCGGATTTTGTTTCATCTGATGTCGCAATCCCTTTAATCACTTCGACCAGCTTCATCAGCGGCACCGGGTTAAAGAAATGCATCCCGATCACCTTATCCGGACGATTTGTTGCATTGGCAATTTCTGTGATTGACAGGGAGGATGTGTTTGTTGCTAAAATGGTTTCTGCTTTGCATCGTTCATCCAATTCTTTAAATGTGTCTTTCTTGACGTTAAGATCCTCTGAGATCGCTTCAATGACCAGATCGCTGTCCTTTACATCGTTCATGTCCGTGGTGATGAGAATATTGCCAAGTGTTTTTTCCATTTTTTCTGTGGTGATTTTTTCCTTTGCCACCAGCTTTTCCAGACTTTTTGCCAGAGGCGCGATGCTTCCCCTTGGATTGGTTTCATCAATGGATCTCACGACGATGGTTACCTCGTAGTCCCGTTCTGCAAAAATCTGAACAATCCCTAATGCCATGGTTCCTCTTCCCAATACACTTACCTTTTTCACATTGACACCTCCATTGAATTCCCGCGTTTATTCGACGGTGATCATTTCGCCCTGAATTCGGGCTTTCTTTTATTAATAAATGCATTCATGCCTTCTTCCTGATCTTCCGTTGCGAAACAGAGCCCAAACAAGCTGTTTTCCAGCACCATCCCTGTTTCTGTGTCTGTTTCAGCACTTCTTGTAATGGCCGTTTTGGCATACCTGACAGCAAGCTGCGCCTTGGAAGCGATTGTCTCAGCCATCTTAAGGGTCCTTTCCATAAACTCCTCGTGGTCATAGACTGCATTGACAAGTCCTAATTCCAGCGCTTCTTTTGCTTTGATAATGTCACAGGTGAAGATAAGCTCCTTGGCCTTGGCCTGACCGACTATGCTGCTCAGCCGTATATTGCCTGAGAATCCGGGAATGATTCCTAATCCAATCTCCGGCTGCCCAAACTTGGCTTTTTCTGAAGCTATTCTTATATCACATGCCATCGCCAGCTCACAGCCTCCACCCAAAGCAAAGCCGTTCACGGCGGCGATGGACGGTTTTTCCATCTGCTCAATCTTTCTCAGTACCGCAGAGCCTTTTTCGGCAAACTTTCGCGCGGATTCGGGATTTAACTCTTTCATTTCGATGATATCGGCTCCTGCCACAAAAGCGCGGCCTACGCCTGTCACGATGAAGACAAATATTTGTTCATCTTTTCTGATCCTTTCCAAAGCTTCATCCAGTTCATTCAGCAGACTGGTGTTTAACGCATTCAATTGATCTGGTCGGTTGATCGAAAGGATCGCAATATGATTTTCTTTTTTAAACAGAAGGTTCTTGAAATTCACGTTTTTTCCTCCTTCAGCAATGATTGACCGTTTCATTTTGTTCCATGAAAACGAACGCCGCTATCGTTTTCATGTTAAAGTATATCTGAAGGGGGACGCTTATGTCAAATTTGTGACAATCTTTTCCTGTACGCACTTGCCTGTTGTGTGAGAGAAAAACCTTCGGTCATCTGTCTGTCTCATCGGGTAATATACCGTTATCAATAATCATCTTGCCGGGAGGGATTCCAATGCTTAAATTCATTTTTATTATCCTGTTCGTTTTGTGGCTGCTGGGAATGGTATCCCATAACACAATGGGAGGATTTATCCATATCCTGCTGGTATTAGCCGTTGGATCCGTTTTAATCCGCATTATACAAGGCAAAAAACCGTTTAAGTAATCTTCTTCTGGTTCGATGAAGGCCATTTTTCACCGTACTAGCCATTTTCAAGACGTTTAAAGCAGTTTGTCAGATGATCATTCACCATGCCGATGGCTTGCATGTGGGCATAGACTATGGTGGGCCCCACAAAACTCATGCCACGCTTTTTGAGGGCTTTAGAAATCCTGGACGAAAGTTCTGTTTGGGCCGGGATTTCTCCAATGGTCTGGAAATGGTTGATGATGGGCTTGTGCTCCACAAAACCCCAGAGGTAATTGTCGAAAGAACCGTATTCACGCTGAATTTCCAGGAATATGCGGGCGTTTTTAACGGCCGACCGAATTTTCAGCCCATTCCGGATAATGGTGGAATCAGCCAAAAGTGACTGGATTTTAGCTTCATCATACCGGGCCACTTTCTCCGGGTCAAAATGATCAAAGGCTTTCCGGTATGCTTCCCGTCGGTTCAATATGGTTGCCCATGAAAGTCCCGCCTGTGCTCCCTCCAGTACAAGCATTTCAAAGTGTTTTCGCTCATCATGAACCGGTATCCCCCATTCCTTGTCATGATATGCCACAGACAGAGGGTTATTCAGATCCACCCAGTCACACCGTTTCTTGTTTATCTTAGCTGTTGTCACAGTCCTTCCCCTTTCTTTCCGGTTTGCCTCATAACTACCAATCACATCCCTTGTCTTCTGACGCCATTCGGGCGATTATCTGCCATTCAGCCAGCTTCTCCGCCAGTTTCATGGTGTGTGCCGGACTGGTTGAAGGCAGCCGGTGAAAAGTGATCCCCGGAAAATGGGCCCCCACATGTTTCCGGAATGTATCCTGTGCTTTGGTGCCATTAAAAGCCACAAAGCGGATCCCGGGGTACGTATGAAAAAACGTTTCAAAGTCATGGGCTGTTTCCTGACGAATGGCCGAGTCCAGACTGCCTTCCCGGTAGCAGCTATGAATAACATCCCACAAGGCAATATGCTGTTCAAGCAAAAAAGTCGTTCGCGAATCATAGTCTGGCGGTAATGGGCGGTCGAACAGCCTTTCAATGATTTTCCAGAACTGGTTTTGTGGATGAGCATAATACTGCTGCGCCTCCAGGGATTGAACGCCAGGCATGGATCCCAGAATCAATACCCGGCAGTTTTTCTGTATGATAGGCGGGAAAGCCATGATCTGTTTCATCAGAAACTCCTCCCTGCGACTCATGGGTGGTTTGTTGCTCCACTACAAAGTTAGTTTTACCGGCAACTTCACTTCTTCCTGCCTCTGCCTTTTTCACTGCCTGATATCAGGCTGACTCCGAGAATAAATGAATTGAAACAGAAAACTGCCATGATGAATCATATCACAGCAGCTTTCATGGATCCGCCCGGTCGCTATTTGACCAGCTTGGAAATGTGCTTGAAAGTCTCTGTCCCTGAGACCCGGCAAAGTTCGAAAAGAATGGATTCCACCGAAGAGATGACAGCGCCTTCCTTCTCCATACGGCTCAATGAAATGCGCTTGTCTGCTTCCTTCCGGGACGAGACACAATCTTCAATAACCACAGGCTGGTAGCCGTCTTCCAGGAGATCCAGGACTGTTTGCAAAACGCATACGTGAGTCTCTATTCCACTAAGGATGACCGCTTTCCGTCCGCTTTCCTTCAGCGCTTCTTCAAAGACAGGGTCATCCATACAGGAAAAGGCCATTTTTTCCATCGGCCGATAATGCGTCAGACTCTCCTTCAATTCGGGCAGTGTCCCGCCCAGCCCTTTGGTGTACTGCTCCGTCACAAGCACCGGCACACCCAACACCTGCAATCCTTTGATCAATACCTGCTGTCTGCTGACCACCGCTTCCATTTCATGGATGTGGGGTGCCAGTTTTTCCTGAACATCTATCAGCACTCCAATGGCCTGATCTTTTAATATGCGCATCGTTTTCCTCCTCCTCATCTAAACGTAACCCTCTCGGAAACCCGAGAGCATTGATCACTCAACATTTGTTTGTTGGGTAA
>JAWSUV010000001.1:85604-87707 GCA_033549305.1 Bacillota bacterium | reverse complement strand
TTTTGCCGCTCCATCGAAGCCATCCGGTGTTTTGTCCCCAGTCATCGGGCCGGTCAAAAGAAAAAGACGATGGTGCAGCTGGCAGGATCTCCGAGTGATGGACTGACACAGGCGCAGGGATTAACCGGAGCACCGGTGCAGCAGAGAATTCTATGCTGTTTAGCGGATTCACCGAAAATGCCGCTCAAGAAACTTATGGACACGGCAGGCGCAGGGCGTTCTTCTGTCATGGCTTTGGCGAAGAAGGGTTACGTGATTATTCAGGAAGAATCAGACAGACGCGATCCCTTAGCAACCCTTCAACGCATTGATTACCCCGAACCCACTCTCAGTCAGGAACAGGCACTTGTGATCGAAGACATACATCGTCACTGGAAGCACAAACCGTCCCAGGAGGTGCTGTTGCATGGTATTACCGGTAGTGGTAAAACTGAAGTTTATATGCAATTGATCAAAGAAACCCTGAGCAATAACCGTGACAGCATTATGCTGGTTCCCGAAATATCCCTGACACCGCAAATGGTGCAGCGATTTCGGGGGCGGTTTGGTGACCAGGTGGCGGTTCTTCACAGCCACTTGTCTGAGGGCGAAAGACTGGATGAATGGCATCGGATCCGCAGTGGAGAAGCGCGGATCATCATTGGCCCCCGGTCAGCGATTTTTGCTCCCTGTCGTGACTTAGGGATGATTATCATCGATGAAGAGCATGAGAGCACATATAAATCCGAACAATCTCCCCGTTATCACGCCCATGAAATTGCCCTGTTGCGCAGCCGCCTTGAAAAAGCGCAGTTAGTATTGGGATCTGCAACTCCTTCCGTGGAAGTCTATCACAGGGCACTTCACCATGAGATGAAACTGGTTCAATTGAAAGAACGTGCCACGGGCGGTTTTTTACCGGAAGTAACCATTGTTGATCTTCGTGATGAAGTACGCCATGGAAATTGCACTCTTTTCAGCAAACCGCTGGTGGACTCATTGAGGGATTGCCTGGGTCAGGGGCATCAGGCAATATTGCTCTTGAACAGGAGAGCCTTTGCCACTTATGTGAACTGCCTTCACTGTGGTCATGTCATTCAATGTGAACACTGTGACATCACTATGAAATGGCATAAAAAAGAAAAAGTCCTGAAATGCCATTATTGTGGAACACAGCATGCAACACCCGAACACTGTCCAGAATGTGAACGGCCGCTGGCTTATCAAGGCGCCGGCACACAACGGGCGGAAGAAACACTGAAGTCATTATTTCCTGAGAATACCATTATGCGCATGGATCAGGATGCCACCAGGTTAAAGGGATCACACCAGGCTATTCTGGAACAGTTTGCCACCAAGTCGGTGGATATTCTTATCGGCACCCAAATGATTGCCAAAGGACTGGATTTTCCCAACGTAACGCTGGTGGGAATTCTGCTGGCTGACACATCCCTTAATCTGCCGGATTTCAGGGCATCTGAACGGACCTTTCAACTGATTACCCAGGTGGCAGGCCGCGCTGGCAGGGGAGCGGCAGCAGGGAAAGTGGTATTGCAGACCTACCAGCCTGAGCACTATGCTGTAGATTTAGCGGCTCACCAGGATTATGAACGATTTTATCACCTGGAAATTCAGCTGCGCAGCCAATTTCATTATCCTCCCTTTACACGGCTGATGCAGGTCACGTTCACTGGACCAGATGAAAGACAAGTCGGCGAAACAGCCGTGAAAATTGCCCGGGGAATGGCCTATATGCTGGAAGAGCATCACTATTCATCAATTAAGGACATCGTTTTGGAACCAGGACCGGCGCTGGTAAACAAAGTGGAAAACCGTTACCGGTATACATTATTGCTAAAGACAGCCGGCGTGTCCTTTTCTTTCCTGAAAAAAATGGTCAAATATTTACTGGTGGATAAGAAAGAACAGCAGATCCCAGCAGAAATGACAGTTGTCATTGATCCGGATCCCCGATTTATTCAATAAAGAGGTATACAAACGTGGAAAGGAAGTTGAAAGATGGCTATTAGAATCATTCGGACAGATGATGATCCGATACTCAGAAAAAAATCCCGCGATGTGACCGATATTAATCGGCGTGTCCACATTCTTCTGGATGACATG
>JAWSUV010000001.1:14979-85594 GCA_033549305.1 Bacillota bacterium | reverse complement strand
ATTGAAACCATGGCAGCGGCTGATGGCGTTGGTTTGGCAGCACCGCAGGTAGGCGTGCTAAAGCGCGTGATCATTACAGATGTGGGGGAAGGCGTCATCGAGTACATCAATCCGGTGATCCTGGAAACCGAAGGTGAACAGTGTGGCATCGAAGGATGCCTCAGTTTGCCGGATCAAAGCGGAAAAGTGATGCGCCCTGAAAAGCTGACAGTCAGCGCTCAGAATCGTGAGGGAGATGTTTTTGAGTTGAACGCAGAAGGATTACTTGCCAGGGCGATTTGTCATGAAGTGGATCATTTAAATGGCATTTTGTTCACGGACATCATGCTCCCGGAGGAAGATGAAACTTCAGATGATGCTGCATCGGACAACTCAAAAGAATAATGTCAGCAGTTACAAACTCACGAATGTCTGACAGGAGGTATAATATGCGCACCGTTTTTATGGGTACCCCTCACTTTGCAGTTCCCTGTCTGGAGATGCTTGCCGGCATGTCTGATATTGAGCTGCAGGGAGTGTATACACAGCCTGACCGACCAAAAGGAAGGGGTTATCATTTAGCTGAACCTCCAGTGAAAGAAAAGGCATTGCAGCTTGAATTGCCAGTTTATCAGCCGATATCGGCCAAAATTCCAGCGTTTATGATGCCCCTGCAGGAATGGAAACCGGAGCTGGTAGTAGTGGTCGCTTATGGTCTTTTTCTTCCTTCTCAGGTGTTAACAATGCCACGATACGGCTGCATTAATGTTCATGCATCTCTCCTGCCTGCTTATCGCGGTGCTGCACCGATTCAGCAATGCCTCATTGACGGTTTAACCGAAACGGGCATTACAACCATACTGATGGATGAAGGGATGGATACAGGCCCCATCCTGATGCAGGAAAAAGTGAGAATTTCTTCTGATGAAACAGCTGTTTCACTTCATGACCGGATGGCGGTGCTTGGGGCTAAAACGCTAAAAATGACCATTCATGCCATTACTTCCGGTGATTTGGTACCGACTGCTCAGAATCATCAACTGGCCACCTATGCACCGCGCTTAACGAAAGAATCAGGCAGGATTGACTGGTTTCAAAAAGCGGAACAGATTGATGCGCTGATTCGTGGAACACAACCCTGGCCAGCAGCGCACACCACTTACCTGGGTAAAATGCTGAAAATATGGAAAGCGCAAGTGGAGACAGGGTGTGAGGATTCATTTCCGGGAACCATCACCGCTGTTGCGTCTGAAGGAATGAGAGTCAGTACCGGGTCAGGATGCCTGTTGGTACAGGAAGTCCAGCTGGAAGGGAAAAAGCGAATGACAGTTCATGATTTTTCACAGGGCAATCACTTGGAAAAAAATCAGCGCTTGGGAGTCTGATGTTATGGCTGTATCAGAACAAAAATGGCATACCAGTATAAAGGCCACCATCTTGCTGATGAGGATTCTTTTGGCACTCCTGATGGCTTCTGTCGGATTCCTTTTATGGCTGCTGGCGGGAGGCAGTCTAATGTGGTACCGGCTCATGGGTATCCTGTTGGTGCTTATACTGATTGCCATAACCATTATTACCTTGACAGGCATAGTGGCATTCAATCGTTTATGGTATAATAAAATCGTTCCAAGCTCGATTTTGACCCATTCTGAGATGTATTTACATTGGCTTTACCCCATCCTGACAAGCTTGGGGAAGCTGCTGGGGAAAGATCAAAATGAGATCCGAAGAGCTTATGCCCAATTAAACAACCAGACACTCTTAAACAGTGAAAAAAAATATGCAGCAGACGAAATGTTAATTTTAACACCCCACTGCCTGCAGCTGTCTGACTGTGGCATAAAGATCACCAATGATATTCATTTGTGCCAGGAATGCGGCGCCTGCAATATCGCCGGACTCCTCTCTCTCCAGCACCGTTATGGAGTGGAGACAGTCGTGGTCACGGGCGGAACGCTGGCCCGAAAACGGATACAGGAAAAAAACCCTGCACTGGTCATCGCCATCGCCTGTGAAAGGGATTTAATCAGTGGATTAATGGACGTCCAGCAAATACCTGTCTATGCACTGATCAACGAACGGCCTGAGGGGCCGTGTCTCAACACCCGAGTTGATCTGGATGAAGTTGAATCGGTCATTAAACGATTTCTGAGAGGTGGTAAAACATGATGTATCCTTTTGATGGAAGTTTTATTGTATTAATTCCAGCGATTCTTTTTGCGCTGTATGCACAGAACAGAGTAAAATCGACTTTTGCCCGTTTTCTCAAAGTGGCTGCCCAAAAAGGGTATACCGGCAGGGAGGTGGCACGTGCCATTTTAGACGGGAAGAACCTGCAAAACGTTCCAGTGGAAATGGCTCAGGGATATCTTTCTGATCATTATGATCCACGGTCCCGCGTACTGCGTTTATCCAGAGAAGTTTACCAGGGCACTTCTGTTGCAGCGGTAAGTGTTGCGGCACATGAAGTTGGTCATGCCATTCAGCATGCCAACGGATACGCACCACTATCCATGCGCAATGCCATTTTCCCCATTGCCCGGTTTGGATCTTCCATGGCCTGGGTTTTTGTTATCGGCGGATTCATCTTCGATTCCCTCGGGATGATCGATATCGGCATCTTGTTGTTTACGGCAGCAGTCGCGTTTCAGATTATCACACTGCCGGTGGAGTTTAATGCCAGCAGCCGGGCGATGCAGTTATTGACAGAACACGGATTTCTGGCAGCCGATGAAGTTTCATCTTCCCGAAAGGTACTCAATGCAGCTGCATTGACGTACGTCGCAGCGATGGCGACGGCGGTAGCCCAATTGTTGCGACTGATCTTGTTGAGAAACAGAAGATCTTAATGCTACTCAAAGGCGTTCAGAACGCCTTTCTTTATGCCACCAGTTTGAAAATTCCGGGAGGTTCTCCATTGATCATAAAACCACGTCTTGCAGCTGCTCATTCACTTGAAAAGATTCTGGTCAAAAAACAGTTTTCCAATGTGGTGACAGCTGAATGGCTTAAGAAAACGGACTGGTCATCTGAGGATCAGGGATTATTTCTCCGCCTGGTATATGGAACGCTGGAGCAGATCATGCTCATCGATTCCGTTCTGCAAAAACACGCGGCCAGACCCATCACCGGCATTGATTCATCAGTCAGGGGGATCCTGCGCATTTCCGCATACCAGATCCTTTTTGCTGACCGAATTCCTGCTTATGCAGTCATAAACGAAGCGGTCGGACTGATCAAGATTGAAACACCGAAAGCCGCCGGATTCGTTAATGCCGTTTTGCGCTCCATTGTCAGGGAGATAGCGAAAGCGACCGACCGTGAGGTTTTCCTTCAACAGATCTTCCAGCAACAGCCATCCCTCCGGTATTCGCATCCGGAATGGCTGATTAAACGCCTTCGACAGGATTATTCTCAAGAAAACGTTATAAAAATACTTGAATCGCATCAAAAACCGCCAGTTCTAACCATTCGGTTGAATCTCCTGAAGGGAAGCACCGAAATACTGTCTCAAAAAATCGGACAGGACGGTTTTGAGATAAAAGAAACTGGGTGGCTCCCAGAAGCGTATCAAGTGACACGTTCATCCGGCTTAATCACCCGCGCTGCATCTTACTATAATGGTCTTTTTCAGATTCAAAGCATTGTCTCCATGCTTGCAGTTCACTGGCTTGACCCACAGCCTGGGGAAAAAATTATTGATGTGGCTGCCGCACCGGGCGGAAAGACTACTTTCATTGCACAGCGGATGAAAAACCATGGAGTCATACTGGCGCGGGATCTATCTGAAAAACGTATCCGTCAAGTTGATATGCATGCCCGCAGATTAGGGTGTCAAATCATTCGGACGGTGGTGAAAGATGGCCGGACACCAGATCACCAGTGGGAAGGATATGCCGACCGGGTTCTGCTGGATGCCCCCTGTTCCAGCATGGGAATGATACGGAAAAAGCCGGAATTGAAGCTCCATAAAACAGAAACAGAAGTGCTCCAATTCCCCGACCTACAACAGCAGCTGCTGGCAAATGCGGCGGAAATGGTCAAACCGGGTGGTTTTTTGCTCTATGCGACATGCACCTATTTTCATATGGAGAACCGGAACATTATCGAAACATTTTTGGACAAACAACCGGAATTTTCACTACAGCCACTGGAACCGCTGCATGAATCGATGCACATTTCTTCTGCCATCACGGATGAAGGTATGATTCAAATGGGGCCTCATCTACACGAACATCTGGATGGATTTTTTGTTGCAAAACTAAGGCGACGCCATAACTGAATGGAGAGAAATGGATTGAAAAGGGACTTACTGAATTTATCTTTGGCAGAATTGACCACCGCAATGAGTGACATTGGCTGGCCGTTATTTCGAGGGCAGCAAATATTTCAGTGGCTTCAAAAGGGCGTTAAAGACATTGACAAAATGACCAATCTGCCAAAGAATGACAGAGATAAATTGAAAAATCAGTACTTCATCACAAAACTGGACATAATTAAAAAACAGGTGTCGCATCAGGACGGCACCACGAAATACCTGTTTCAGCTGCCAGACGGAGAACTGATCGAAAGTGTTCTGATGAAATATCACCATGGAACCAGTGCCTGCCTGTCGACTCAGGTTGGATGTGCCATGGGGTGCGCTTTTTGTGCGTCTGGGCAGGAAGGTTTAATCCGTAATCTGACAACAGCAGAAATGTTGGATCAAATCATTGCTATGTCAGCGGATCAGGTGGAGCGAATCAGCCATGTGGTCCTGATGGGAAGCGGCGAACCTTTACAGAACCTGCAGGAAGTAGTAAAATTAATAAAAATTGTTAATCATGAAGCAGGCCTTCACATCAGCATGAGACATATTACCTTGTCCACATGTGGTCTGATTCCTGAGATTCACCAGCTTGCAGACTATGAACTGCCCATTAACCTGGCCGTCTCTCTGCATGCCGCCAGTGATGAAGTGCGGCGCAGACTGATGCCCATTGCCAGACGGTATGCGATTCAAGAACTGGTGGAAGCCTGTGATGCATATGCTCAAAAAACAGGTCGGCGGGTGACTTATGAATATGCCTTAATTAAAGATGTAAATAATTCAGTATTGGATATGAAGGCACTTGCCACACTCTTAAAAAACAGGTTGTGCCATGTAAACCTGATTCCGGTTAATCCGGTTGAAGGGTCTCATTATCGTTCAGGGAGCAGTGACGATATTAAGCTGTTTAAGAACACTTTAGAAAGCAAAGGAATTCCCGTGAGTGTCAGAAGAGAAATGGGAAATGACATTGATGCTGCCTGCGGCCAACTGAAACGAAGAACGCAGAACAGCAATGAAGGCATACATTGGGAGGAACCGCGATGAAAACAGGTGTCTGCACAGATGCGGGAAAAGTTCGGGAGATTAATCAGGATGATTACGCTATCCATGAAAACGGATGTTGTCTGTATATTATTGCCGATGGCATGGGGGGCCACCAGTGCGGTGAGGTTGCCAGTCGGATGGCGGTGGAAGTCGTCCGGGAGCATGTCATAAAATATATGTCACCTGACATGGACCCGACATCAGCCAAAGGAATACTTTATGAAGCATTCAGCAGGGCAAACAAACGAATCCTGGAATATGCTGCCATTGAACCTGAGTGTGCAGGAATGGGAACAACACTGACCCTGCTTTTTCACTGCGGAAGGCAGTCACTGATCGGCCATGTCGGAGACAGCCGGGCTTATATTTTGAATGGAGAGAGACTTGTGCAGGTGACAGAGGACCACTCGTTGGTGGCAGAATTATACCGACGTGGCGAATTGACAGCTGAAGAAGTACAGCATCATCCACAAAAACATGTGATCACACGGGCTTTGGGGATGGGAGACAGTGTGCGTGCAGATTTAATTCCGGTCTCACTTAAAGTTAATGACCGCGTTTTATTATGTACCGACGGGTTGACAAATCTAGTTGCAGACAATGAAATGTTGCAGTTGATACAACAATATGAACCGGAGCAGATAATTGTTGAGAAGTTAGTGCAACTGGCCAATGAGCGCGGAGGCCATGATAACATTACGGTCTTGCTGGTGAACATTCAGCAGGATGCAGAAGAAAGCTGGTGATCCATTGATCGGTCAAGTGCTTGGGAATCGATATGAAATCATTGAAAAAATAGGCGGCGGCGGCATGGCAATGGTTTACCGTGCAAAATGCCGGTTGTTGAACCGTTATGTCGCAGTCAAAATTCTGCGCAATGAATACACCAGCGATAAAGACCTGGTGAATAAATTCAAACGCGAGTCACAGGCAGTGGCTAGCTTATCCCATCCCAATATTGTGAACGTGTACGATGTGGGAGAGGTAGATGATCTGTATTATATCGTTATGGAAATGGTAAGTGGTAAAACGCTCAAGAAAGTCATTCAGGAAAAAGGCGCCCTTCATCAGGAAGAGATTATCCATTACACAAAGCAGATCGCCCGGGCCCTGCAGCATGCCCATAACAATTTTGTGGTTCACAGGGATATTAAACCGCAAAATATACTGATTACAGAAGATCACCAGGCCAAAGTCACTGATTTCGGCATAGCGCTCTCCTCGACCACGTCGACACTGACCAATACCGGCAGTTTGGTGGGCTCAGTTCATTATTTCTCACCCGAACAAGCCAGAGGCGGTTACACAGATGCCAAAACCGACTTGTATTCTCTGGGAATTGTTATGTACGAGATGGCTACCGGAAAAGTACCTTTTGAAGGTGAGAGTCCCATCACCATTGCGTTAAAACACCTGCAACAGGACATTGAACTGCCTTCGGATGTGAATCCTTCCATATCGGAAGGATTGGAAAAAATAATCATGAAGTTGACTCAGAAAGAACAAGTGGCGCGCTTTCAATCTGCAGAAGCACTCATTGAAGCACTGAATCAAATGGAAACGGATCCGAATTATGTACTGGAAGAAATGGATGCTGAAATGGATGAAAATCCTACCCAGATCAATACACAGACAAAAGGAGACGTGATCCGAAAAATGGCTGCCACAAAAAATATTCGCAGAAAAAAACCCAGCAAAACACGATTTATCCTGATTGCCGGAATTTTAACCGCGTTAGTGGCAGCATTATTGTTTACCTTTGGATTGTTTTATCTCAGCAGTCTCTTCGGGAGTGGATCAGAAAACAATCTGACAGTACCGGAATTGGTTGGTCTTACACTGGATGAAGCACGAGATGAGTTGGAACTGCTTGACTTACAGTATCGAGTAGAGTTCCGATTTGACAGTGAAGTTGAAGCAAACCGGGTGATCTCCCAGAATCCGGCAGCCGGGATGACCGTGCGGCCAAGTTTTCCTGTTGAACTGATTGTGAGTACGATTGAGGATGCGGTTGAAGTCCCGGATGTGGTATATAAAAACCTCGATGATGCGCGGTTTGCGCTGGAAGATGAAGGGTTTGTTGTAGGGGAAGAAAGTTATGTGTTCAGTGATCTGCCGAAAGGCACCATTATTCGCCAAGACCCCCGGGCAGGCAGTCCGCTCCCGGAAGGGGGAACGGTTAACTTAATGATCAGTGAGGGACCGGAAGTGGAAATGGTGATCATGCCCAATTTGGTGGGTGTCGCTCTGGACAGTGCCAGAACAACCCTTGAAGGGTTAAACCTGTCTATTGGTGAAGTCAGGGAAGACTTCAGCAATGAGTATGTTGAAAACATCATCATCAGCCAAAGCGTTCCATCAGGAAGAGAAGTCGCTGAAAACACTTCTATTATTCTGACTGTCAGTAAGGGTGTCGAAGAAGCGCAGATAGAAGAACCGGTGATTGAACCCCAACCGGAAGATCCTGGCGACACAACACCAACCGAGCCTCAGGAGCCTGGAACGATAAGCACACGCACCCTGAATATTGGACCCGTTGGCACAAGTGGTATGGTGGAAGTGAGAATGTACCGATTGGATGTCGGTCAGCGAACACTGATATTCAGCAAGAATCACAACATTGATGCGGAAGGTGATCGGCTTCAGGTCACCGTCACAGGATCAGGGACACAGCGGTATGAAATTGATATAGATGGAACGGTTGTTCAAACAACAGAAGTCACTTTTTAGGGGGATCTATGGAACAGGGCAGAATCGTCAAAGCCATCAGCGGGTTTTTCTACGTACAGTCTATCAGCGGCATCATAAGCTGTAAGGGTAGAGGAATACTGAAAAAAAAAGAACAGATTCCATTGGTTGGCGATCAGGTCTTGTTCACGATTACTGACCGCGCAGCTATGGAAGGCATGCTTGAAGAAGTTCTGCCCCGCTTCAATGAATTAATCCGACCGCCTGCAGCCAATGTGGACCAGTTACTGGTTGTTTTTTCATACACGCACCCTGCCCCCAATTATGTGCTGTTGGACCGTATTTTAATGATGGCTGAAAGCCAGCATCTGCCGGCATTGATTTGCTTTAATAAAGTGGATCTGGCAGAATCGGGAATAAATCGATCCTTAAAAGCGGCATACGAAACGATGGGGTATGCTGTGATTGAAACCAGTGCGAAAAGTGGTGACGGCCTGTCAGCACTCAAGCAAGCTCTGAGACATCGAACAACAGCTCTGGCAGGGACTTCAGGAGTTGGAAAATCAACACTGATTAACAGTATGTTTCCGCATTTTTCACTGGAAACCGGCCGTCTCAGCCAAAAAATCCAGCGCGGACGTCATACGACACGTCACTCGGAGCTGCATCAAATTGATGAAACTACATGGATCATGGATACGCCTGGCTTCAGCACACTGTCTGTGGATTATCTTGATGAAACGGAAGTGCGTGATTGTTTTCGCGATTTTGAAGCCCTGCAGACAACCTGCCGGTTTCACTCATGCCTGCATTTGGAAGAACCCGGCTGCAGCGTGAAAAATGCTGTGAAAGAAGGTGGTATTCATCCTAACAGGTATCAAAACTATGTCACTATCATACAGGAAATTCGAAAGAACCGGAGGTATTAACGTGATAAAAATTGCCCCATCAATCCTGTCGGCAGATTTTTCGTCCCTCGGAAACGAAGTGAAGAAGGTTGAAGAAGCCGGCTGTGAGTTCCTGCATGTTGACGTCATGGACGGAAGGTTTGTACCCAATATAACCATAGGCCCTGTGGTCATAGCATCCCTGCGGGAAAAAAGCCAGCTGCTTTTTGATGTTCACCTGATGATAATCGAACCTGAAAAGTACATAGAGGATTTTGTTAAAGCAGGTGCCAACTTGATTTCTGTCCAGGCAGAAACCTGCCCCCATCTTGACAGGACCATTCACCAAATTAAAGAATCCGGCGCAAAAGCCTGTGTTGCCTTAAATCCATCAACTCCCCTGAATGCACTGGATTATGTTCTGCAGGAACTGGATATGGTTTTAATCATGACAGTGAATCCCGGCTATGGCGGTCAGGCGTTTATTCCGGCCATGCTTCCCAAAATCAGCGATCTGGCACGACGAGTTCGAGAAATCGGAGCAAAAACAGAAATTCAGGTGGATGGCGGCATTAACCCGTTAAATATTGGAGATATTGCAAAAGCAGGTGCGCGGGTATTTGTTGCCGGATCTGCTATTTTCAAGAGCAATGATCCTGGTCAGGCAGTTAAGGACTTGAAACAGGTTGCAACTGAAGCACTGAAGCGATAGGCATATGTGATGGGGGCGAATGGGATGAAAAGCCTGGTTGTGACAAATGGAATGATTCATTCGCTGAAGCACCTGCATCAACTCTGTCTGAAGCATCAGCACATTATCTGCGCGGATGGGGCAGTAAGGTATCTACGGAAAATTGATGTATTCCCAACTGTTGTGGTAGGTGATCTGGATTCAATTATTTCGGGGGATCTTCACTGGATTCGTACAAATGACATACCAGTGATTCAATATGATACCCGAAAAGATTTTACGGACACCGAGATCGCCGTTAGATATGCGCTGGATCAAGGGTCTGTCTCTGTCACAATGACTGGTTCATTTGGCAGCCGGATGGATCACAGTCTCGGAAATCTTTATCTGTTAAAAATGATCATGGACGAAGGCTGTGAAGGGCTGATTGATGAGGCCGAAACAGAAGTAAGGTTAATCAGCTCCTTCATGAGATTGTCGTGGATAAAGGGAGAGACCGTTTCTTTTATTCCCATTTCAGAGGTGGTAAAAGGAGTGACACTGAGGGGATTTGAATACTCTGTAACACACGAATCCATTCATATGGGCAGCAGCCGCTGTCTCAGCAATGTGGTAGCTGAAGATTTTCAGGAGGTCGAAGTGGAACAGGGGCTGCTGGCAGCTATTCGAAACAAATAAAAAAAGCCTCTTGATGATCTCATGAGAGGCTTTTATTATGAGAAAAGAATTATAAAGCACGCTCCACTTTCCCTGATCGGAGGCATCTGGTACAAACATTGATTCTTTGGGGAGTCCCATCAATCACAGCTTTCACTCTTCTGAGGTTTGGCAGCCAGGTTCTTTTGTTGTGTCGGTTGGAGTGACTGACTTGATTGCCGAAGACTTTACCTTTATTGCAGACGTAGCATGTTCTTGCCATGTTGAAACACCTCCTTTAAGCAAGGTCAAACTTGAAAACATTAGTATATTATCACATAACCGGTTACTTTGCAATACGGCATCCTGATCCTTTTTTCTGAATGAAGTGAACAAACCGAGATAGCTGTGATATAATAGAACGGATATTAATAAGAATTCGGAATGAGTACATACACAGTCCATTAATGAGTGACAATAAGTTGAAGGAGGTACAACAATGCCTGGCAAACTGATTAACAAGTACGGGACAACCATTATTGATGATCATGTGCTCGCTTCAATTGCAGGGCTTTCTACGATGGAGTGCTATGGCGTTGTCGGCATGGTGGCCCGATCATCGGCTGGCGGGCTTGTGGAACTGCTGCGCAGAGAACAGTCCAGTAAAGGTGTCAGGGTCCACACCAATGAAAATGAAATTTCCATTGAGCTTTATGTGATTGTTGAGTTTGGGACACGGATTTCAGTGGTTGCCAACAATATTATCGAAAAAGTGAAGTACAGCATTGAATCCCTGACAGGCATGGCAGTGAATAAAGTGAATGTCACGATCCAGGGCGTTCGCGTGCAAAAGTAACAGAAGGAGGTAGCCCCTTTGAACAAAGAAATCATCGATGGTAAAATGCTGAAAAGAATGCTCGCGGCTGCCAGCCAAAACCTGCATGAACATAAGGATGTTATCAATGCGCTTAATGTATTTCCAGTCCCTGATGGTGATACAGGCACAAATATGGCCCTCACCATGGATGCAGCCCTTCGGGAAGCCGGTAAAACGGGGACGGAGCGACTGGATAAGCTGATGGAGATGGCGGCAAATGGATCTTTGATGGGTGCCCGGGGCAACTCTGGTGTCATCTTATCACAATTATTTCGAGGATTTGCCAAAGATATTGCTGGCAAAGAACAGTTAACCACAATGGATTTGGCCTTTGCCATGAAAAGAGCTTCTGATACTGCTTATAAAGCGGTCATGAAACCTACAGAAGGAACCATTCTCACTGTGGCCCGTGAAAGTGCTGAAAAGGCGATGGAAGTGGCTCAATCTGTTCATAACATGGATCAATTTTTGCAGCTGGTCATACAAGAAGCAAACGAATCGCTGATCCGCACTCCGGATCTGTTGAAAGTGTTGAAAGATGCGGGTGTTGTGGACTCCGGAGGGAAAGGACTGGTATCGATTCTGGAAGGTGCGTATAATGGACTGACTGGCAAAGAAATAGTTCCTGTTGAAACCGCTTCGATCATTCAAACGATCGATGAACTGCATCAAAATGCATCTCTGGAGTATGGATACTGTACAGAGTTTATTATTCACGGGTCCGATAATCAGCTTGAACAATACCGGGATAAGATTGAGATATATGGCGATTCGATGCTGGTAGTGGGGAATGATGAGGTCATTAAGGTTCATATCCATACCAATCACCCGGGCAAAGTGATGGAGGAAGCACTGAAAGTGGGATATCTCAGTGATATCAAAATCGATAACATGCGGTTGCAGCACCGACACAAAGTATTTCATGAAAAGTCGGAAACCGGATTCAAAGCTGATCCTTCGGAGGAAACTCAATCTTATGGCATGATTACTGTTGCTATGGGAGAAGGCATTTCTAAAATATTCCAGGATTTTACGGTGGACGTTGTGATTGAAGGCGGCCAAACCATGAATCCCAGTACGGAGGACTTCATGAATGCCATTGATAAAATTAATGCGCATCATATCTTTATTATGCCAAACAACGGCAATATCATCATGGCGGCAAACCAGGCAAAAGCGCTCAGCACGAAGGCAATCACTGTGATCCCGACAAAAACGGTTCCCCAGGGAATTTCAGCTGTACTGGCGTTTAACCCGGAGGCGGCTGTCGAAGACAACGAAACGGCCATGAATCAGGCCATTGGCGTGGTGCGAACCGGGCAGGTAACTTTTGCTGTCAGGGATACGGAAATGAATGGCCTAGCCATTCAAAAGGGAGCCATGATTGGCCTGGCTGACAAAGAAATCCTGGCAGCAGGCAAGGATGTTACGCAGGTATCGCTCGATCTGGTCGGGAAAATGGTCAGAGAAGGTGATGAAATACTGACGGTGTATTATGGCGAAGAAATAAGTGAATTTATGGCCATTGATCTGGAGGAGAAGTTAACTGAGATATATCCGGATCTTGAAGTTGAAGTCTATTATGGTGGACAGCCATTGTATTACTATATTTTCTCGCTGGAATAGACACATAAGGATGGATCGGCGATGCGCGTAATAGGTGGAAAAGCAAAAGGACACCGTTTAAGTTCACCGAAAGGAAATGATGTGAGACCCACGTCTGACAGAGTGCGGGAAGCAATTTTTAGCTCGGTCCAGAGGGATATACCCGATACAGTGGTCCTGGACCTGTTTGCAGGCGCAGGCACTTTGGGGATTGAAGCTCTGTCGCGTTATGCCCGCAAAGCATTTTTCGTGGATCGATCATCAGTCCAAATCAAGCTAATAAAAGAAAACTTGGAGAAAACCCATTTAGCGAACCAGGCAATCCTGATGTGCCAAGACGCTGAAACAGCCATCACGCATTTGGCAGAAAACGACATTCGGGTGGATATTGTATTTATGGATCCGCCTTATGCCGCAGGACTCATTATACAGACGCTGGAGCAACTGGATCACAAAGGAATTTTACTGCCAGGCGGAATCATCGTTGTTGAATTCAATATGAAAGAGGAACTGCCCAAACAGATAGGCGATATTCGTCAGACTAATGTTAAACGTTATGGATCAACCGGAATTGCTTATTATCGCCGGACGGAGGAATCATAGATGATTAAAGCCATATATCCTGGCAGTTTCGATCCCATAACCAACGGACACCTTGATATTATTGAACGTGCTTCCCGATTGTGCGACGAGGTGGTTGTCACAGTGCTTCCCAACATAACCAAATCACCCTTGTTTACACTGGAAGAAAGGGTTGCAATGGTTCGGGATGTAACGTCAAAATTCCAAAATGTCACTGTCAGTCAATATTCCGGCCTTTTGGTCGATTTTGCCGACGAACAGAATGCGCAGGTGATTATTAAAGGGTTAAGAGCAGTCTCGGATTTTGAATATGAGTTTCAGATGGCTTTGATGAATCGAAAGCTAAACAGGAAAGTAGAAACCCTGTTTCTTATGACGCAGAGCCGAAATTCATTTCTTAGTTCCAGCCTCGTAAAAGAAGTTGCAAAACTAAATGGATGCATAACCGGATTAGTACCGGAAAGTGTTGAAAGAGCAATCATCCGAAAATATCAACAAGGTTAAATAATGACGGGGAGGTTATTACATGGATGTGCTGCAATTGCTGGAAGAGTTGGAAGATTTGATTGAAAGCGGATCGACAATCCCATTTTTCAGCAAAGTGATGGTTGACCAGGCCGAGTTATTAGAGATCATTAAGGAAATTCGGATTCATCTGCCGGATGAAATGAAACAGGCACTTTGGATTAAAGAAGAGCGGCAGCGGATCTTATCAGAGGCCCAGCAGGAAGGAGAACAAATCATTCAGGAAGCCAAAAACCATGCTGAAGTATTGGTTGATCAGGATGAAATTGTTCAAATGGCCCGTCAAAAGGCAGAAGAAATTATTCTGCAGGCACAACATGGCGCGCGCGATATGCGCATAAGCGCCCGTGATTATACGGATGAGTTGCTGGAGCAAACGGGAGAAACACTAAAAGAAATCCTGCTAACCATTGAAGAAAACCGTAATGAGCTCAAACAGATGAATCGATCCAGTCAATAAGGCGAAATTCAGTCAGGTGTTTGACTGGGTTTCGAATGTGCGTTGTTTAGGTGCTCGGAATTTTAGTATGTCCTTTAACCAGTTACATAGACAGGGCTGTTGACCAGATCAGGTTCTCCCAATCGGAGACTGGGATGTGGAAGGACACTTCCATAAATGCGGCTGGCCCGGTAATCCAATAATAGAAGATCTCTTATGGTTGAAGTGTCAGCTCTAAACGAGGCGGTCTTGTTAATGAGCGGGATTGAAGCTTTTTTCTGACAAAGGCGAATCAATTGGCGTCCGCGGTCATTAAAAGCAAGAATGCGGGCATAGGGTGGTTTATGATGGTAATACCAATCACTGGCCATGGGATGACGGATGTTTAATAGTAAATGTATCAGCATTCTTTGTAAACGGGTGTATGGCACCCGTTTATTTTTAACACAGTTTATAAATTCACTGATAGATCCGGTGCGTTGAATGCAGGACAAAATACGGTTTTCAAGGCCTTCGGTAACGTGAGGCAGCCGGGATAATTCAGATATGGAGGAACGCTTTAACAAAATCATAATGGTGGATTCAAAATCTTTCAGAAAAACTGGTCCTCTGCCGGTTTCAATCCCTTTTGCCATAATGGCATAGGCTTTCTCGGGCATGGAGTTCCTAACAGAATTTAAATTACCGGAAAACTCATACTGATGCCGAATCCCGGTGGCACTGCTGACCAGATAGTGCAGCTGCTTCTCAAGGTAACCGGCTCCTATTCGTTGGATAGTGTGGGGCTGAATGGTACTATTAACAACTTTTAGATGCTTTAAATATGCAAGGCCAAGAATATTATTTGGTTGATTAAACACTTTTGCAACGGCATCCTTCGTCTGGGAGGAAGACTTTCGCAGGACATGAAGCAAAGCAGATTCCTGAGCAGCAGCATAGGGCAAGCCCTTTTCAAGTGCCTTCCTCAGATGCTGATCATAAGCTGCCGGCGGATGCGCCATCAATTCACTAGCAATTTCGAGAGCTGAGAGTGAGCCCGCTTCACTCCCAAAGCACAGGTCCGTTACACAACCAAGTTGATCCAGAAGCAACACACTTCCCCGGGCAAAGAAATCAGCACTGGAACAAGCATAGATAGCAGGGAGTTCAAGTACCAGATCGACACCGCAGGAAACCGCCATCGCAGCGCGGGTCCATTTATCGGTGACCGCCGGTTCGCCTCGCTGCATGAAATGGCCGCTCATGACTGCCACTGAATAATCGGCTCCTGTCAACATTTTCGATTGTGTGAGATGATAAAAATGGCCATGGTGGAATGGATTGTATTCGACAATCAGACCCAGGACTTTCATCATAAAAACCGCCTTTCGAAGGCATCAATCATGGATATGGCAGCTTAGCATGATAAAAACAACAAAAAAGGGCTTTGTTTTGTGATAGTTCGGCAACAACACTTGAAAAATTGTTAAAAGTTTATTATGATTGACATGTTAGCATGCGGGAAGTAGAAAATCAATCTTATTCAAACTACAGGAGGGTTCTAAATGAAAGTATTGGTGTTAAACTGCGGAAGTTCGTCCCTGAAGTATCAAATTATCAACATGGAAACCGAATCACTATTGGCAATAGGCATTGCAGAACGAATTGGTATTGAAGGTTCCTTCGTCAAACATGAACCGATTGGAAAAGAGAAGAAACTCATCAAAGGTGATCTGCATAATCATAAAGAAGCCATCAAAGTCGTGCTTGATGCACTGGTGGATGAAAATTATGGGGTAATGGAATCCTTGGACGAAATCAATGCAGTGGGACACCGTGTGGTTCATGCCGGAGAAAAATTTTCAGGATCAGTGATCATCACGCAGGAAGTCATTGATGCCCTGGAAGAATGTTCCGATTTAGCCCCGCTTCATAATCCGCCAAACCTGATGGGAATCTACGCCTGCCAGGAAATTCTTCCGACAGTTCCCATGGTGGGAGTTTTTGATACAGCCTTCCATCAGACAATGCCAAAATCCTCCTATCTTTATGCACTTCCATATGAATATTACGAGAAATATCGTGTCCGAAAGTATGGCTTCCACGGTACATCACACAAATACGTTGCGATGAAAACAGCAGAATTGCTGGGTAAACCGTTTGAATCATTAAAAATTGTCACGTGCCACCTGGGAAATGGTGCCAGCATGGCGGCTGTGAAGAATGGAAAATCGGTTGATACCAGCATGGGGTTCACTCCATTGGAAGGCTTGGCCATGGGGACCCGCTGCGGAGATTTGGATCCCGCGATCATTTCCTTCTTAATGGAGAAGGAAAATCTGGATATCAATGAAGTCAACAACATTTTGAATAAAAAATCCGGCGTACTTGGCATTTCCGGTATCAGCAGTGATTTCCGTGATATTGAAGAGGCAGCTTCAAAAGGAAATGAAAGAGCAAAAGCGGCCCTTGAATTTTTTAATATGCGCGTCACGAAATATATCGGCGCTTATGCTGCTGAAATGGGTGGACTGGATGCCATTGTTTTTACTGCGGGACTGGGAGAAAATTCTGATACCGCGCGAAAGGAAATCTGTAAGACATTAACATTCATGGGTGCCACAATTGATGACCAGAAGAATGACGGTACGCGGGGCATAGAAGCCATCATCAGTACAGATGATTCCACGGTTAAGATTGTTCTGATGCCGACGAATGAAGAGCTGATGATTGCTCGGGAAACAAAATCACTGGTTTCATAAGAAGATGCAAGACTGCAACGATATTAGTGCTTGACAAATCACTCCGGGAAACATATAATTTCTTCTATTGGAAACAGAGGTGGTTTGTGTGAAACTTGACTTAAAGCCGCTTATAAAAAATGAAACCGAAGAACTTGACTTTCAGTTTCACTTTAAGCAGCCGGATATTGATTATTATGGTGACACCATTACATTCGAAGCACTTGTTGAAGTGAAAGGTGCTGCAAAAAAAATCAGTGATCAGATGTATTTGGAATCCGAAATTGCTGCACACATGACGACTCACTGTGCACGTTGTCTGCAGGAAGTGCAGCGGGAAGTCCTGCTGAAAAATTTCGACGAGTTGTTGCCTGCAGGAAAAGAGAGTCAAACCGACCAGGAAGACAATGTCTTGTTCTATGAAGCTCACCAGATTGATCTGATGGTCTATGCACAGGAGCAGATAATGGTCAATCTTCCGGTAAAAACGCTTTGCCGCGATAATTGTGCAGGCATTTGCACCACTTGCGGCAGCAATCTCAATGAAGAACCATGTCAGTGTAAACCGGATAAAAACGGAGAAGAAGAACTGGATCCAAGATTGGCGCAGTTGCGAGATTGGATTCAGAAAGCAAATGAGTAAGGAGGTGTCGCCATGCCAGTGCCAAAAAGAAAAACAAGTAAATCCGATCGGGATATGAGAAGAGCATCAAATTCCAAGTATGTTGCACCAACCACCTCAGAATGTCCACAGTGCCATGAGCCGAAGGTCTCTCACAGGGTTTGCACGAATTGTGGATACTACAAAGGAAAAGAAGTCATTGATGTTAAATAGTACATCAGAAGACAGCATTGCCGGATTAAAGGTGATGCTTTTTTTTATGAAAGCTGCTTTAAATCTACACCGGTTGATTATCTTGCCTGTTAACCGCTTCTTTAGTATACTGGGATTAGCATCAGGTACTAATTGTAATCAGGGGTGATGATAATGAACTCAGTCCAACAAACGTTAAAAAAATCAAAAAAACAACGTCAGGATGAGTTGAGGCTGTTGATGGATTCGGATCCCTTTCTGACAGATGAAGATCTGTCTGTTCGATTTGAAGTCAGCATCCAGACAATTCGGCTCGATCGCCTGGAGCTGGGCATTCCGGAACTGCGTGAACGGATGCGTCATGCAGCTTCTGAGAATTATGCAAAAGTACGCAGCATGTCAGGCGCGGAAATCGTTGGTGAGCTGATTGACCTGAACCTGGGTGTGACCGGCATATCCATCCTTGATACAAATGATGACATGGCATTCAAAAAAACCAGTATGGTCATGGGTCATCACATCTATTCACAGGCAGAAACCCTTGCCATGGCAGTCATTGATGCCAGCGTTGCTTTGACGGGTGTTTCAAACATTAAATACCTGCATCCCGTGGAGGCTGGCGACAAACTTGTAGCCAAAGCCGAAGTGGTGAGGGTGAGAGGTAACAAACACTTTATTCATGTAAGAATAAGTACAAAACAAATCCAAGTCTTTCGCGGAAAATTTATCCTGGTGGACTTGGATGCTGAAAAGGGGGAAACAGAATGAGAGTTGTCATCGATGCCATGGGTGGCGATTACGGACCGGAAGTAACAGTGGCAGGCGCTCTCCAAGCCGTTCAGGAATTGGATGTGCACGTGATTCTAACCGGACGGGAAGAAATCGTTCATCGGGAAATTCATCGGCTTGGAATGATTGCAGATCAGGTGACAGTCATTCACTGTTCTGAAGTAATCGAAAATCATGATAAACCATCTGTGGCACTGCGGCAAAAGAAACAATCATCCATGTCCGTTGCTTTCCAAATGGTGAAGGATGGTGAAGCTGATGCGGTGATTTCTGCCGGAAATACGGGGGCGCTGCTGGCCGGCGGCCTTTTTATTCTGGGACGAATCAAAGGAATCACCCGACCGGCCCTGGCTGTACCGTTTCCAACTCCCAAAGGAATTTCCCTGTTGATTGACGCTGGTGCGAATGCAGACTGCAAACCACAGCACCTGCTTGACTTTGCCAGGATGGGGAACAGTTACATGCAAACCATGGCAGGAATGGACAAGCCTAAAATCTGTTTGGTGAATGTGGGAGCGGAGGAGGAGAAAGGGAACGAACTCAGTAAAGCTGCCTATCAACTGTTGAATGACGCGGAAATTGGATTTGCGGGCAATATTGAAGCCCGCGATATTCCTGCGGGAGTAGCAGATGTAATCGTCTGTGATGGCTTTACCGGAAACATTATCCTGAAACTGTATGAAGGAGTAGCCCAGACATTTGGAGATACACTGAAACAGGAATTGATGCGCACCTGGCGGACGAAAGCAGGTGCTTTGCTTGCAAAACCAGGACTAAAGGCTCTCAAGAAACAATTTGATTATGCAGAACATGGAGGGGTTCCCTTTTTGGGGGTAAACGGACTTCTGATCAAAGCTCACGGAAGCTCCAATGCCAAAGCCATTAAAAACGCGGTTCGCCAGGCAAAAATATCTTTTGAAAATCAATTGGTCAGCCATATCATCAGTCAACTGCCGACAACAACTGATCAGCCTCCTGGGGAGGAATCCAGATGAGGGAACTGGATAAGTGGAAAAAAACCATCACAATACTTCAGCAGCGGATAGGATATTGTTTTAAAAAGGAAGACATCTTGCTGGAAGCTCTTACACACAGTTCCTTTGCCAATGAATGGAAGCATAGAAGAATGCGGGATAATGAACGGCTTGAATTTCTGGGAGATTCAGTGCTGAGCCTCATCATCAGCCATTATATCTTTGAGACTTATCATCATCTGCCCGAAGGTGAATTGACGAAAGTGAGAGCAAATGTTGTGTGTGAAACATCATTGGCGTTGAAGGCGCGCCGTATCGACATTGGGAAACACCTGTTATTGGGGAGAGGTGAGGAAAGCAGCGGTGGCAGAGACCGGGAATCGATCCTTGCGGACGGACTGGAATCGTTGATTGCTGCCATTTATCTGGATGGCGGCTATTTACATGCCGAGGCTTTTGTCATTGATAACTTTAAGGATTTAATCGATCTGGCCGCCAGCGGCGATTTGATGTCTGATTATAAAACAAAGCTCCAGGAAATACTTCAGTGCAATACTCAGGATAAGATCGAATACCTGGTGGTCAATGAGGAAGGTCCTGACCATAATAAAACATTTTATATTGAAGTGCGGGCCGGAGAGCAGATGCTGGGAAACGGGCAGGGAAAGAACAAAAAGGAAGCCGAACAGAATGCGGCCAGAGCAGCCATATCCAGCATGAAACAACGGGCTGTTAAATGAGGATCGTACTGCATATTGAGGCTTCAGGAGGGATCATCAGTGCATCTTAAAAAAATTGAAATGAAGGGATTCAAGTCTTTTGCTCAACGGGCTGAACTCCATTTTGATAAAGGCATCACAGCGGTGGTAGGCCCAAATGGCTGCGGTAAAAGCAATATCGCAGATGCGATTCGGTGGGTATTGGGCGAACAAAGTGCCCGAAGCCTCCGGGGCCAGAAAATGGAAGATATCATTTTTTCAGGTACAGATCGAAAAAAACCTCAGGGATTAGCTGAAGTCACCATTGTTTTTGATAACAACAGTGCACTTCTTCCGATACCATACCAGGAAGTGGCCATTACACGGCGGGTCTATCGTTCGGGAGAAAGCGAATACTATTTGAATCGAACCAAATGCCGTTTAAAAGACGTGCGGGAACTCCTGATGGATACCGGTATCGGTAAAGAGGGCTATTCCATTATCGGCCAGGGGAGAATAGATGAACTTCTCAGCCAGCGGGGAGATGAACGCAGGCTGTTGTTTGATGAAGCAGCCGGTATCGTTAAATACCGCACCCGAAAAGAAGAAGCGGCAAAAAAAATGGGACAGACAGATGAAAATCTCAGTCGACTGAAGGACATTCTGCTTGAATTGGAAGAGCAAATTGAACCGTTAAAAAAACAGGCGGACAAAGCCGAAAAATACCTGATGCTTCGGGAAAAAGTAGCATTGCTGGAAGTGGATGCCTTTATTCGTGAATATGACAAAACTAAAGGAGCCATGACACAAATTGAACGGGAACAGGAAGAATGGGAGAATAACCTTCATTCTATTCATCAAGATCTTGAAAATGTTGAGGAAGAAGAGCAAAAGGCGGTTATATACATTGAACAGTGCCAGCAGGAAAAAGATACGCTGGATCAGCGAATCCGGGACATTGAAAACCGTACGGAAGAAACCAGGACGCTACGGCGGCTCAAAGAGCAGGCAAGAGACCATCTCGGTGAACAGCGCCATCGCTTGAAAACGGATGCTCTGGCGATGCAGCAGGAAAGCGAGAAAGAAACAGCGCGCTTTCTTCAGCTTGAGCAGGCGATGATGCAGCATCAGGAATTAATACTGGAGAAAAACGAGAAGTTGTCGGCACTGAAAGAACGAATCGTTGTTGAAACGCAACAACTGAAATCACGTCATGAGCTGTTGGAAGACAACAAAGCGGGCATTATTGAAACCTTGAATGATATTGCCGGATTAAAAGCCAGGAAAGAAAGGATCCAAGCGTTGCAGGATGCTGCTGCTGAGCGGCACCGGCAACTGGAAGCTGAACTGGATCGTGTTCGGCAGACAACCACTGTCGCAAAAGAACAATACGAAAGCTTGATGAAACAGAAAATGAGCATTAAACAACATGTGGAAAAACTGAAGGAAGAAATTCAGCAGCAGCAGGAGTTTGTAAAGCAGAAGGAGGAGCACATTACTTCGCTTGAGCGTGACATCTACAGTACTTCACAGGAGCATGACCGATCACTGCACCGTAAAAATACCCTTGTCAATATGGAGAAATCCTTTGAAGGTTTTCAGCGGGGAGTTAAAAATGTCTTGCGGGCAGTTCAACAGCAGCCCCATCTTTCCCAGGGTTTCCATGGCGTAGTCGCTGACTTGATCCGGGTTCCAAAGGGATATGAAACTGCGGTTGAAACAGCCCTGGGTCCTGCACTTCAATATTTGGTGACAGATGAAGAGGCTCAGGCCAAGAAAATTATTGAATATCTGAAAAAGAACCATCAGGGCAGGGTCACCATTTTACCCATCAACGTCATTAAGGGACGCCAACTACGCAATCAGGAACTACAGAGCCTGGAGAAATATCCCAACACAACCTGTGCATTGGACCGGATCAGTTACCCCAGTCCCTATCAATCCATCTTTGAAAATCTGCTTGGACGGGTTATCATCGCGGGACAGCTTGACACGGCTATTCAAATCGCGCGGGATTTCAGACACCAGATTAAAATCACAACCCTGGATGGAGACCTGATTCAGCCGGGTGGATCCATGACAGGCGGGAGTGTTTCTCATCAGCAGGATGGTTTGCTGGTAAGAAAACGCGAGATTGAAGAACTGGGAAATCAGATTCATGAATTGGCGGCTAAGCGAAATGATCTGGAAACCAGACGGGAACAACTGATGGAGGATCAGGGAAGACTGATGAGTCTTCTTCATGAAAGAAAGCAGGAACTGTCCCAGGAAGAACAGACCGCTGTCAGGGTTGAAAGTGACAGCCAGGGCTTTGCGCGGCAGCTTGAAGAACAACGGCATCAACAGCAGCGTCTGGAAGATGAGAAGAAACAATTGTCACTGCACATAGGAGATCTGATCAGCGATACGCAGCACCTACACAATAAGTTGACAGAAAAAGAGAAAACCCTGGCGGATGTTCGTGCAGATGTCGAGAAGGAGGCCACGACACAGCGGTTGATGCAGCAGCAGATGGAGCAACTCTCTCAACTGCTCAACCAATTGCAGGTTGAAATAGCAGAGCACAATGAAAAAGGAAAATCACTTGCAACTGAAAGAACGGCCAGTGAAGATCGGTTACAGATGATCAGCAAAAAGCAAAAAACAATGGATCAGGAAGCACAGTCAATCGATGAACGGGAAGCTGCGATTTCAAAGGAAATGGAAGTGCTGGCTGTATCCATTCAACAATTGCTGGAAACGATTGAAGAAGAACAAAAAAAAGAACAGCAGTTGAAGAAAATGAAAGAAGATAAGCAGCAGGCATTAAAGGGGCTTCGAGAGGATATTCAGCAACTGAAAGAAACGCTTGAGGGAATCAGAGAAAAAATGCATCAGGCAGAAATTCGCCTGTCAAAGCAGGAATGGCAGCTTCAACAGGTAGAAGAAAAGCTCCTGGAACAGCATCAGTTTAACCCGACACAGGCTCGGATCTGGTTAAAGAGCCATTCGGAGCACGGACTTAAACCCTCAGACTTGAATGCATTTAAAAGAGAAATGCTGAGTCTCGGAGATGTCCATGTCGGTGCATTGGATGAATACAAACGCGTCAAAGAACGGTTCGATTTTCTGATCAAGCAGCAACAGGATATGCTGGATGCAAAAGAATCACTTGAACGCATTATCTCAGAACTGGAAACCCATATGATACAACAGTTTCGGGAACAATTTGACAAAATCCAGGTGCGGTTCAATGAAGTGTTTCAACGACTCTTTCATGGAGGAAACACTGAATTGGTTTTGCAGAATCCTGAAGATCTGTTAACCACTGGCATAGAAATTATCGCCCAGCCGCCAGGCAAGAAATCCCAGCATTTATCATTGCTGTCAGGTGGCGAAAAGGCGTTGACGGCTATCTCACTCCTGTTTGGGATTCTGCTGGTCAAACCGTCGCCTTTTTGTGTACTTGATGAAATAGAAGCAGCCCTGGATGACGCCAACGTCAGTCGATTTGCGGATTATCTGGTGACGTTGTCATCAGAAATTCAGTTTGTGGTAGTCACCCATAAAAAACAAACCATGGAACGGGCACAGACACTCTACGGCATCACCATGCAGGAAAAAGGAATATCAAAGATGCTGACCCTGAAGCTTCAGGAGATTGAAGAAAACATGATCGCCGGCTGATGCGTCCATCATCATCGGAAGAGGAGGAATAACGCATGAACGAATCATCAAAAGCGACCGGCATCTTTCAACGGTTAAAGGAAGGTCTGAGCAAAACATCCCGTGAATTGACTGATCGGATTGATGCATTGGTCAATGGATATGAAATACTTGACGATGACTTTTATGATGATCTGGAAGAAATATTGATTACTGCTGATATCGGTTTTGAAACCACCATGGAGCTGATGACCTCTTTAAAACAGCGCGTAAGGGAGGGGAAAACGGATGATCCGCAGATAGTCAAGTCATTGCTAAAAGATCTGATGGTAGAATTACTGACAGCAGGAGACCAGACCATCAATATCGACCCTGCGCCTGCAGTTGTCCTGGTGGTGGGAGTCAATGGTGTCGGAAAAACGACGACCATCGGAAAACTCACCCATTATTTCAAGGGACAGGGTAAAAAAGTGATACTGGCCGCCGGTGACACTTTTCGGGCTGGAGCCATTGATCAACTGGAAATCTGGGGCCAACGCAGTGGTGTACCTGTGATCCGTCACCAGGAGGGAGCTGATCCGGCGGCGGTCATCTTTGACGCGATCCATGCAGCCAGGGCACGCGGCAGTGACGTTCTGATCTGTGATACTGCAGGGCGGCTGCACAATAAAAAAAATCTTATGAATGAACTGGGGAAAATTTTTCGGGTAATCGACCGGGAGTATCCTGAAGCCCGGAAAGAAGTGCTGCTGGTGCTGGACGCCACGACCGGACAAAACGCACTGCAACAGGCAAAAGTATTTGGTGAGGTAGCGGGTATTACCGGTATTGTTCTGACAAAACTGGATGGAACAGCAAAAGGCGGCATTATTATGTCGATTGTTCGAAGCATGGGCATCCCGGTTAAAATGATTGGCGTGGGAGAACAACTGGATGATTTGCAGCCTTTTGACGCCAAATCCTTTGCAGATGCTTTGCTGGGTGATGAGTAGTGAAAAAAAGTAAAGCAATAATGGTTGACAATGCAATGAAAATCCTTTAGAATGTGCATGTGCCGATAAAGCAAACAACCTTTACAGTGGTGGGATATCATGATTGATAAAAATACAAACTGTGTCATGCTGTTCGATTGCTACCAGTCACTACTGACAGACAAGCAGCGCCAGATGATGGATCTCTATTA
Organism: Bacillota bacterium; assembly: GCA_033549305.1. Lineage (GTDB taxonomy): Bacteria > Bacillota > Clostridia > Peptostreptococcales > Tindalliaceae > Anoxynatronum. The sequence goes on along the minus strand of JAWSUV010000001.1, from coordinate 60,506 downwards.
CAATCAGGACTTAACACTGGCCGAGATTGCGGAGGAGCTCCAGATCTCGCGCCAGGGTGTGTATGATCATTTGAAGCGAACGGTCCATATACTGGAACAATATGAAGCTAAAATGATGCTATTGCAGACATTTCAACGACAGAGCCGCCTTATTCTATCCTTAAAGCAGATGGCTGCGAACCTGGAATATCGGCTGGCAGACAATCCTGATATGGAAGATGCACTGGATCAACTCAAACAGATGAAAGAATCGCTGGAACAACTTTATCAAATCAGCACTTCTTAAAGGAGTTATGCGCAATGATTTTTGAAGGACTGTCTGAAAAACTGCAAAATACGCTTCAAAAACTGAAGGGAAAAGGAAAACTGACGGAAAAAGACCTCAAAGAAGCCATGCGTGAAGTGAAACTGGCGCTTTTGGAAGCAGACGTTAACTTTAAGGTTGTCAAAGATTTTATTCAGCGGGTAACAGAGCGCGCGATTGGCTCCGAGGTTATGCAAAGCCTGACTCCGGGGCAGCATGTGATTAAAATTGTCAATGAAGAATTAACAGCGTTGATGGGCAGCGGACAAAGCAAATTGACCTTTTCTTCCAAGCCCCCTTCAGTGTATATGATGGTAGGTTTGCAGGGTTCGGGGAAAACAACCACCTGTGGTAAACTGGCCAAGCTTTTAAAAAAACAGCAAAAGAATCCGTTGTTGGCAGCCTGTGATGTTTATCGGCCGGCGGCTATTCAGCAGCTGCAAACCGTCGGTGAAAAAATTGATGTGCCGGTTTTTGCAATGGGTGATGTTACCAGTCCCGTTCACATTGCCCGGGCGGCGATTGAACACGCCAGCAGGCTGGGATTGGACACCGTGATCATTGATACCGCCGGACGGCTTCATATTGATGAAGTGTTGATGGAGGAACTGCAGCAAATCAAGGCATCGGTGAAACCTCAGGAGATCCTGCTGGTGGTTGACGCCATGACAGGCCAGGATGCCGTTAACGTAGCCCAGGAGTTTCATGAAAAGATCGGGATTGACGGCGTTATTCTTACCAAACTGGATGGGGATACTCGGGGAGGTGCGGCTCTTTCTGTTCGCGCTGTGACACAAAAGCCGATTAAGTTTGTCGGCATGGGAGAAAAAGTTGATGAATTCGAACCCTTTTTCCCCGATCGGATGGCATCCCGAATCCTGGGTATGGGTGATATGCTCAGTCTGATTGAAAAAGCACAGACAAACATTGACATGAATAAGGCCCAGGAACTGGAAAAGAAAATGAGAACGCAGCAGTTTACCTTCGATGATTTTCTTGACCAGCTGCAGCAAATGAAAAATATGGGTTCAATGAGCCAGATTCTGCAAATGATTCCGGGTATGGGCAATAAGCAGTTAAAAAATCTGGATGTGGATGACAGGGAACTGGTGTATATTGAAGCCATTATACAGTCCATGACCAGGGATGAACGCATCAATCCCGGGCTGATAAACGGCAGCCGGCGAAAACGCATTGCCGCCGGGAGCGGCACAACGATCCAGCAGGTGAATAAGCTGTTGAAGCAGTTTGAGCAAACCAAAAAAATGATGAAGCAGTTTATGGATATGGAAAAAGGAATGAAAAAGGGTGGACGGTTTAAAATGCCTTTTCCGGGCATGTAAGCCTTCAATCATAAACGTTGCATGAATGTCAGTACGTCATGAAAGGGAGGTGAAATAACATGGCAGTGAAAATTCGACTGAAAAGAATGGGTGCCAAGAAACGTCCTTTCTACCGGATTGTTGTGGCAGACAGCCGTTCTCCGCGGGATGGACGATTTATTGAAGAAATTGGTTTCTATAATCCTGTATCAGAACCCAAGGAAATCAAAATCGATCAGGAAAAAGCACAGAAATGGTTATCCAATGGGGCAAAACCCACTGAAACAGTCCGTGTTCTGCTGAAGAACAACGGTATCCTGGAGTAACAGTACCTGATGAACAAGGGAGGATCGAGACATGGGCTATCTGGTAGAATTAATTGCGAAAGCCCTGGTGGACCATCCGGATCAGGTGCAGGTCAACGAAGTGGAAGGCAGTTCTTCGATTCTTATTGAGCTTCGTGTGGCGCCTGAAGATATGGGAAAAGTCATCGGAAAACAAGGCCGGATTGCCAAAGCGATCCGCACTGTCGTGAAAGCGGCAGCAACAAAGGAAAGTAAGAAAGTGATCGTGGAAATCCTGTAGCATCAGAAAGTTCCAACAGCGCTGCAAGGTTTTCACAGATTTGGAGCAGCGATGGAGGTTGCGGAATGGATTATTTAAAAGTCGGTGTCATCACCAGCACTCACGGTCTCCGAGGTGGGATAAAAGTATATCCGATGACTGACGATTCAGACCGGTTCAAGAACATGAAATGGGTCTATATTGAGGGCAGCGACCGAAAATGGATTATCAGGGAAATAAAAATCCGGCCGAAAGACCTGATACTCCAATTAGAGGGTCTTGACAGCATTGAACAGGTTGAACCACTACGAGGGAAGCATCTGTACTCTGATGAAACCCAGCGACCTGAGCTGGAAGAAGACCGGTATTACATTAAAGATCTGGTGGGCCTTCAGATTTATCTCACTGATGGAGAGCATGTTGGAACATTGACGCAGGTCATTTCCACAGGTGCTCACGACGTCTATGTGGTCACTTCACTGGACGGAAAGAAAGAATGGATGATTCCTGCTGTAAAAGCTTTCATCAAGAAGATCTCACTTGAAGAACAGCAGGTGATCATTGAACCGATTGAAGGATTGTTGTCATGAACATTCATATACTGACACTGTTTCCTGAAATGCTGGAACAGATTTTCAGTCACAGTATCCTGAAAAGAGCATGTGATCAGGAGCTGTTGCAGGTGATATGTCATCAAATCCGTGACTATGCGGATAACCGGCATAAAAGTGTCGATGACTACCCTTATGGCGGCGGATGCGGTATGGTGATGACACCTCAGCCCATTTTCAATGTCCATGAAGCAGTCACAGAACAGCTTCACACGGATGCGCCGGTTAGAACCATTTACTGCACACCTAAAGGCCGACTGTTTACACAGCAGATGGCAGAAGAACTGGCTCAGGAGAAATCTTTGATTATTCTGTGCGGTCATTATGAAGGTGTCGACCAGCGTGTGATCGATGAACTGGTGACCGACGAGATTTCCATTGGTGATTACGTCCTGACGGGCGGAGAACTGCCTGCAGCTGTCATGGTCGATGCCATCGCACGTATGATTCCAGGCGTTCTGAAGGAAGATCTGAGCTATCAGGAAGAATCCCTTTATGGCGGACTACTGGAATATCCTCACTATACAAGGCCGCCGGTTTTCAGAAATTTGCAGGTTCCGGAAGTGCTTTTATCGGGGCATCATGAGAAGATTCGACAGTGGCGCCAGTATCAGGCTATCAGGGAAACCTGGCTCAAACGGCCTGATCTGATCGATGAATCGCTGTTAACCAAAGAGGAACTGGAGTGGCTTCATACATTGCAACAAGAACGATGAACAGGATTGTACCGCATTGATCTGCATGGTATAATGACTTGATATGACAGACGTTCCTCTGTGGAGTTATGGCATATGAACGTTATTGAGGAAGGAGGGACAAACATGGACTTAATTCGTACATTAGAACAGGAACGTTTGAATAAGGACCAAATAATCTTTAATACAGGCGACACTGTAAAGGTGCATGTCAAAGTTAAAGAAGGAACGCGGGAACGTATTCAGGTGTTTGAAGGCATTGTGATTAAGCGTCAGGGTGGTGGCATTCGTGAAACATTCACAGTGCGCAGAATTGCATCCGGTGTCGGCGTGGAAAGAACATTTCCAGTACACTCGCCCAAGATTGACAAAATCCAGGTGATAAAAAGAGGTAAAGTCAGACGAGCCAAGCTTCACTACATTCGTGACAGAATTGGAAAAGCCGCTTTTAAAATCAAAGAAAAACGGTAATGATAAGGGACTCATAGCAGTCCCTTTCATTATAGAGGTGAGTAATGAGATGAGTATTAACTGGTACCCGGGGCACATGAAGAAAACAGAAGAATTGCTGAAAGAACAGCTCCAGCTCATTGATGTAGTGTTGGAACTTCTGGATGCACGGATTCCGAGAAGCAGCAGCAATCCAAAGCTTTCTTCGATCCTGCTGCACAAAAAAAGGATCGTCGTACTTAATAAATCGGATCTGGCGGATGATAGGGTGACGGAAGATTGGCAACGGCATTTTGAAGCAGTGGGACTGCTGGTGATCAAAACCAATTCCGTTGCGGGTGGTTCCCGACGGCATATTCTGGAAGCGGTAAAAGCGGCTTTTGCTGAAAAGACTGCCCATCTAACCAGCCGGGGTCGAAAACCCAGACCGGCGCGGGTGATGGTTGTCGGAATCCCCAATGTCGGGAAATCGACCATTATTAATCAGCTGGTTGGGAAAGGCAGCGCAAAAACGGGCGATAAACCTGGTGTCACCCGTGGAAAACAGTGGATTCGTGTCCATGCACAGATTGAATTACTGGATACACCTGGAATCTTATGGCCAAAGTTTGAAGATCCGCTGACGGGAATTCACCTGGCACAAACAGGTGCTATTCGTGATGAGATCATCGATCAGCAGGAGCTGGCGCATGACTTAATCAGGGAGCTGCTCCAGAAATACCCACATGAGCTGCAAGTCCGATATGGCGGTGACATCACAGTATCACCCCTGGCCTATATGGAATGGATTGCACAGGTGCGCGGCTGTATCATGCGCGGCGGAGAGGCAGACCTTCTGCGTGCAGCGATCATTGTCCTTGATGAATTCCGTGGTGGCAGGATTGGCAAAATATCACTGGAAAAACCTGATGATGAGGTGTCAAAATGAATCCGATGGCTTATGAAAGAGCGTTATGGGAAAACGGTATCAAGCGAATTGCCTGCTGCGACGAAGTGGGCCGGGGATGTCTTTTTGGACCGGTAGTCGCCGCAGCAGTGATTCTGAAGCCTTTTGAGATCATTGAGGGAGTGAAGGATTCAAAAAAACTATCCGAAAAAAAACGGGAATTGTATTACGCTCACATTATCGAAAAAGCGGTGGCAATCGGTGTTGGTGTTGTTTCAGTGGAAGAGATCGAACGGATCAATATTAAACAGGCATCCCGACAAGCAATGATCATGGCGATCAACCAGCTTAAAACAGCTGACGGGCAAATCATGACGCCCGAAGCTCTCCTGATTGATGCTGAAATCCTCGATCTTCCCTATCCCCAGCAGGCAATCATTCACGGAGAGGACCAGGTACATGGCATTGCTGCTGCATCTATCGTGGCGAAAGTTACCCGCGACCGGATGTGCCAGGAATGGCATCGCACCTATCCTCTGTACGGGCTCGACAAACACAAGGGTTATGGCACAAAAATTCATCGGGAAGCGCTGTTGGCTCACGGTCCCACACCATTGCACCGGAAAAGCTTCATACAGAAAATCATGGCAACAAAAAGGTGTCTGACATGAATCACCAAACCGGCAAGGACGGTGAAAAAAAGGCCCTTTCCTTTCTTCAAGAACAGGGTTATACGCTGGTCTGTCAAAACTACCGCTGTCGTTTCGGGGAAATCGACCTGATTATGCAAAAAGATCAGATGATGGTGTTTGTTGAGGTAAAAACACGCCGAAATTCACGTTACGGCCTGCCCCGGGAAGCCGTTACATTAGCGAAACAGCGGGTCATCATTAAAACCGCACAGCAATACATACAGCGCTACCGAATCGCGCATCAACGCTTTCGTTTTGATGTGGTTGAAATCTATCAAGACCATAATCCTACTAAAGTGGTGCATCTTCCCAACGCTTTTTCCCTTTTTTAAAGATACGACATCATATGGAAGGATGTGTTGCACATGCTTGCTAAGTCAACAACAGCCAGCCTAATTGGGCTGCAGGTGTTAAAGATTGATGTGGAAGTTGATACAGCCAATGGACTGCCCGCTGTCAATATTGTGGGACTGCCGGATGCGGCGGTAAAAGAGTCGCGCGACCGTGTTCGGGCAGCCATTGATAACAACGGACTGGAATTTCCGATGCAGCGCGTGACCATTAATCTGGCTCCGGCTGATTCGCGCAAAGAGGGAACACACTTTGATTTACCCATAGCGTTGGCGGTGTTAATGGCCACAGGACAGATTCCCGGGCATGTGCTCGGAGACACCGTGGTGATAGGGGAACTGTCGCTTGACGGATCCATCCTCCGGGTAAACGGCGTGCTGCCCATGATTATGGAATTGCAGCGAATGGGCTATGAGCGCGTAATCATTCCCTGGGAGAATCGTTTTGAAGCCAGTCTGTTGAAAGGCCTCCAGTGTTGTTTTGTGAAAAGTCTGGCCGAACTTGTACGGCAATTGAGGGAAGAAATTATTTTTGTTCCTGCTGAAAGCGTCATCCCGGCAGAACATATAAAAACCGCACCCCTGGAAAACATCAACGATCTACAGGGACAGGAAAATGTAAAACGGGCATTGGAAATTGCCGCTGCCGGCGGTCATAACCTGATTATGGTGGGCCCTCCAGGTTCCGGTAAAACCATGGCGGCCAGGAGACTGCCATCGATTTTGCCGGATATGAATTTCGAAGAATCCATGGAAGTGGCTGTTATATACAGTGCTGCCGGCCTGTTGACGCCGGACAGGGCTTTTTTTAAGCAAAGACCTTTCCGCGCCCCGCATCATACGACTTCATCCATAGCGTTAACGGGAGGAGGCCGAATACCACGGCCGGGAGAAATCTCCCTGAGCCATCGGGGTGTTTTATTTCTGGACGAACTGCCTGAATTTGATAAACGATCACTGGAAATACTCCGACAGCCATTGGAAGACGGGCAGGTGGTGGTCTCACGATCGGCAGGTTCCTTTACATTCCCCAGTGAATTCATGCTGGTGGCGGCACTCAATCCATGTCCCTGCGGGTACTATGGATTTGAGGAGGAAGGAAGCTCCTGCCAATGTGCGCCTTATCAAGTACAGCGTTATGCTAACCGGATATCCGGGCCATTGCTGGATCGCATGGATCTTTTCGTGGAAGCACGCCGTATTGCATACGATGATCTGACGCAGCCTAAGAAAAAGGATGATGTGCTGATGGTGAAGGAAAGAGTTAAAAAGGCCAGAGAGATGCAGTATGCGCGGTATTCTCACCAGAAAAATCGGACCAACGCCGGGATCAGCGCGGCAAAAATTCAGCGGTATTGTACTCTGGAACCAAAAGCAGAGACGATGATGAAAGAAGCTTTCAATAAAATGAAACTAAGCGCTCGTGCCTATCACAGGGTTCTCAAAGTGGCAAGAACCATTGCCGATCTGGATCTCAGCGAACAGATCCTTCAGTATCATCTGGCAGAAGCGCTGCAGTTCAGAACCCTGCATCATTTTAAAAGGAGCTGATGGCATGGAAGAGCGGGAGTGTGTGATCGCATTAAGCCTTGCTGGCTTGTATTACTCAAAACCACTGACGGCGTTATATGATTATTTCGGCTCATTCCAGGAAATATTCCGGGCAAAAGACGAACAGTTGGGAGCGGTGCTTGGGAAAAGCCCCTTCCGTGAACATATCATCAAAAATGTGGTTCGGGATCAGGAGTCAATGAAACGCCAGGTGCATGACGTGCAGTCTGCATACCAGGTTTTGACGCTGCTGGATGATGATTACCCGCATGATTTAAAGCAGATCTATGATCCGCCCTGGGTCCTGTATTTGAAAGGGAAACCCCTTGCTTCCGTTCCAATGATCGGCATTGTTGGTGCGCGAAAAGCTACCACCTATGGAAAATGGGCGGCCGGCCACTTTGCCCGTGAACTCGCGCATTTCGGCGTGGGCGTTGTCAGCGGACTGGCTTACGGCATTGATGCTGCGGGACATCAAAGCTGTCTCGAAGCAGGCGGTTACAGCGTGGGGGTGCTGGGCGGCGGCATTGATCAGGTATATCCGGCATCAAACCGGTCACTCTATGAACAGATGGCGCTTTCCGGGACTATTATCAGTGAATATGGACCAGGAACTGAACCGCAGAAACATTTTTTTCCGGCACGAAACCGGATCATCAGCGGACTTTCCATCGGTGTATTTGTCGTGGAAGCAGGCGAACGCAGCGGAGCACTAATCACGGCCGACTTCGCCATGGAGCAGGGAAGAGACGTGTTTGCACTGCCGGGCAGCATCAACAGTGCCCTGAGTGCCGGTACCAACCGACTGCTTCGTGATGGCGCCAGAATGGTTTTAGAAACAGAGGACCTGATCAGTCCGTTGAGATCGCTGCTGCCACAGGATTTACTCCAGCTGTCTGCTGAGATGCGGACAGTTTCCCTCAGTGAAGATGAGCGTTTAGTGATGACTGCCGTACATAAAGGACCGACCCAGCTGGAACAGTTGATTATCGATACAGGATTATCCGTTTCCGTGCTGAATGGCATTCTGACAGTATTGGAATTAAAAGGATTGGTTGAACAGCATCCCGGCAAAAGATTTACAGTACGCTGATAACCTGATATAATCGTGCGTGAGTTTTTAAATTACAAAAGAGGTGTTACCATGTCCAAATCACTGGTCATTGTCGAGTCCCCGGCAAAAGCGAAAACCATCAAGAAGTTTCTCGGCAGCCATTACACTGTAAAGGCAACTGTCGGACATATCATTGATCTGCCCAAAAGTAAAATCGGAGTAGAAATTGAAAAAGATTTTGAACCACAATATATCACGATCCGGGGCAAAGGACCAATATTAAATGAGATTAAAAAAGAAGCAAAGAAAGCAAACAAAATCCTGCTGGCAACTGACCTTGACCGTGAAGGTGAGGCTATCTCCTGGCATTTAGCGAATGCCCTGAATTTGAAGGATGATGAACCCTGTCGTATCGTTTTCAATGAAATTACGAAGAATGCCATTAAAGCTGCCGTAAAAAACCCGAGAATCATTGACAAAAAACTGGTGGATGCACAACAGGCGAGACGAGTGTTGGACAGGCTGGTGGGGTACAAACTAAGTCCGCTGCTGTGGAAGAAACTGCGCAAAGGACTCAGTGCCGGTCGGGTTCAATCGGTTGCCACCAAAATGATTAAGGACAGAGAAGAAGAAATCAATCAATTCATTCCTCAGGAATACTGGAATCTTGAATTGGAACTGGAAAGCCGAAAAAAGGAAAAAGTGAATGTTCAATTTCATCAGGATGAAATGGGGCACAAAAAACTTACAACTGAAGAAGACGTTCAACGGATTCTTCATCTGATCAAGGGTAAAATACTGACAGCGACACAGATCAAAGAAAGTGAAAAAAGACGGAATCCATCAGATCCTTTCACGACGAGTACATTGCAGCAGGAAGCTGCCAACCGCCTGGGATATGCCACGCGCAAGGCCATGATGGTTGCCCAGCAGCTTTACGAAGGGATTGACCTGGGAAAAGAGGGCAGTGTGGGATTGATCACCTACCTTCGAACAGATTCGACCCGCATTTCTGAAGAGGCCAATAAGAATGTCCGTGAGTATATTGAATCGGCTTATGGAAAAGATTATCTTCGGCCAGATAAAGCCATTGTTAAGAAGAAACAGTCAAACAAATCAATACAGGATGCGCATGAAGCCATCCGTCCCTCTGATGTCGAAAAAACGCCGGACAGCATTAAAGCGTATCTGAACAATGATCAGTATAAATTATACAAACTTATCTGGGAACGATTTGTTGCCAGTCGGATGAAAGCAGCCCTCTACCAAAATATCACAGTAACCATGGAAGTGGAGAAATGTCAGTTTAGAGCCAATGGATCAAGGCTGATCTTCGATGGTTTCTTAAAAGTCTACAGTTTTGCATCTGTGGCGAAAGACCAACTGCTGCCGGCAATTGAAAAAGGCGATGTTTTCACCCAAAGGAAAACCCTTCCAACACAGCACTTTACGCAACCGCCTGCCCGCTATACGGAAGCGACACTTGTTAAAGCAATGGAAGAACTTGGCATTGGCAGACCAAGCACATACGCACCGACCATCAGTACCATTCTAGCCCGTGGTTATGTGATGAAAGAAGCCAAGAACCTCAAACCTACTGAACTGGGGATTCTTGTGACACGGCTGCTGGAAGATTATTTTGATAAAATTATCGACGTGAATTTTACAGCCCGCATGGAAAAACAGCTGGATGAAATAGAAGACGGTGAAGAAGACTGGAAACAGTTAATCAGAGAATTCTATGATCCGTTTGAAAAGATGCTTCAACATGCGGAGGAACATGTCGAAGAAGTTGATTTTGTTGAAAAAAGTGATGAAATCTGTGAAAAATGCGGTGCTCCAATGCTCATAAAATACGGCAGGTACGGTAAGTTTCTAGCCTGCTCAGCCTACCCCGAATGCAGCAACACAAAACCTTTTGTGAAAAAAATTGATGTGCCTTGTCCGCTTTGTGAGGAAGGTGAAATAGTTGAACGAAAATCTAAAAAAGGGCGGGTTTTTTATGGGTGCAACCAATTCCCGGAATGCCGCTTTGTATCATGGAACCAACCGGTTAATGAGAAATGTCCAACATGTGATTCGCTGCTCGTGATCAAGAGAACAAAAAAAGGAACAAAGCTGGTGTGTCCTAACAAGGCGTGTTCTTATGAAAGGTCGTTCGAGGAAAAAGATCAGGAAAAAACAAATTGAATTTTTAGAATAATTATGATAGGATTTGATTATATAGAAAGCGCGTTATATGAAAGGACATCATATAACCATGACAACTAAAAGGAGGTTCAGTAATGTCAGCATCATTGTTAGAAAAAACACGAAGAATTAACTCGATTCTTCAAAAATCGTCAGAAAATGCAGTGTCCTTTAATGAACTCTGCCGCATTCTCAGCGACATTCTTGATGCGAATGTGTATGTGTCAAGTTCAAAAGGTAAAGTACTGGGTGTCAGCCTGACCGACACATCCGACTGTCCGATCATACTGGATGAGCAGACAGGAGAAAAGAGATTTCCTGAGGAGTATAATGAGCAGTTGCTGCAAGTGACGGAAACACAATCAAATATCACTAAAGATGCCCTGTTAAAACTATTTAAATACGATGTGCAGAGTTACAACAAACTGGTGACGGTTGTTCCCCTCAACGGCAGCGCACAGCGCTTGGGCACAATGGTTTTGGCCCGGCATGACAAGGAATTTACAGATGAAGATCTGGTGATGGCAGAATACAGCGCAACAGTAGTGGGTTTGGAAATTCTAAGGGCAAAATCTGATGAAATAGAAGAAGAGGCCAGAAAAAAAGCTGTGGTAAAAATGGCCATCGATACCCTGTCTTATTCTGAACTGGAGGCAGTGGAGCATATTTTTAACGAGTTAAATGGTACGGAAGGCCTGCTGGTTGCCAGCAAAATTGCTGACCGAGTGGGCATTACACGCTCTGTGATCGTGAATGCCCTGAGAAAGTTTGAAAGTGCCGGTGTAATCGAGTCAAGATCTCTTGGAATGAAGGGGACGCATATCAGAATTCTGAATACGCGGCTGCTGGAAGAGTTGCGGAAGGTAAAAAGATAAGGGCGTTCCAAATTAGGATATAAAAGAAGTCGTTATCAATGACTTCTTTTTACATTGTCATCATACAGGAGGTGGCAGCATGGAGTTAATGCTGGAAATGGGGGACAGAGTTGATATCCAAATTCATCACCCCATTAATCCGGAAGGACCCAGAATCTTTCATGCACAGGTAATGAATATGGACAGCGAATTTTACTATATATCAGCTCCCGAAATTCGTGGCATTGAGTATCCTGTTCGCATTGGTCAAAAAGCGGATCTCTCGTTCTACCGTGATGAGGGTATTTATTATTTGACCGTTGCCTTCGTGAAGAAAATACAGGACGAAAATGCTGCGTTATACCAGATTTCCATTATTTCTCAGTTGCGAAGAACACAGAGGCGAGAGCACCATCGCTTTAAATGCGAGATGACAGGCATGCTGAAAAGCTTGGTGAGTGAAAAATCCTGTGAGATTATCATCAAAGATATCAGTGCCGGCGGGGTCAGTGCCATATCGCCCCAGCCATTCTACCTTGACGAGAGGACGGAGTGCCAGCTTTTCTTTGATGAAGATGTTGCTTCTGTTTCAGCCCGCATTGTTCGCACAACGCGTATCGGAAAAGAGAAACGTTACCGGCTGGGGCTCCAGTTCGAGAATGTCTGTGAAGAGAAACAAGATCAAATTATCGCGTTTATATCCAGGAAGCAGGAAGAATTAAGCGATCAGAAAAATTTCTGAGAACATGAGAAATAATAAACACTAAAATTTGGACGTCTCAAAAAACTGATTGATTACAGGCAAAGCCTGTGATAAAATACTATGGGTATCAAATCACACACTTTCCGATTTATATGGCGGTGCCTGCTTCATGCAGGTGTCATATAAAGTGGAAGAAAGTGGAGGAAAAACAAAACAGGAGGTAATAGAATGAGTGTAGTATCAATGAAACAATTGTTGGAGGCAGGTGTTCATTTCGGACACCAGACAAGAAGATGGAACCCAAAGATGGCAGAGTACATTTTCACGGAGCGCAATGGCATTTACATCATCGACCTGCAAAAGACGGTTAAAAAAGTGGATGCCGCTTACCAGGCCATTAAAGAGATTGTCGAAGATGGTGGAAAAATTCTTTTCGTCGGCACCAAGAAGCAGGCGCAGGAGTCCATCCAGGAAGAAGCAAAGCGTTGCGGCATGTTTTTTGTTAACCAGCGTTGGCTGGGCGGTATGATGACTAACTTCAAAACCATCAAATTGCGTATCGATCGCTTAAGAAAGCTTGAAAAGATGGATGAAGACGGCACTTTTGATGTACTGCCCAAGAAGGAAGTTATCCAGTTAAGGCATGAGATGGAAAGGCTTGAAAAATTCCTTGGCGGAATTAAAGATATGAAAGAAATGCCGAAGGCACTTTTTGTGGTTGATCCGCGGAAAGAACGCATTGCCATTCTGGAAGCGCATACGCTGGGCATTCCGGTAATCGCCATTGTGGATACCAACTGCGATCCTGATGAAGTGGATTATGTGATTCCTGGTAACGATGATGCGATCCGCGCGGTAAAACTGCTAACAGCCACCATGGCAAATGCAGTCATTGAAGGCAGCCAGAGCTTTCTGGATGATGCTGAGGACGCTGAAGAAAAAGCATAAAAATCCAACAGGGTAAGGGTGGAAATGCGATGATCATTTCACCCCTTGCCTTTATTAATATGATGGAGGTCGAATTGATGAATATTACGGCGGGAATGGTTAAGGAACTAAGAGAAAAAACAGGTGCGGGTATGCTGGACTGCAAAAAGGCATTGACTGACGTTGATGGGAATATTGAAAAAGCCATTGAAATTCTTCGGGAAAAAGGACTGGCTGCTGTTGCTAAAAAAGCTGGACGCATTGCAGCCGAAGGGATTGTTGAAGCATACATTCATGGCGGACGGATTGGCGTGTTGGTTGAAGTAAACTCGGAAACAGATTTTGTTGCCAAAAATGAGGAATTTAGAACTTTCGTTAAAGATGTCGCTATGCAAATTGCTGCTTCAAATCCTCAATTTGTCAGCCGAGATGACGTCCCTCAGGATATGATAGTAAAAGAAAAAGAAATTTTGCGTAAACAGGCGCTGAATGAAGGAAAACCAGAAAAGATTGTCGATAAAATGGTAGAAGGCCGTATCGAGAAATACTTTAAAGATGTCTGCCTGCTGGAACAGGACTTTGTTAAAGATCCTGATATGACTGTTCGCCAGCTGCTGACCGATAAGATTGCGAAAATAGGAGAAAACATCAGCATTCGACGTTTTGCCCGTTATGAAGTTGGTGAAGGGATTGAAAAGAAATCTGAGAATTTTGCCGAGGAAGTTGCCAAACAAATCCAGTAATTGATTCACTATGAGAACACATTGGTGTTCTCATTCACTATGGAAGTCTGACGAACAGGCACCAGACAATCTCATGGACAGGAGAGTCAGTTTATGGATAAACCTTTGTATAAGCGGATCCTGCTTAAACTCAGTGGAGAAGCATTGGCAGGAGAGCGGGGTTTCGGGCTGGATACAGGAACCATACAAAAAATAGCCCTGCAAATTAAAGAAGTGGTTGATATGGGTGTTCAGGTGGCGATCGTTGTCGGCGGCGGAAATTTTTGGCGTGGCAGAAGCGGTACGAATATGGACCGCACAACAGCGGATTACATGGGGATGATGGCGACTGTGATAAACAGTCTGGCATTGCAGGATGCGCTGGAAAATATCGAAGTGGTTACCCGGGTTCAGACAGCGATTGAAATGAGACAGATTGCTGAACCTTATATCCGGAGGAGAGCTGTCAGGCACTTGGAAAAAAACCGTGTCGTGATCTTTGCGGCTGGAACAGGCAACCCATATTTTTCGACGGATACGACCGCTGCCCTGCGCGCTGCTGAAATCGAAGCAGAAGTGATTTTACTGGCAAAAAAAGTGGACGCTGTTTATGATAAAGATCCTAATGAAAACGAAGATGCGAGCAAGTTATTAGACCTCAGCTATATTGACATCCTGAACATGGGTCTAAAAATCATGGATTCCACGGCTACTTCCCTGTGCATGGACAATCAAATTCCCATTAAAGTGTTTGGGCTGGACAACCCTGAAAACATCAAAAATGTGGTATTGGGGAAAGCCATTGGCACTTACATTCACAGTTAACAAAGGGGGCAAAAATGATGCAGTTGGAAGTCCATAGGACGATCGAAGAAAAAATGAAAAAGACGGTTTCTGTTGTACAGGAAGAGTTTAACAGCATCCGAGCCGGTCGGGCAAATCCTGCAATGCTTGACAGAATTTCTGTTGAGTATTATGGTTCTCCCATGCCTCTGAGGCAAATCGCTACGGTAGCTGCACCTGAGCCACGGCTGATTACCATCCAGCCATTTGATCCATCCATCTTGAAGGAGATTGAGAAAGCTATCCAAAAATCAGATCTAGGCATTAATCCTTCCAATGACGGGAAAATTATCCGTTTAGCGATTCCGCAGTTGACAGAAGAACGTCGGCGGGACTTGACGAAAGTGGTTAGAGCAAAGGCTGAAGAAGGTCGTGTGGCCATCCGCAATGAACGGCGCAGCGGAAACGATGACTTGAAAAAGATGGAAAAAGCAGGCGAACTGACAGAAGATGACTTGAAGCAGGCACAGGATGAGATTCAAAAATTGACTGATAAATACATCAAAAAGATTGACGAAATGGTTGAAATCAAAGATAAAGATATTTTGGAGGTTTAGTCATTGAATTCACCGGATGTCCTTGGCCTGGTTTTATCAGAGGGGATGAGGCGCCTCGATGAATATGGGATTGTTTACGAAGTGAAGGATCTTACTGCCGCAGGCATGAAAACGAAGGGTGTTGCCAGAGTGATCCGACAACGCTGCCTCAGCGACGAGACAATGACCGAATTATTGATTGCCTATTTTTAAGCCCCCTGCACAAGGGGGCTTCTGATTGTTGAGGTGCATTTTATGAGTATATGGGTAAAAGACAAACGAGAAGAAGACTTGCTGATAGACGCAAACATTCCCCGGCATGTTGCCATCATCATGGATGGTAATGGACGCTGGGCGAAAAAACACAAGTTGCCCCGCAGTGCCGGACACCAGCAGGGTGTGGAGGCCATCCGGGATGTAATTCGCACAGCCTCCGATCTGAAAATATCCATGATGACGCTCTATGCTTTTTCGACGGAAAACTGGAAAAGACCTGCCGATGAGGTATCGTTCCTCATGAAACTTCTGGTAGAATATTTGAAGAAGGAAATCGATGAACTTAACAGCCAGGGAGTTGTCATCCAGACAATCGGTGATTTGTCCGGATTCTCTGATCAGGTGCGCAAAGAAATCATTCACGCGAAAAAGAAAACGTGCCACAATCAGGGACTGATCATGAATATCGCGCTGAATTACGGAGCAAGAAATGAAATAACCCGGGCAGTAACGGAAATGATCAAGGAGTCTCAACATCCCGCTTTTCGACAGGATCAGGTTAACGAAGAATGGGTTCAGTCATTCCTGGATACCCGCAACATGCCTGATCCTGATCTACTTATTCGAACAAGTGGCGAGAAACGCATCAGCAACTTCCTGCTCTGGCAGATTGCATACACTGAACTCTACTTCACGAATATTCTCTGGCCCGATTTCCGTGGTGAACATCTCATCGAAGCCATCCGGGACTATCAGAAAAGGCAGCGTAGATATGGTGGACTCTCCTAAGGGGGCAAAAAAGTGGGCAAACGCATCTTAACAACAGTATTAGGACTTCCAATCCTTTTTTTTGTGTTATTACAAGGCGGCAGGCTCTTGACGGTGTCATTGTTGATCGTCACCTTGATCGGTCTGCATGAATTTTATACCAGTGTCAGTGGATGCACTTATCAACCGGTCCCCTGGGTTGGGTATGCCGGTACACTGTCAGTTTATGGGGTGCTGATAGCGGCGGATGGGACCAGCTCTCTTGACACAATCCTGCCGCTGGTGTTGATGGCTTTCTTGATTTACTGGGTGATGACACACCATCGACATCGATTTGAAGATATGATGATCACCTGGTTTGGATTTACCTATGTCACGTTACTGTTGATTCCCCTTGCCTTCATTGAGCAACTGGCGTTATCTCACGCGGTCTGGCTGGTCTTCATTATTTCCTGGTCCTGTGACTCCGGTGCTTACTTAATTGGATGCGGCATCGGCCGCCATAAGCTGTGTCCTTCCATCAGCCCCAAAAAAACCATTGAAGGAGCCATTGGCGGGATAGCCGGCAGCATCCTTGGATCGCTTATTTTTGCACTGCTTTTCATGCCGGAGCATCTAACAGCCCTGATAATACTGGGATTGATTGGCGCTGTTTTTTCGCAGCTGGGCGACTTGGCAGCTTCTTTGATCAAGCGAACGGTGGGGATCAAGGATTTTGGGCGCCTTTTTCCCGGGCACGGAGGCGTACTGGACCGGTTTGACAGCATTTTGTTTACGACCCCTGTTGTTTACTTATTTCTGGTGCATTGGCTGTTAAGATGATAATTGTATCGGGGTATATATTAAACAGATGAGGTGTCCATGTGAAGAAAAATGTAGCATTACTTGGATCCACAGGTTCCATTGGAACACAGACACTCGATATCATGCGGATGCATCCGGAACGATTCTGCGTGACAGTACTGTCAGCCGGCAGAAACATTGATTTATTGGAAGCGCAAATCGGGGAATTTATGCCGGAGATCGCAGTGATGGAGAGAAAAGAAGATGCTGCTCGACTTCAGAAGCGGATTTCTTCGCATACGAAAGTACTGCATGGAATGACGGGGATTGAATATGCGGTCACACATCCTGAAACACAGATCGTCCTTAATGCACTTGTCGGAAGCCGGGGATTGATTCCTACGTGCCGGGCGCTTGAAAATGGGAAGGATGTGGCCTTGGCCAACAAAGAATCCTTGGTGGCCGGGGGTGAACTGGTAATGGCATCGGCTAGACACCATCAGGCGCACCTGATTCCGGTTGACAGTGAACATTCGGCCATTTTTCAATGCCTCAACGGTGAAAAGATACAATCTGTAAAACGAATTATTCTCACAGCATCCGGCGGACCCTTTCGCGAATGGTCACGGGCAGCCCTGAGGAACGTCGGTGTCAAAGAGGCGCTGAATCATCCGAATTGGTCTATGGGGCGGAAAATAACCATCGATTCAGCGACGATGATGAACAAGGGGTTAGAAGTGATCGAGGCAGCCTGGCTCTTTGGATTGAAACCTGAGCAGATTCATGTCCTTATTCATCCCCAAAGCATTATTCATTCCATGATTGAGTTTTGCGATACTTCCGTGATGGCTCAAATGGGTTTGCCGGATATGAGGATACCCATTCAGTATGCACTGTCATGGCCGGATCGAGTTCCCAATCATCTCCCGTCACTGATGCTGGAGCAAATTGGAACCCTCACATTCGAAAAACCGAATATGGACAAATTTCCTTGCCTCCGGCTGGCCATGGAGGCACTTAAGATTGGAAAAACCATGCCTTGTGTATTGAATGCAGCCAATGATATACTGGTAGAAGCATTTCTGAATGAACAGATTGCTTTCTATGAAATACCAGAGTTAATCGAATCAATCATGCTGCAGCACAATGCTTCAGAATACAGTGAACTGGAAGAATTAATGGAAGTGGAAGCCTGGGTGAAATCAACCTTAAGGTCTTTTAACTAAGGAAGGTGTAAACATGACGACTGCTCTTGTAGCGATATTTGTCTTTGGACTGCTTGTTTTTTTCCATGAACTGGGTCACTTCAGTGTTGCAAAAATGGTGGGAATCCGTGTGCATGAATTTGCCATTGGCATGGGTCCGAAGGTGCTTCATTTAACACGGAGGGAAACCCGGTATTCTATCAGAGCATTCCCCATCGGGGGATTTGTGAGAATGGAAGGTGAGGATGAAAATTCTGAAGCGAATGACAGTTTTAGCCAAAAATCGGTAAAAGCGAGAATTAGTGTCATTTTTGCCGGGCCGCTGATGAATTTTATCCTGGGCTTTCTTTGTTTCTTCCTGATTTTCTTTTCCCTGGGAACTCCTTCAACGGTGATTGGTGAAGTGATACCGAATTCGCCTGCTGCTCAGGCTGGCTTTCTTCCCAGTGACAAAGTGCTGGAAATTGACGGCCAACTGATTGGCAGCTGGGAAGAACTGGTGGGAATGATTGCCGCTTCCGAAGGCCGGCCGATTGAGGTTCTCTATCAACGAAACGGCGAAATAAACCAGAAGACAGTGATGCCGCGCATTGACGAAGAAACTGGCAGACCTCTCATCGGGATTATACCCGGTACAGAAAAATCAGTGATGACTGCAGCTCGGAACAGTTACCAGCAGTCGAAAATGATTTTCACTGAAATCATGCGATTTCTGCAGCAGTTAGTCCGCGGGCAGGCTGATACTTCAGACGTTGCCGGACCAGTGGGGATAATCAGTTTGGTGGGTCAGGCCAGCCGATCGGGCTGGATGGATGTGGTTGGCCTTGCCGGCCTTATCAGTATTAATCTGGGGATTATGAATTTGCTGCCCATACCTGCACTGGACGGCAGCCGTATCATTTTTCTTTTACTGGAGGCCCTGCGGGGGAAACCAGTGGATCCTGAGAAAGAAGCCATGGTGCATATGATTGGCATTACGTTGTTGATGCTGCTGATGATCGTGATTACCTACAAAGACATCCTGACATTTTTTTAATGGATGTCTGATATGTCGACCAGTCCACTTTCACCGATAATCGCTTTAATTGATCTGTCTGAACAGGAGATGAATCATGATACAAAAAAATACCCGCTGCATCAATATCGGCTCTCTTAAAATTGGAGGGCCGAATCCCATTGTTCTTCAATCCATGACGAATACAAATACCCGTGACATCAAGGCAACCGTTAAACAGATCCTGGCTCTCGAAGAAGCCGGCTGCCAGTTGGTACGGGTCGCTGTACCGGATGTGGAGGCAGCGAATGCAATCGAAGCAATTAAGAAGCAGATCCATATTCCTTTGGCTGCTGATATTCATTTTGATTATCGGCTGGCACTTCTCTCTATGGAAAAAGGAGCCGACAAACTGCGCATTAATCCAGGCAATATTGGTAATCGTGAGCGAGTGGCAAAAATTGTTTCAGTGGCTCGGGATAGAAAGATCCCCATCAGAATCGGTGTGAATGCGGGTTCACTGGATGAAAAATGGATTCGGAAGTATGGCGGGCCTACGGCTGAAGCTATGGTTGCCAGTGCGCTGGAGCATGTATCGTTACTGGAGGACCACCATTTTGACCAGATTGTTCTTTCTCTGAAAGCCAGCAGTCTTTTGGTGATGATCCAGGCCTATCGTCAGATAGCTGAAAAATCTTCCTATCCACTGCATCTGGGGGTGACAGAAGCCGGTGGCGTTCGGCAGGGTACCATCAAATCTGCCATTGGCATCGGGGCTCTGTTGCTGGACGGGATAGGCGATACCATAAGGGTCTCTTTAACCAGTGATCCAGTAGAGGAAATAGAGGTCGGCAAACAAATTTTAAGAGCTTTAGGCCTTTTAAGAGACCGGGTGAACGTGATCTCCTGCCCTACCTGCGGCCGCTGCGAGATTGACTTGATACACCTGGCTGAAAGAATAGAAGCACATCTGGAAACAGTGCGCAAAGACATCACGGTAGCCATTATGGGCTGTGCTGTTAACGGCCCGGGAGAAGCCCGTGAAGCTGATATTGGCATCGCTGGTGGCAAAGGATCCGCGTTACTGTTTAAAAAAGGGAAAGTGGTTCGAAAAATCTCTGAGGAATCTATCGTGGCTGAATTAATTAAAGAAATCAATGAAATGTAATATGCGGAGGTTTGTATGAACTCAATGAAGGAATACCCGCTGACAGAACTGATTCGGCGCATGGAACTAAATGATTACGGCCATGAAGCTTTCAGTCACTGCCATCTAAGAAAGATAGTCTATAATATAAAGTCAGGCAGCATCACTATCCATCTTGAAACGGATCATCCTGTCCCATTAAAAGCGGTGGATCACCTGCTGGGTGCTTTTCAGACCAGCTTAAGCATTGAGGAAAAAGTTCAGTACCAGCTAAAAAGCACTCGGGATTGCCTGACAGCAGATCATTTGGAAGAAGCGGCTTATTTTTCCGAAAATATTCATCACACTCTCTCGCACTCTTGTTCTGCAGCTTTTTCACATGCTGAGCAAATACGGTGGTCGGTGCATAAAAACACTATTCTACTAATGATTCAGGATCCAATGCTTTGTAAAAAAGCAGCGGAGCGGCGCGTTCAGGATACTGTCAGCGATATGATCCGCGATGTGTATGGCTGTTTGGTAAAATGCATCATCAGTGATGATGAAGCAGCACCATTCGATGCATCAGATTATCAACAGAATAAAGATGAGCTGGAAACTGCCTTGATTACCGAAGCAATGATCAATGGCAACGGTGAACAGCATAAAAAAATGAAAAGAAAATCGGAACGAAGAAAAAACGGTGTCAAAGGATCTGCTGTCTCTGGAAAAATATGGGCTGGCAAACAGATTAAAACACCGGCGCAACCCATTGGATCATTATCGGAAGAAGACGGACAAGTGACAATATCGGGAGAAATTTTTTCGCTTGATGTCCGCGTTTTAAAGAATGATCGCAAACTCTATCTCCTGGATCTCACGGATTATACCGGTTCAGTGACTGCTAAACTATTTGAGCCTCAGAAAAGTGCAGTGGAACTTGATGAAATATTAACACCCGGAATCCGCGTTCTTGTCAGAGGTACCATGCAGTTTGATCATTATCACAAAGAAAATACACTTATGATTTCCGATTTGATGCCCCAAGCCGTATCAACATCCGTGGACGATTCACCTGTCAAACGGATCGAATTCCATTGCCACACGAATATGTCGCAAATGGATGGTATTTGCTCGCCTGAGCAGATCATCCGTCAGGCAGCGGAGTGGGGGCATAAAGCCATCGCCATCACAGATCATGGTGTAGTGCAGGCCTTTCCCGAAGCTGCCGAGGCGGGACGGGAGCATGGCATCCGGATCATTTACGGGATGGAAGGTTATTTGGTGGACGATGAGTCCAAAATTGTTCATGGAGATGAAACAACTACTTTTGATGATCCATTTGTAGTCTTTGATATTGAAACGACAGGCTTGTCAAGTACCCATGATCAGATCACGGAAATTGGTGCTGTTCGCATTGAGGGCGGGGAAGTGGTCGCAGAGTTCAGCAGTCTTGTAAACCCTCAGACACTTATCTCGACTGATATAACCAGGTTAACAGGCATCACCAATGACATGGTTGCCAACGCTCCGTTAATTCAAAAAGTCCTTCCACAATTTCTTGATTTTTGTCAGGGAGCTGTTTTGGTTGCTCATAATGCAGACTTTGACACTGGATTCATCAGGGAAAATATGCGCCGGCTGGAAATTGCGTTTCAGTTTGATGTCATTGATACACTGATTTTATCGCGTATTCTCCTGAAAGAATTAAAACGCCACAGGCTAAATCTGGTGGCAAAAGCACTTGGTGTGAGCCTGGAAAACCATCACAGGGCTGTTCATGATGCCCGGGCAACCGCCGACATATTCTTAAAATTGGTTCAGCGTATGCGGGAAGCAGGCATTCATGACTTCAGGGAAATGAACCGTGAGTTAGGAAGGGATATGGATGTTACGCGGCTAAAAACCTATCACTTTGTGCTTATTGCCCAAGATGAGGAAGGGCTGCGCCATTTATATGAACTGGTATCAGCCTCTCATATCGAGCATTTTTTCAAAAAGCCCCGGATTCCCAAAAGCCTGCTTCGTCAGAAACGCAGTGGACTGCTGCTGGGTTCTGCCTGCCAGGCAGGTGAGTTGTTTCAGGCTTTATTGAACCGTGATCCGGAAGAAAAGCTGGAAGCGATTGCAGCTTTTTATGATTATCTTGAGGTGCAGCCTGTCTCCAACAACAGCTTTCTAATTGAAAAAGGTCTTGTTAAAAATGAAATGGAGCTAAAGGAGTTGAATCGAAAAATCGTCGAGTTGGGTCGCCGTGTAAATCGCCCCGTGTTGGCGACCGGCGATACCCATTATACCCGTAGAACCGATGAGTTATACCGCCAGGTGCTGCAAACCGGTATGGGTTATGAAGACGCGGAAGACTCTGCCGGGCTGTATTTAAAGACCACTGAGGAAATGCTTCAGGAATTCGACTATCTGGGGCCGGATACGGCAATGGAAATTGTCGTACAACAGCCGGCTGCTTTGGCGGATCAAATCAGACCATTATTACCGGTTCCTGATGGTACTTTTCCGCCACATATGGAGGGATCAGAAGAGCAGTTGGAGAAATTGTGCCGGACAAAAGCAACAGCAATCTATGGTGATCCCCTGCCGGACAAGGTGTCCAAACGTCTGGACCGGGAACTTCGGTCGATTATTGACAATGGATACGCAGTGATGTATATGATCGCTCATAAACTGGTGGCTAAATCGCTGTCTGACGGGTACCTGGTCGGATCCAGGGGCTCTGTTGGTTCTTCCTTTGCGGCCACAATGAGTGACATCACTGAAGTAAACCCATTACCTCCCCATTACATCTGTCCTTCCTGCCAGCATTCAGCGTTTTTTACAGAAGGCGAAGTGGAATCAGGCGTCGATTTACCGGATGCGGACTGTCCGCGATGTGGCACGAAATATCGTAAAGAAGGACATCAAATACCTTTCGAGGTTTTTCTGGGTTTTGAAGGCGATAAAGAGCCGGATATTGACCTGAATTTTGCAGGCGAATACCAGTCAACCGCCCATCAGTACATCGAAACTCTTTTTGGCCGGAGCAAAGTGTTCAGGGCTGGCACCATTGGGACGATCGCCAATAAAACGGCTTACGGGTATGTTCGGAAATACGGTGAGGAAAAAGGAATTCCGCAAAACAACGCGGAAATCAAACGTTTAACAGCAGGATGCACCGGTGTGAAGCGCACTTCGGGTCAACATCCGGGCGGAGTCATGATTGTTCCCTCTGATCGGGATATTCATGAATTCACGCCCATACAATACCCTGCCAATGACAAAAAATCTGGCGTTGTCACGACCCATTTTGACTATCATGCACTCAGCGGAAGATTATTGAAGCTGGACATTCTGGGACACGATGTTCCGACGATGATCCGGATGCTGGAAGATTTTACCGGTATCAATGCGCTGGAAATACCACTGGATGATACCGTCACCAAAAGCATCTTTGTGAATGCGACTGCACTGAATCTGCAAGATGATCGATTCCAGCCGGATAAAGGCACCATCGCCATACCCGAATTCGGTACTCGTTTCGTGCGGCAGATGTTGCAGGATACGAAACCATCAACATTTGGTGAACTGGTACGCATCAGTGGTTTGTCCCATGGGACAGATGTCTGGGTGAATAATGCCCAGGAGCTTGTCAGAAACGGAACGGCTGCCCTGAAGGATGTTATTTGTACCCGGGATGACATTATGAATTACCTGATTCTGAAAGGGATCCCTGCAAAAGACGCTTTTAAGATAATGGAGAAAGTTCGAAAGGGCAGGGGAATCACAGCTGATGAGGCTGATCTCATGGCAAAAAACCAGGTTCCACAGTGGTATATCGATTCCTGCAACAAAATCAAGTACATGTTTCCCAAAGCCCATGCCGTCGCGTATGTTATGATGTCTTTCCGAATTGCGTGGTTCAAAGTCTATTATCCGGTAGCCTTTTATGCCGCCTATTTCAGCATGAAAGTGGAAGATTTTGATGCACAGCTGATGATCCGTGGCATTGACCAGGTGCTGGAGCGGATCAAAGAGCTGGAAAACAATGCTGCCGATCAAACGGCGAAAGAAAAAAACCTGCTGGTGGTGCTGGAAGTGGCACTTGAGATGTTCAGCCGCGGCATTCGTATTTTACCAGTTGATCTTTACGCATCTCACCAGGAGCAGTTTAAGGTGGAGGAAAATCAGATTCGTCCGCCGTTATCATCATTACAGGGTGTCGGACAGAATGCAGCACGCAAAATTGCTGAAGAACGCCAAAAAAGTCCGTTTCTATCACTGGAAGACCTGCGGCAGAGAACGGGAGCTTCCAAAGTGGTGATTGAAACCCTGCAACAACATGGTGCCTGCTCTGATTTGCCGGAAACCAACCAGTTATCCCTGTTCAATCTTGATTTGAACGGTTGATTATGATATAATTACGCTGATATGGATCTGGTGATGAGAAGTCCGTTGTCTTGAATCGCATATCAAAGACGAGAAGAGTGGGTATTCCCCACTCTTTCCTGTTAAAAACAACATTTTATGACAGGAGGGTCCTTCATGAAGCGAAAAGAGCTGGAACAGCAGGTTGCAGCACTGGTCAACCAGGTGCTGGCAGGTGGAGAGACTGAATTGATCGATGTGGAATATGTGAAAGAAGGTCAGGATTATTTTCTCCGGGTGTTTCTTGACAAACCCGGCGGGATAAGCATCAATGACTGTGAAGCGGTCAGCCGCCAGCTTGATGCCAAACTGGATGAACACGACTGGATTCAGGAACACTATTACCTGGAAGTGTCGTCACCAGGCTTGGACAGACCGCTGAAAAAGCCGGCAGATTTTACACGCAACATCGGGAAAAGGGTTGAAGTGAAACTTTATCAACTGGTTGAAGGTGAAAAACATTTTGAGGGAATCCTGATTGATAAGAATAATGATACAATTATCATCGAAACAGATGACAAGCAACAACTGATATTTAAAGATTCGCAGGTGGCACTGGTGAGACTTGCCATTATTTTTTAGGAGGCTTGAGCATGAATACGGAATTTATTGATGCGTTGGAGCAAATCCAACAGGACAAGGGGATCTCCAAAGATATCCTGATTGAAGCCATCGAGGCAGCGCTGATTTCCAGCTATAAGCGGAACTTCGGATCCTCTCACAATGTCCGGGTGGAAATCAGCCGTGATACTGGCGAAGTTCGGGTATATGGCCAAAAAAGAGTTGTTGAAGAAGTGGAAGACGATATTCAGGAAATTTCACTTGAGGAAGCGAAAGCAATTGATCCCAAATATGAAGTGGGCCATATTGTTGAACGGGAAGCAACCCCAAAAGATTTTGGCCGAATTGCGGCTCAAACAGCAAAACAGGTGGTTGTTCAGCGTATTCGCGAAGCGGAACGCGGAGTGGTGTTTGAAGAGTACATCAGCAGAGAATCAGATATTATTGCCGGTGTGGTGGCTCGTCTGGCGCGAGGAACTGTTTTTATTAATCTGGGAAAAACAGAAGCCATCCTGGGACATAACGAACAGATGCCGGGTGAAACCTATCATCCGGGAGATCGCATTAAAACCTATATTGTTGAAGTGAAAAAAACAACGAAAGGACCTCAAATCCTGGTGTCACGCACCCATCCAGGACTGATCAAACGTCTTTTCGAACTGGAAGTACCGGAAATCCACGATGGTGTTGTGGAAATTAAAAGCATTTCCCGTGAAGCTGGTTATCGTACAAAAATTGCAGTGGACACCAAAGCGGCCAATATTGATCCGGTAGGTGCCTGTGTGGGTCAAAAAGGGGTGCGTGTACAGGCAATTGTGAATGAACTAAAGGGTGAAAAAATTGATATCATCAGATACAGTGATAATCCCGTTGATTTCATCACCAGCGCGTTAAGCCCGGCAAAAGTGAGTAAAACCATTGTTTATGAGGAAACTAAATCTGCCCGCGTCGTTGTGCCGGACTATCAGTTATCGCTGGCGATCGGCAAAGAAGGACAAAACGCCCGTCTGGCAGCAAAACTGACCGGCTGGAAGATAGACATCAAGAGTGAAAGCCAGATGCAGGAACTTGAAAAAGAAAAGGCCGCAGCCGAGGAAAAATTGACGGAAATAGAGGCTGATGCGGCTGTGGAAGCAACAGAAGGCGTGGAGTCGGAAGAGTAGGAGGCTGTGAGGATGAAACAGCACAAGGTGCCTTTAAGAAAATGCATCGCCTGCCAGGAAATGAAAAACAAGAAGGAACTCATCAGGGTGGTGGCAAATAAAGAAGGGCAGG
This sequence comes from Bacillota bacterium, assembly GCA_033549305.1. GTDB lineage: Bacteria > Bacillota > Clostridia > Peptostreptococcales > Tindalliaceae > Anoxynatronum. The sequence goes on along the minus strand of JAWSUV010000001.1, from coordinate 33,905 downwards.
TTCATCTGGATCCAAGCGGCAAAGCCCATGGACGCGGTGCTTATGTGTGCCGTCAGGCAGCCTGCTTTGAAAAAATAAGAAAGACAAAAGCATTGAACAGAGCTTTTCACAAGGACGTGCCGGAAGAAGTCTATCAAGCTCTTGAGGCGGAATTCAATAAGGGAAATGAATCATGAGTCATCATGGTGTCATCACGATGCTGGGATTTGCGGCTAAAGCTGGCAAAATTACTTCGGGTGAAACGGGAAGCCGGGCTGCTATTGTCAGAAAACGGGCAAAAATGGTCATCCTGGCAGAAGATGCTGCTGCTTCGACGGCAAGAGAATTTATGCTGTTGACTGAAAAACATGAAATTCCATTGCTTCAGTTGCTGACCATGAAGGAGATTGGCATGGCGATCGGGAAAAGCAACCGATCAGTTCTGGCAGTAATGGATCAGGGATTTGCATCACAGATTCAGACAAAAAAAGATGAATGAGTATAGGGTGAATTGCTGGAGGTGAAGGGTATGTCAAAAATTCGCGTATATCAACTGGCGAAAGAGTTAAATCTTGGGAATAAAGAATTGATTGTGAAGCTGACTGAGTTGGGGATTAAAACCAATAGTCACATGAGCACCCTGGAAGAAGAGGAAGCCAACTTAGTGATTGAACTGATGAAAGAAGAGGCTAAAGCAAAGGAAGAAAAAGAAAGTCCAAAAGACAAAGCAGCCGCACCACAAAAAGAGAGTAAAGAGAAACCTTTTAAAAAAGAGAGTGAGAAAAAAGAAGAAAAGGAAGTACGCGGAAAGAAGAGCGATAAGAAGGGCACACAAAGACCACAGAAGCTGCAGAAGCCTGAAGCAGTTAAAAAGGAACAGAAAGAAGGACAGGCTATTATCGAAATTGGAGAACGCATAATTGTCAAAGACTTTGCAGAGAAAATCAGAAAAAACCCCAATGAAATCATTATGAAACTAATCCAGATGGGAATTATGGCGGCGATTAATCAGGAAATTGATTTTGATTCAGCGCAAAGAATTGCTGAAGAATATGAGATTGATATTCATAAAAAGGTAGAAGAACACCTGGAAGAATCAGATGTGTTCATTGCCAAAGACGAAATCAAAGATCTGCGGCCGCGACCGCCGGTAGTCACAGTGATGGGTCATGTTGACCATGGCAAGACATCATTGTTGGATGCCATACGTAAAACAAAAGTAACAGAACGCGAAGCCGGCGGCATTACCCAGCATATTGGGGCATCGGAAGTGGAAATCGACAAGAAGAAAATTGTCTTTTTGGATACCCCGGGTCACGAAGCATTTACAGCCATGCGTGCACGGGGAGCAAAAGTAACGGATATTGCGATTTTGGTAGTCGCTGCCGATGACGGTGTCATGCCCCAGACCATTGAAGCCATCAACCATGCAAAAGCCGCGAAAGTACCCTTGATTGTGGCCATTAACAAAATCGACAAACCTGGTGTCAACCCTGACCGCGTGAAACAGGAACTGGCTGACCAGGGTGTGATCATTGAAGAATACGGCGGTGAAGTGATCTGCGTGCCTGTTTCCGCGTTAAAGGGCCAAAATATTGACGGCTTGCTGGAAATGATTCTGTTGGTTGCAGAAATGGAAGAATTGAAAGCCAATCCAAACCGGGATGCCATCGGTGTTGTGATTGAGGCAAAGCTTGATAAGGGAAGAGGTCCGGTGGCGACTGTGCTGATTCAAAACGGCACCCTTCGGGTGGGTGACTCAGTGGTTGTTGGAAATACAAGCGGACGTGTTCGCGCGATGATCAATGATAAAGGCCGGAATGTTTCAGTGGCTAAACCATCTACAGCCATTGAGATTACGGGTCTTTCAGATGTGCCGGATGCAGGCGACCAGCTGCTGGCAGTAGCTGATGACCGGACAGCACGCGATATTGTTGAAAACCGTAAAAATCGAATCAAAGCGGAACAATTAAAATCAAGTCAAAAAATATCGCTTGATGCGTTGTATCAACAGATGCAGGACGGCCAGATCAAAGAGCTGAACATTATCCTGAAGGCAGATGTTCATGGATCCGTAGAAGCGGTGAAACAATCACTGCAAAAGCTATCCACAGAAAAAGTTGTTTTACGACCCATTCATGGTGGTGTCGGTGCGATCACCGAGACAGACGTTATGCTTGCAGCGGCTTCCAATGCCATTATCATCGGGTTTAACGTTCGCCCAACTTCAAATGCATCAGCCCTGGCCAAGAAAGAAGATGTGGATATTAGAACTTATCGGATTATCTACAATGCCATTGAAGATATTGAAGCTGCAATGACGGGTATGCTGGATCCGGAATACAAAGAAGTGGATCTGGGAAAAGCAGAAGTGCGCCTCACCTTTAAGGTGCCGGGCAGCGGTATCGTTGCCGGATGCTACGTCGTGGAAGGTAAAATCCTACGCAATGCAAGCGTCCGACTGGTTCGCGACGGTATTGTCATTCATGAAGGCAAGATTGATTCACTAAGACGTTTTAAGGATGATGTGAAAGAAGTGGCCACGGGGTATGAATGTGGTATTGGCCTGGAAAATTACAATGATGTTAAAGAAGGCGACATGATTGAAGCTTTCCAGATGAAAGAACAGAAGCCAGGATCCCTGTAGACGCAGCCTGTCCCGGGAAGAAACAACCGAATTATTGAAAGGAAAGGATGAGCGGTATGTCTTATCCGCGAGTTAACCGCATTAACGAAGAATATAAAAAAGTGATCAGTCAGATCATTAGAAATGAGCTTAAGGATCCTCGTATTTCAGGGATGGCCAGTGTCGTATCTGTGGATGTAACCCGCGATTTCAGTTACGCTACGGTCTATATCAGTGTTCTTGGATCAGAGGACGAAAAAAAGAATACCCTTGAAGGATTAATGAAATCTGCCGGCTATGTACGGCGGGAAGTGGGAAAAAGGGTGAAATTGCATCATACGCCGGCCATTCTGTTTAAAGAAGACAATTCCATTGAATACGGCGTCAGCATGGCTCAGAAAATTGCGGAAGTTTCCCACCAGCAGAAATCTCAAGCCGATCATTCATCAGATGATGAACCTCAACCAGCAGATGAGACTGGATTTGATGAAGATGAAACGGAATAACCCATTGATTCATGTGCAGCCTTGTCACCGTGTGGCGCTGTTAACCCATATGCATCCGGATGGCGATGCGTACGGGTCCCTGCTCGGTATGAAACATCTTTTATCTCAGCGGGCATATCAGGTAGATGCTTACGCAGAGGCTGATCCGGCTTCAAAGTTTGCCTTTCTGCCTGGTTTTGCCGAACTGAAGACCACAGTCAATGCTGCAGAAATCATCTATGATATCTGTATTGTTCTTGATTGCGGAAACGCTGAACGCACCGGTGACTTTCAGCTGCTGCTGAAAAGAGCTCACCGGATTATTAATATTGATCACCACATCAGCAACACCTTTTTTGGCCATGTTCAATACATTATACCCGCAGCTTCTTCGACATCAGAAATGATCACACAACTGGCTCAAGACTTTAATATCCTTTTGCAACCGGAAGAGGCCACCTGCCTCTTAACAGGAATCGTAATGGATACAGGAAGTTTTTTGTATGAAAACACGTCCGCAGCCACACATCAGGCGGCAGCGCATTTACTGGATGCAGGTGCCAACCATGACCTGATCCGATTCCATTTGTTCCAAAACCGGCCATTGCAGAATGTCCGGTTTCTTGGATATTTAATTGAACATATGGAACTGTTGATGGACAAACAGGCGGTGCTTCTGACGGTATCCGACGCTCTCCTCGCGCAGTATGAAGTCGCTTATGAAGATCTGGATGAATTTATTTCGTATGTACGGGATATATCGGGGATTGAATTGGCGGTGATTCTGAAGGAGATTAATGGTGACGAAGTCAAAATCAGCTTTCGTTCAAAATCATGGCTGGATGTCAATAAACTTGCTGCCGGTTTGAACGGTGGAGGTCATGAACGGGCTGCAGGGGCGGTTTTTAATGGGTCGCTGGCTCATGCCCGCAGGCAGCTGCTGCCGTTAATCGAAGCGTGTTTTACCGGAGGTTCATGTGTATGATGGGGATGTTGAATATCCTGAAAACACCAGGGATCACTTCTCATGGTGTGGTTAACAGGCTTCGGCGACTGTCAGGCATCAAAAAAATTGGACACGCGGGCACTCTGGATCCACAGGCGGCCGGCGTTTTACCCGTCTGCATGGGGGCAGCAACCAAAATGATCCCTTTTATGGATCACCGGAAGAAAACATATCGGGTTGAAATGAAACTGGGTGTGACGACTGACACGCAGGATCTGACAGGCCAGATCATTGCAAAATCTTCCGATATTCCAATGGAAGATGAAGTTAAACAGATTTTCACCCATTTTCTTGGCGATTACTGGCAGGTACCGCCTATGTATTCAGCCATTAAACAGCATGGAAAAAAGCTGTATGAACTTGCCCGCATTGGACAGGAAGTTTTACGGGCGCCCCGCAAAAGGAATGTTGATCGCATTCAATGGATTTCCATGGAGAATGATCTGGTACTGTTTGATGTCGTCTGCTCTGAAGGAACCTACGTCAGAACACTCTGCCACGATGCAGGTCAGCAACTTGGATGTGGCGCAGCCATGGCCTTTCTTCTTCGGATGGAGTCGTGCCGCCTGCCGATTAACGAGGCTGTCGCTGTGGAAGAACTGGAAGCTGACATTTACTGGCAGGACTCAGTCATCCCTGTTGACCAGGCATTGACTCACCATCCAATGGTTCATGTTCCTGAGTCCGGCTGGAAAAGAATTATCAACGGCATGCCGGTGAACGAATATACTCTCAGCATACAGTCAGATCTGACCACCGCTTTGGCTGAAAAGCACGATGAAAATCTGCTCGTACGCGTTTATCTGATCAATGATGTAATAAGCGACGAATTTATTGGGATGGGTGCAATCAACGAGGAGTCCGGTCAACTAACCATGACAAAACGCCTGCCATTGTCAGCTGCGATATCTTTCTGATTAAAGGAGTCACGAACCATGAAGGTAATGGAGAACTATCAGGAATTGATTTCATCTCATGAACCAAAAGCCGTAGCGCTTGGAAATTTTGACGGCATTCATCTTGGTCATCAGGCACTCATGAAAAAACTGGTGCATGAAAGCCATACAAGGAACCTGGTGTCAGCTGTATACACCTTCCAAAACCATCCTGGTACAGTGCTGGATGACCATCAAAAAATCATTTTTCCGTCTAAAATCACCCCTATTCCGTTGAAAAAGAAAATTATGGGGAAAATGGGAATTGAATTATTATTTCTGGATACTTTCACACCGCAGTTGATGCTGATGAGTCCGGAAGAGTTTGTGAAAACCATCCTGATCGACCGTTTATTTGCTAGGCTGGTGGTAGTCGGCGAGGACTTTCGATTTGGCAAAGCAGCCAGTGGTAATATTCATCTGCTGCATGAGCTGGCAACTGTTTTTAACTATGAACTGATGGTGGTGCCACCAGTATATCATGATCACCAAAAAATCAGCAGTTCACAGATCCGCATGGAAATTGAAATGGGCAACATGGAAAAAGTGACGCAGCTGCTGGGCCGCCCCTTCATGATGTTTAACCGCATTGAACGTGGCTTCGGACGTGGCAAAAAGCTGGGCTATCCAACAGCTAACTTAATACTGGAAGAACAGCAAATGGTTCCTGCAGAAGGAGTTTATGCAACATGCGTCAGAGTGGATGACAAATTGTTTATGGGAGCGACTTCAGTCGGCAACAATCCCACATTTGGATCACAGCATACAACCATTGAAACCTATATTATTGACAGCGATCTCATGTTATATGAGCGTGAAATTGAACTGTATTTTTATAAAAAGCTTCGAGATCAGATTGCCTTTGAAGAGGTTGAGGCATTGAAAAACCAGATACAGCAAGATGTTCAAGACATAAAAGACTATTTACAAACACATAAAATTATGATAGTATAAATTAGTCAGGAACCCATCCTCAGTAATGCGATTCACCAACGGTTACTTGGGATGAGGGGTTTAGAATGAGGAGGTGAATGATCCATGGAAGAAATGAAAAAGAAGTCCATTATTGAGTCCTTTAGAACGCATGACTCTGATACTGGATCACCAGAAGTACAGATCGCGCTGATGACGGAACGCATTAATCATTTGAATGAACATCTCAAAGTTCATAAGAAAGATTTCCATTCCCGTCGCGGATTGTTGAAGCTTGTTGGTAAAAGACGAAACATGTTAAATTATTTGAAGAAGAAAGAGATTCAAAAGTACCGGGAATTAATCGAAAAGCTGGGCTTGAGAAAGTAAAAGAAGAGCGGGACTTCCCGCTCTTATCTTATAAGAACAGAAGTATTGGCATAGCTATGAGGTATTATTTGGAAGGAGGATAATTCACAAATGGTTCGACAATTTTCAACTCAGCTGAACGGGAGAACACTGACCATTGAAACAGGAAAAGTTGCATTTTTAGCAGGTGGGGCCTGTACAGTAAGGTACGGGGATACGATCGTGCTCGTCACGGCCTGCAGTTCTAAATCCCCTCGTGAAGGGCTTGATTTTCTGCCCCTGAGCGTCGATTACGAAGAGAAAATGTACGCTGCCGGCAAAATCCCGGGTGGATTTATTAAACGTGAAGGACGTCCGTCTGAAAAAGCAGTGCTGACCTGCCGATTAATTGACAGGCCCATTCGTCCGTTGTTCCCGGACGGATATCATAATGAGGTTCAGGTGATTGCAACGGTATTGTCAATGGATCAGGACTGTTTACCGGATGTTGTCGCCATGATTGGTACATCGGTGGCTTTAACCATTTCAGACATACCTTTCCAGGGTCCTATTGCCGGACTCCATGTGGGGTACGTAGATGGAACCTATGTCGTGAATCCTACCAGCGAACAGCGGGAAATCAGCCAGCTGGACCTGGTGGTAGCCGGAACAAAAGATGCTGTCATGATGATCGAAGCCGGCGCGAATGAGTTGACAGAGGCCCAGATTCTCGAAGCGATCCTGTTTGGTCATGATGAAATCAAAAAAATTGTCACTTTCATCGAGGAAATCGGCGCCGCCATCGGCAAAGAAAAAAAATCGGTTGACATTGAAGAACTGGAACCGGAAATTGAAACAGAAATCCGTGAGTTCGCCCAGGCCAGGATTTCAGAAGCACTCAAAACCCCGGATAAACTGGAGCGTATTCAAAATCTGGATGATGTGCAGGATGAAGCCAAAGAATTCTTCGCCTCGAAATATGAAGATAAAATGCTGCTGATCAAGGGCCTATTGAAGCAGATTGTTAAAGAAGAGTTGCGCAGCCGTGTTCTTACCGAGAAAAAACGGATCGATGACCGTGGCCTGGATGAAATCAGACCCATCTCTTCCGAAGTCGGATTGCTGCCGAAGACCCATGGATCGGGACTCTTTACCCGGGGTGATACACAGGCATTAACCATCACTACCCTGGGAGCCTTGGGTGATGTCCAGGTTCTGGATGGAATCAATGAAGAGGAAGAAAAAAGATACGTGCATCATTATAATTTCCCGCCGTACAGTGTTGGTGAAGCCCGCTTTATGCGCGGTCCCAGCCGGCGTGACATTGGTCATGGCGCACTGGCTGAACGAGCGCTGGAGCCCATGATTCCATCAAAGGAAGAATTTCCATATGCTATTCGACTGGTATCCGAGGTGTTGTCATCCAATGGCTCCACATCTCAGGCAAGCGTATGCGGGAGCACCCTTTCTTTGATGGATGCCGGTGTGCCGATTAAAAAAATGGTTGCCGGTGTCGCCATGGGACTCATCAAAGAAGGTGAAGATGTCGCCGTTCTGACAGATATTCTGGGTATGGAAGATTTCCTGGGAGACATGGACTTTAAAGTGGCCGGAACGGATGAAGGCATTACAGCCATTCAAATGGATATGAAAATAGCAGGGATCGGCCGCGAGATCATGGAAAAAGCCCTCGAAAACGCCCGCATCGGCAGACTTCATATTCTTGATAAAATGAAAGAAACCATCAGTGAACCACGCCCTGAACTTTCTCCTTATGCACCGCGCATTCTGGTGATGCATATCAACCCTGATAAAATCCGAGAAGTTATTGGCGCAGGCGGCAAAACCATTAACAAGATTATTGATGAAACCGGTGTCAAAATTGATATTGAAAATGACGGCACCATTTATATTGCAGCAGAAGCTCTTGAAGCTGGTCAGAAAGCCTGGGATATCATTGAAAAAATTATCAAAGATCCGGAAGTGGGCGAAACGTATACTGCAAAAGTTGTCAAGCTCACAGCCTTTGGTGCCTTTGCTGAGTTTATGCCCGGCAAAGACGGTTTGCTGCATATTTCCAACATCTCATATGAACGTGTCAACAAAGTGGAAGATGTCCTCAGCGTTGGTGACGAAATCAAGGTTAAAGTCATTGAGATCGATCCTCAGGGCAAGGTGAGCCTGTCAGCGAAAGCACTGTTAACACCTCCTCAAGGATATGAGGAAAAAAGCGCCCGGGAAGGCCGTGGCAACCGTGATCGCGATCGAGGAAACCGAAATTACCGCAAATAGGATTGCTTAAACGAATAAGAGCATAAACCAATCACGGTTTATGTTTTTATTTCGTTATAGTGAAAGGAAGGCATTCATGGCTAATAAAAATGTCTTACCCAATGGATTGCGCATTGTGACGGAAAAAATTCCTACGGTAAAATCTGTCGCAGTCGGCGTATGGATTCGTACCGGCGTGGTGACGGAGGGTGAACTGAACAACGGCATCTCTCATTTTATTGAACATATGCTGTTCAAAGGTACCCGAAATCGATCTGCCCGCAGTATCGCAGAGACGGTTGACGGTGTTGGGGGACACATTAATGCTTTCACCAGCCGGGAATACACCTGTTATTACATGAAAGTGCTGGATGAAAATCTGGATCTGGCCGTTGAACTGCTGTCTGATATGATCTTCAACTCAATATTTGACGAAGAGGAGATCGAAAAAGAAAAAAGTGTCATTGCTGAAGAAATCAGTATGTACGAAGACTCACCTGAAGATTTGGCCCATGATTTACTGATTGAAAATATGTTTAAAGGACAATCCCTTGGATATTCCATTCTGGGGCATAACCATACCATTGAAAAAATGAACCGGGAACGGCTTCAGGAATATTTGCATCAGCAATACCGTCCTAAAAACTCTGTCCTGGCTGTAGCGGGGAATTATGATGAATACAGGCTCTCCGAACTGATTCAAAAACATTTTGGAGACTGGCGGGAAGACGTTTCGGAGGATACAGTTTCACAGGACTCCCCGACCATTCGCTTCGGGCAAATTTCCCGGCAGAAAGACATCGAACAGATTCACCTGAATATCGGGTACCAGGGTGCTGCGCTTGGATCAGACGAAATGTATGATCTGCTGGTGATTAACAACATTGTTGGTGGGAGCATGAGTTCGCGGCTGTTTCAAAAAATTCGGGAAGATCGCGGCCTCGTTTATTCAATTTATTCAACGATGCATAACTATACGCAAAGCGGCATTTTCACCCTGTATTGCAGCATGAACCCTGGGCAACTGACATTGGTGCAGGAGTTGATTGACGAAGAATTGAATGAGTTGACGACGAATGGATTTACAACGGATGAATTTGAAAAAGCGCGTCGTCAGTTAAAGGGCAGTTATTTGCTGGGGATGGAAAGCACCAGCGGACGCATGGCGTCCATGGGAAAATCGGAATTGTTGCTGTACCAGATCGATACGCCAGATGACATTCTGAGAAAAATTAACGCCCTGGAGCAATCAAAAGCTGAGGCTGTCATGCGTCAATACCTCAACCCGCAGAAAAAAACAATCATACTGGTGGGACGGATTGGCTACTAACTGTACTGAACTGCATGACGTGAACTGAGGTGGAACGATGAAACAAAATGGGCGAAATCTCCCAAAAAAACAAAATACCCGCAAAAATACGCGGAACACAGGAGCCGACAGTAAGAAGAAAGCGTATAAATTGCCGCGCGAAGTGTCAATGCTTCTTCTGGCCGGATTGTGGCTGATCATTATTTTCTCGCTGCATACGGGAAGGGGCGGATTTCTGGGAAATGGCTTACGGACTTTATTTTTTAGTGTATTTGGAAGTGCGGCCTACTTCTATGCCTATGCACTGTTGGTCATAACTGCTCTTGTTCTTTTTGGTATACATCATAAACCCTCCGCCATCATCAGGATGGTTTCGGCCGTAGTACTGATTACGGTAGTAATGCTGATGGCGGGATTGTTCAATGCTGAATTTATTCAGACAATCCGGGGAGAATCTTATCTCAGTACCTTGGCAAAGGCCGCGAACAACGGGATGAATCGGACCGGCCCCGGCCTGTTAACGGCTGTGCTGCTTTACTGGATGGTGTATATTATTGGCAGAATGGGCACCGGAATTTTTCTGGCAACGGTTGCCATGGCGTCCATCTGGCTTTCCTTCCCGGAACAGGTCATACGTTCGGTTCGGGGATTAAGACAGAGGTGGCTTGGGTTTCAGAGCCGAAGAATAGACTCCAGACACCCCCAAAAGGCAACGAAGGAGGAGAATAGTCACCGTCCACTTGTTGAAACCAATTCCTTTACCGAAGGAAGAAAAGAGACACACTCACAGCCTGTTCAACTGATAGAATATGAACCGGTGCGAGAACAGAAGATGGATACAATAGAAGATCCGCCTGTTTTGCATAAAGAGAAGCCGACATCTGCGGAGGAACCAATAAACGAAGGGCCATTGACTGTAGAAGATACGCTGAAAGTGCAACTGTTAAAAAAGGAGGCCAGCACATACCAGCCGTATCGTATTCCGCCTCTGTCTTTGCTTCACCCTAAGCAAACAGGATTTTTGCGTGCAGACCGCAGAAAAATGCTTTCAAAAGCAAAACTGCTGGAAGAAACGCTGGCCAGTTTCGGCGTGGAAGCAAAAGTAATCAAAGTGACGCAAGGGCCTACCATCACCCGCTACGAACTTCAACCCAGCAGAGGCGTTAAGGTGAGCAAAGTGGTTAATTTGAATGATGATATTGCACTGAATCTGGCCGCATCCTCTATTCGAATCGAAGCGCCCATTCCCGGGAAGGCAGCCATCGGGATAGAAATTCCCAATGAAGAAGTCTCCTCCGTCCCATTGAGGGAACTGCTGGATTCTACGGAGTATAAACGGTTTACCAACCCACTTCCCTTTGTCCTGGGCAAAAATATTGCAGGAGATCCGATGGTATTTGATATTAATCAAATGCCCCATTTACTGGTTGCCGGTGCAACGGGTTCCGGGAAAAGTGTCTGCATCAATGCGCTTATTTTAAGTCTTCTGTTCAAGTCCCGGCCCAATGAAGTGAAGCTGCTGATGATCGATCCAAAAGTGGTGGAACTCAACCAGTATAACGGCATTCCTCATCTAATGATTCCGGTGGTAACCGATCCGAAAAAAGCCACCGGTGCGCTGCGCTGGGCAGTGTCTGAAATGGAAGAGCGTTACCACAAGTTTGCAGAAAATGGCGTTCGCGACATCGCCGGCTTCAATGAAAAAACCGCAGATGAAAGGCTGCCCTATATTGTGGTGATTATTGATGAACTTGCCGACCTGATGATGGTGGCCGCCAAAGAAGTGGAGGATTATATCTGCCGGTTGGCTCAGATGGCCCGTGCCTCAGGTATACACCTCATTATTGCCACCCAGCGACCTTCCGTCGATGTCATTACCGGGATCATCAAAGCAAATATTCCATCGCGGGTGGCTTTCGCCGTAGCATCACAGGTGGATTCCCGTACAATTATTGATATGGGCGGCGCTGAAAAGCTGTTGGGCAAGGGAGATATGCTGTTTCACCCCGTTGGGATGAGTAAACCGGTCCGGATTCAGGGAGCTTTTGTGTCAGAAGATGAAGTCAGGAGTGTGGTGGACTTTCTCAAATCCCAGACAGGAGAGCCGGAGTATGAAGAGGAAATCATGGAAAAACTCGATGCATCTCCGGCCGAAGCAGAAATTCATGAATCAGATGATGTGTTTCAGGAAGCTTTACGCATCGCATTTGATCACCAGCAGATTTCCATTTCCATGCTGCAGAGGCGGTTGAAAATGGGATACAACCGAGCCGCCAGGTTGATCGATGAAATGGAAGCCCGAGGATATGTGGGCCCCAACGAAGGAACGAAACCCCGCAAAGTAATCAACCGCATTCATGCGGGAGCAGATCCGGAAGATACCTCATCAACCCACCCCGAACAAAAATGAAAGAAGGCAGTTTCATGAATACCATAACAGTTGAGGAACTGATGCAGCTGGATAACCGGATCCTCATCGATTTAAGGTCGCCTGGAGAATATCAGCAGGGAACTATCGACGACGCTGTCAATCTGCCAATTCTCGATGATGAAGAACGGGCCATAGTTGGCACTGTCTATAAACAGGAAAACAGGGAAAAAGCGAAGATAACCGGGATTCGACATGTCTCTGCCAAACTCGACCATTTGGTGGAAGAAGTGACCCGCCGCGTTAATACAGGAAAACGCGTGATCCTGTTCTGTTCCAGAGGCGGCTACCGCAGCGGCCCCTTTACTGAATTGCTGAATTCTCTTGGAATAGAAGTATCGCAACTGGTGGGAGGCTACAAAAGCTACCGCCGTTTCATCATGGAATACTTTGACCAGCAGCTGCCGAAGATTCACCGTTTTATCGTGCTTCACGGCAATACCGGCTGCGGTAAAACTGCCATACTAAAAAAGCTGGCAGCATTTGATATTCCGGTGATTGATCTGGAATCACTGGCCCGTAACAGCGGATCAGTTTTTGGTTTTATCGGCCATCCATCGGAAAAAATGACCCAGAAACAGTTTGAGTCACTCCTTGTGCATCAGTTGATGGAATACCGGTCTAAACCGATTTTTGTGGAGAGCGAAAGTATCCGGATCGGCAGGGTGAATATTCCGAAACCGATGCATCAGCAAATGGAATCAGGAAGACACATTCTCATCAACGCCAGTATGGCGCAACGGGTGGACCAGCTGGTGAATGATTATTGCGACACCTTTACTCAAATGCAGGAACCTTTGCTGAAAGCCATGAATGATCTGGTGAAGTTTCTGGGACATGATCATGTCAATCGGTTAAAAGTCAAACTGAAAGAAGGCCGGTATCATGATATTGCGCTGGACCTGATGACTCATTATTACGATCCGCTTTACAGACACTCTATTCAAAAATACACATATGATTTGCAAATCACATATGATACAATGAATGAGGCGCTCGACACACTGTCGGGTTTTTACCACCAGGAAACTGGTGCTGCAGCGGCAGGGAAGAGGTAAGGGAATATGCAGAATAAAATCTATCTGGAATCACTGGGATGCACTAAAAATCTCATTGATGCTGAAATGATGCTGGGCCTTCTCCAGCAATATGGGTATGAAATCACTCCTGACATTGAAAAAGCGACTATTGCTGTTATCAACACCTGCGGTTTTATCGAGAGTGCCAAGGAAGAATCCATTGACCGTATTCTTGCAGCAGCCCGCCACAAAAAAGCGAACCTGAAAAAACTCGTGGTCACCGGCTGCCTGTCAGAGCGCTATCATCAGGAACTATTGGATGAAATGCCTGAAATTGACGGACTGGTGGGAACAGGTCGATTTGAAGAAATTGCCGATGTCGTGGCAGGAGTCATGAAGGAAATACGGGAACTGCGGATAGGTCAGGTGGATCATGAATATCATGAGAATCTGAAACGAGTGCGCACATCTCCTTCCCACATGGCTTACATCAAAATTGCAGAGGGGTGTGACCATCACTGTACGTACTGTATCATTCCCGCTCTGCGCGGTCCACTTCGAAGCCGCCGGCTGGAGTCAATTGTGGATGAAGCCAGCAGCCTGGCAGCAGAAGGGGTGAAAGAACTGATTCTCATCGCCCAGGATACGACCAGTTACGGCGTGGACTTTCAGGGAAGCCCAATGCTTTCGGAATTGCTGGAAGCACTGGAAAATATTGATGGCATTCGATGGATCCGCCTCATGTACTGTTATCCGGAACGCATTACGCCGGAACTGCTGCAGGTGATGAAAAGAAGCCAAAAAATATGTGCTTATCTGGATCTGCCCATTCAGCACAGTGAAGACCAGATTCTGAAATGGATGAAACGTCATACTACCCGCGAAAAACTCACAAGAACCATTAAAAGCATTCGCAATACCATTCCTGACATTAAACTGCGCACCACTCTGATTGTAGGTTTCCCGGGAGAGACTGAAGCTGATTTTGAAGCGTTAAAAGATTTTGTTCAGGAAATTCGATTTGATAAGCTGGGTGTCTTTATTTACTCACAGGAAGAAAACACTCCTGCCGCCAGGCTGAAAGATCAAATCAGCCAGGAGATAAAAGAAGCAAGACAGGTTGAGATCATGCAGCTCCAGCAGGAAATTTCCCGGGATATTCAGCGGTCCCGGATCGGCCGGATTGAAGAAGTACTCGTGGAAGAATTTTTAGATGAAACCAACTCCATTTATGAATATGCAGGCAGAACCGCTGGCGATGCTCCTGAGATAGACGGCGTCGTTTATCTTCAGTCACTGCGTGAATTGGAACCGGGAGAATTTGTCGCTGTTCAGATCACGGATGCTCTTGAATATGACCTGATGGGAGTGATGGCGGATGAAGCTGAATCTCGCGAATAAATTAACCATTCTGCGTATTTTTTTAATTCCAGTGTTCATGATCTTTTTATTGGCCAGAATACCCTATGGAGTCAGCATTGCTGCCTTGATTTTTGTTATCGCTGCACTTACGGATACACTGGATGGATACATTGCCAGAAAACGCAACCAAATAACAACCCTTGGTAAGTTTATGGACCCGTTGGCGGATAAACTGCTGGTTTCCGCAGCCTTGATATCGCTGGTTCAAATGGGGAGATTGCAGGCGTGGGTGGTGGTGATCATTATTTCGCGGGAATTCACGATCAGCATCCTCCGTGCAGTGGCAGCTGCAGAAGGTGTTGTGATTGCCGCCAGTTGGTGGGGCAAGGCTAAAACCATCACTCAGATTATCGCGATTATTGCAATTTTAATCGATAATTTCCCATTCCGATATATCGGTATTCCCATGGATCAAATTCTGATTTTCGTTGCAGTGGTTTTTACGGTAATTTCCGGAATTGATTATTTATACCTGAACAAGCAGATCATCATGAAGGAATAGACGGCTTTTGCGGAAGGGCGTGAAATTTTCGTGACAGCAGTTTGAAACGGAATTTTTTCGAAAGACAGTTAACGGGTTGACTTAATAAACCCGCATAGGGTATAATGAGTTAAGCTGAACATACGTTCTATCATCCGAAAGGCGGTGAACCAGCAGAGGCTGGGACAACATGGACAAAAAAAAAGCACTGGAAATGGCGATCAGTCAGATTGAAAAGCAGTTCGGTAAAGGTTCAATCATGAAACTGGGCGAAGAATCTAAGCTTCAAATGGAATGTATTTCGACAGGCTCAATTGATCTTGATATTGCACTGGGACTGGGCGGAGTGCCCAGGGGGCGTGTTGTGGAAATTTATGGTCCTGAATCTTCCGGAAAGACAACACTGGCATTACATATCATCGCAGAAGCGCAGCAGAATGGTGGAAGTGCTGCCTTTATAGATGCGGAACACGCACTGGATCCTTCCTATGCCCTTAAGTTGGGTGTGGATGTGGATAATTTAATTGTGTCTCAGCCAGATACAGGCGAGCAGGCACTTGAAATTGCAGAAGCCCTGGTACGCAGCGGAGCCATTGATGTGATTGTTGTGGATTCTGTAGCGGCGTTGGTTCCGAAAGCTGAGATTGAAGGCGAAATGGGTGATACCCACGTGGGGCTGCAGGCCAGATTGATGTCACAGGCACTTCGGAAACTCGCCGGTTCCGTCAATAAATCCAGAACAACCACCATTTTTATCAACCAGCTGCGTGAAAAAGTAGGCATTATGTTTGGAAATCCTGAAGTGACGCCTGGAGGACGGGCTTTGAAATTTTATGCTTCAGTCAGAATGGATGTACGTCGAATCGACAGCATAAAACAGGGAACCGATATTCTTGGAAACCGTACCCGTGTGAAAGTGGTAAAAAATAAAGTGGCGCCGCCTTTTAAAGTGGCTGAATTTGATATCATGTATGGTGAGGGAATTTCAAGGTCAGGTGACGTACTGGATGTAGCGACAAACCTGGATATTGTGAAAAAATCAGGTGCCTGGTACAGTTATGGCGACCAGCGCCTGGGACAGGGCCGAGAGGTTGCAAAACAGTTTTTCAAAGACAATCAGGACGTATTTCTGACTGTGGAAAATCAGATCCGTGAACACTACAAATTGCCGCTGCGAGTGGTTAAAGCGGAAACACCAAATCCGGCTGCCGATACAGACACACCGGAGGAATAATGACACCTTTTTTTCAGAAAGCATGAATGATTAATTGTCTGACCTCTTCAAGAGGACTGCCGCATCAGCGTGCAGTCCTCTTTTTGAGTGAAAATGTCCATCAAACCCTTTATTGATGCCGCCTTGACACTCGTTATAAAAAGGGATAAAATGATACATGTCATAGTTGAATATTTAGAAAGATTCAATCGTTTCACTGGTGAAAATGGAGATGTTCTGAAAACCGTAATACAAAAACTTCATAAAGGAGGTGTCCACATTTTCGTATTAAATGGCATTACTATCGGTGTGATCATCTTGTTTGCCGTTGTAGGATGCCTTATCGGCTATTTTGTTCGAAAATCCATTGCGGAAGGTAAAGTCAATTCAGCTGAACTTCTGGCTCGAAAGCTGATTGAAGAAGCAGAAAAAGAGGTGGAAACCACCAAAAAGGAACTTCTGATAGAAGCAAAAGAAGAAGTTCACAAACTTCGCAGTGAATTCGAAAGAGAAAGCAGAGAAAGGCGCAATGAGCTACAAAAGATTGAGCGCCGATTAATTCAAAAAGAAGAAACACTGGACCGTAAAGCTGAAAATTTTGAGAAAAAGGAAGAAAAGCTATCACGGAAACTGGTGGAACTTGAAGAAAAAGGCGAGCAACTTGAGCAATTAAGGGATCAGGAAAAGCTTAAATTAGAAGAACTGTCCGGTTTGACCGGAGAAGAGGCAAAGACATTATTGCTTCGCGATGTGGAAAAAGAAATTCGGGTTGAAACTGCCATGATGATTAAGGAAATGGAAGCAAGGGCAAAAGAAGAGGCGGAGAAACGGGCGAAAGAAATTATCACCTACACCATTCAGAAGTGTGCTGCCGATCATGTGGCGGAAACGACGGTCACGGTGGTACAACTGCCCAATGATGAGATGAAAGGCCGCATCATAGGACGGGAAGGACGCAATATCCGTACGCTGGAAACCCTGACCGGAATTGACCTGATCATTGACGATACACCGGAAGCAGTGATTTTGTCCGGGTTTGACCCAATTCGACGCGAAATTGCCCGGGTTGCACTGGAAAAACTCATTGTCGATGGCAGAATTCATCCTGCCCGCATCGAAGAAATGGTGGACAAAGCCAAGCGCGAAGTGGAAACCATGATGAAAGAAGAAGGTGAAGCGGCAGCCTTTGATGCAGGTGTGCATAATGTGCATCCTGAACTGATTAAATTGCTGGGCCGTTTGCGCTTCCGTACGAGTTATGGTCAGAGCGTTCTCAAGCATGCTGTGGAAGTATCCCATTTAGCAGGCATTATGGCGACTGAGCTTGGCACGGATATCAAAGTGGCCAAACGGGCCGGACTCTTCCACGATATTGGCAAAGCGGTTGACCATGAAGTGGAAGGAACCCATGTGGAAATTGGCATGGAATTGCTGCGAAAATATCGAGAGTCAAAAGAAGTGATTCACGCAATCTCTACTCACCACGGTGACTATGAACCCCAATCCATTGAAGCAGTCCTGGTTACTGCGGCGGATGCAATTTCTGCTGCACGCCCTGGAGCCAGAAGAGAAACACTGGAATCTTACATCAAGCGCCTGCAAAAATTGGAAGAAATTGCCAATGACTATGACGGAGTCGAAAAATCGTATGCGATACAGGCAGGACGGGAAATTAGAATCCTGGTTAAACCGGAATCCTACAGCGATTCAGAAATTGTAATGCTGGCTCGCAACCTGACAAAACGTATCGAATCAGAACTGGAATACCCCGGGCAAATTAAGGTTAATGTGATCCGGGAAACACGAGCAGTGGAATACGCAAAATAGAATGAGCTTGAAAATCAAAAGCAGCCATTTTCTGAGTAATCAGGATGGCTGCTTTATTTAGGATGCTAATACAATTAAGGGAAACAGGAGAGACCTGATGGACTGAAAACCACAAAGCCGCTATGAAGAAGGCTTCTTTTAGTTTATAATAAGAGTGTTCATCAATTAATGACATTGAACGATTCATTTAAAGAGGGAATCACATGAAACGAATTGACATGCATACACATACCAATGCTTCAGATGGTGTTTTCACAGCTACTGAACTTATCCAATATGCACACCGGAAAGGACTGGGCGGTATTGCCGTGACGGATCACGATACGGTGGAAGCACTGGCGGAAGCACGTCAGGCAGCTCTCAAATTCAAAGATTTCTGGATGCTTCCTGGGATTGAATTCAGTACAGAAGATAACACGACGGAAGTACACCTCCTTGCTTATGGGATTAATGAGACAGATCAGAGGCTGACAGAACTGTTGCAAACGTTAAAAGAATCGCGGTTTAACCGTGCAGGAAAAATAGTGGGGAAATTGAATGACCTGGGAATTGACATCACCTATGACCAGGTGAAAAAGATTGCCGGAGATGGAGTGGTCGGAAGGGTGCACGTGGCACGGGTGCTTGTCGCTCTGCGAGCGGTTCCAAATGTTCAGGAAGCCTTC
>JAWSUV010000001.1:0-14969 GCA_033549305.1 Bacillota bacterium | reverse complement strand
GGCCTATGTCCCGCGCTACAAACTGACTCCCTTCGATACCATTCCACTGATTCACCAACTGGGCGGATTTTCAGTCCTGGCCCATCCGGCCTTGATGAATCGGGATGAATTAATTCCAAAGCTGATCGAATCCGGACTGATGGGATTGGAAGCATATTATCCGGCTCACTCTCACAATGAAGTGCAGCGGTACCTGCGCCTGGCTCATCGCTGCGGATTGCTGGTTACCGGCGGCTCTGATTTTCATGCTCCACCAAAGCAGCAGATACGGGAAAGTGACCTGGGGCAATGCAGTATGCCCATCGAACCCATTCGGCGCTTTTATGAAACGCTCAAAACAGCGAGTAAGAGAGACGATAACCAGAAAGGAGAATTCCATGCTGAAACAACGCCCGAATTATGAAAATCCACTGGTGGAACGATACGCCAGCCGTGAAATGCTGGAGGTCTTTTCCGCAGATCACAAATTTCAGACATGGCGCCGTTTATGGATTGCACTGGCAAAAGCCGAAAAGGATCTGGGGCTCCCCATTACAGACGATCAGATAGCTGAAATGGAACGCTATCAATCAGATATTAATTATGAGGTGGCTAAAGAGAAAGAAAAGGAAATCCGCCATGATGTCATGGCCCATGTCCATGCCTTTGGCATCCAGTGTCCCAAAGCCATGCCGGTGATTCATCTGGGTGCTACCAGTGCTTATGTGGGTGACAACACAGATCTGATTCTGATGAAGGAAGGACTTGAGATCCTGTCTGAGAAAATGCTCCGCCTGATGGACAGGATGATGCATTTTTGTCTGGAATATAAAAATGTGCCAACACTTGGATTTACTCATTTTCAGCCGGCGCAGCTGACTACTGTTGGTAAACGGGGTTGCCTGTGGCTGTATGACCTGCTGATGGATTTTGAAAACATCCGGCATCAATTATCCAGGATTAAATTCAGAGGAGCCAAGGGCACCACCGGCACCCAGGCCAGTTATTTAAATCTGTTCGATGGTGACCATCAAAAGGTGGATCAACTGGACCGAAAAGTATCTGAAATGATGGGTTTTACAGACAGACTGCCAGTTACCGGACAAACCTACACTCGTAAAATTGATTTTGAAGTGTTGTCTGTTCTCAGCGGAATGGGTCAGTCACTGCACAAAATCACCAATGATCTGCGGCTCCTTCAGCATCTCAAGGAAATTGAGGAACCCTTTGAAACGAACCAGGTAGGGTCCTCAGCCATGGCATACAAGCGTAATCCCATGCGCTCTGAACGTATCGCAGCCTTGTGCCGCTGGGTGATCACGCTGCAGCAGAATGCAGCCATGACACAGTCAAGCCAATGGTTTGAAAGAACACTGGATGATTCAGCCAATCGCCGTCTCAGTATTCCTGAATCCTTCCTGGCAATGGACGCAGTGCTGGACATTGCCCTGAATGTCTTCTCCGGCCTGGTGGTCTATGAAAAAATGATACAGGCACACATCGACCGGGAACTGCCTTTCATGGCCACGGAGAATATTCTTATGGAGGCAGTGAAAAAGGGAGGCGACCGGCAGTCACTCCACGAGCGAATCCGGCTGCATTCCATGAAAGCGGCGGATCAGGTTAAAAGAGAAGGTAAACCCAACGATCTCATCCAGCGGATCGCAGACGATCCGGTGTTCGGACTCACCCTGAAAGACATGACCGGCATTCTGCGGGCAGATCAGTTTATTGGCCGTGCACCGGAGCAAACGGTTGAGTTTATCTCTCGGGAAATCATGCCTGTGCTAAAGAAATATCCATGGAAACTCGCAACAGCCAGTGAACTAACAGTATAATCAGGAGGGATCAATTATGCCGACAAAAACGACAATTGAACAGATTCATCAATTTGAAGGCCGGGAAGTAACATTGTCCGGATGGCTCTACAACAAACGTTCCAGCGGTAAAATCATTTTTTTGCAGATTCGTGACGGGTCGGGATTCATCCAGGGCGTCGTCGTTAAAAAAGAAGTTGACGAGGATGTCTTTGCCACCTGTAAAAATCTACCACAGGAATCATCCTTTCATGTTACTGGTTTCGTACAGAAAGATGAGCGATCTCCATTAGGGTTTGAGCTGCTGGTGAAACAGGTGGAAGTGGTGGGGGTTGCAGAAGAAGGCTATCCGATTTCCCTGAAAGAGCATGGCACTGACTTTTTGATGGATTACCGCCATTTATGGATGCGGACACCCCGTCAGCATGCCATCCTGAAAATCAGGGACGAAATCAACCTCGGGTTGCGTGAGTATTTCCACGAAAATGGCTTTGTGCTGGTGGAGCCGCCGATCATTACACCCGCCAGCTGTGAAGGGACAACAGAATTGTTTGAAATTGACTATTTCGGTGAAAATGCCTACCTCTCTCAAACCGGTCAATTGTATGCGGAAGCGGCAGCAATGGCATTTGGAAAAGTGTACAGTTTCGGACCCACTTTTAGAGCGGAAAAATCCAAAACCCGAAAGCATCTGAATGAATTTTGGATGATTGAACCGGAGATGGCTTTTGTCGATTTTGAAGGCAACCTAAAAGTCCAGGAGGAAATGGTGACTTATGTGGTGCAGCGCGTACTGGAACGCCGAAGGAAGGAATTAACTCTGTTGCAGCGGGATACCACTGCGCTGGAGAAAATTAAGCCGCCCTTTCCCCGGATTACGTATACGGATGCGGTGGAAATGCTTCAGAAAGGCGGGTTTGAATTTGCGTGGGGCGATGATTTTGGCGCACCCCATGAAACCTTTATCGCCGCTCAGTTCGAGAAGCCGGTGTTTATTACTCATTTTCCGACAGAAATGAAAGCGTTTTATATGCAGCCGGATCCTGATAATCCCGATGTGATTTTGGGAGCTGACCTCATTGCTCCGGAAGGCTACGGTGAAATTATCGGCGGATCGCAGCGGATCCATGACCTGGACCTGTTGTTAAAAAAATTGCGGGAAGAAAAACTGCCGGAGGAAGTGTACCAGTGGTACATTGAACTGAGAAAATACGGTACTGTACCCCATTCCGGTTTTGGACTTGGGCTTGAAAGAACTGTGGCATGGATTTGCGGCATTGACCACATACGGCAAACCATTCCTTTCGCCCGTACATTGAACCGGATTTATCCTTAAGGAGCGTTGAATGTGAGACTACAAAAATACTTGGCGATGAATGGTGTCGCCTCACGCAGACAATGTGAATCATTCATCGCTGCCGGACTGATTGAGGTGAACGGACAGGTTGTCACAGAAATGGGAGTGCAGATTAATCCGGAGAATGATGAAGTCACCTATCGCGGAAAACCTGTCAGACAGCAGGAGCAAAAAATCACCATTTTGCTTCACAAACCGATGGGAGTTATCTCGACTGCCAGTGATCAGTTTGATCGGCCAACAGTCGTTGATTTGGTAAATCGGAAGGAACGTCTGTATCCGGTGGGCCGTCTGGACTATTTGACATCGGGTTTGATTCTGTTGACTAATGACGGTGATCTGGCCCTCAGACTGACCCACCCCCGCTATGAAACGGAAAAAGTATACCAGGCAGAACTCCATGGCATTATTACCGAGGAAAAAATGCAGCAATTCCGGGAAGGTATACAAGTGGAAGATTATGTAACCTTGCCAGCTCAAATAAGGATTATTCACAAAGAAAAAGATCGCTGTCAGGTGGAAATTGTCCTGCGCGAAGGCCGAAACAGGCAGGTGCGAAAAATGTGTGAAACCCTTGGTTATCCAGTCAGTCATCTGAAGCGTGTTGCCATTGGCTCGCTCACCCTGGGTGATCTTCAGCCAGGACAATGTCGGTTGTTAACAGAAGAAGAAGTAAAAGAACTGATGCAGCCGAAAGGACGAAAGGTCTCATCCAGGCACCTGCCTTCGAAAAAAGAAAGAGAATAAGGTGATGACATGATTGAAATTCGCGAAATAAAACCGGGTGAAGAAGTCCTGTTAATGGACTTTTTTCGGGAACAGCCCAATACCAAACCTTTACTGATTGAGACAGATGACCGCATTTTTCTGTTCTGGGATCACTTTCGGCTCGACGGTGTGATGATCCTGCGCCCGCTTAGCGAAAAGATCTGCGTGTTAATTGCCCTGGAAACGGCCCGGGATCACGGGTCTGTTCAGGATGGCCTGATGCGGACCGCCTTTAACGCTCTGAACAAGCACACAGTCTCTTGGGTACTGGCTGACACTGAACAGGTGGAGAAGCTGGTGGCACTAAAAGAACACTTCAAGCCTCTTGATCAGCACCAGGACATTCGCTCACTGTTGGAGGGAATCGGTCAACTGCTCACTGGTCATGACTGGCTGGCAGTCTCCACAGGAGTGATTTATCAGGGAAGCTGCAACGAAGGGACAGATGCTCAATGACTGCTTTATCAAAGGGAAAGATGCCAATCCACCGCATGGCTGACGTAGCGCAGGAAATCCTCGCTGCACGCATATCAAAAGGCGATCATGTGATGGACGGCACCATGGGTAACGGATACGATACGTTATTTCTCTGGCAGCAGGTGCAGCCCGAAGGGTGTGTGACCGCTTTTGACCTCCAGGCGGCAGCGTTGGAAACAACCCGATTTCGTCTGAAAGCGGCGGGATGGTCCGGAGATCACCATACGCTTCGACTCATACAGGATAATCACAGCCGCCTGGCTGAATACATCAAAAAACCCCTTAAGGCAGTGATGTTTAACCTAGGTTTTCTGCCGGGTTCTGATAAAATCACAGTGACACGGTGGAATGATCTGAAGCAGGCACTGGAAGCACTTAGAAACGACTATCTGCTGCCAGGAGGCATTGTCTCTGTCATCTCCTATTCGGGTCATTCCGGCGGTCAGCAAGAGCAGCAGCAGCTGCTGGCATATGCCGAATGCCTGCCTTCCGAAAAATGGGCAGTGATGGTCATGCGCCGTATCAATGCCAGTCTTTCGGCTCCGGTACTGGTGTTGATCCAGAAAAAGCCCAACGAATAAGATGCTTACAAGTTTCCTCACTTGTCATTGCTCACAAAGAGACAATCCAGTATAATAGGGTATGGATTGGTTTATGATGGGTAAGCGAACACGACGTCATCTGACGAATGTTGATTGAAGGTATGTGCGCCACAGATTACATTCGTGGAATAAATTGAAAATGAGGAGGCAGTGTTATGGGAAAAGTAAAATTGACAGATACGACTTATCGGGATGCTCATCAGTCACTGATGGCCACCCGCATGTCGACAGATGTGATGTTGCCCATTGCGGAAAAAATGGATGCAGTCGGATATCACTCACTGGAAATGTGGGGCGGAGCCACCTTTGATTCCTGCCTCCGCTATTTAAATGAAGACCCATGGGAACGGCTGCGGCAGGTACGCAAAGCCATCAAAAAAACCAAACTGCAGATGCTGCTGCGGGGTCAGAACATACTGGGATACAAACATTATGCTGATGATGTGGTGGAAGAGTTTGTTAAGCGGGCGATCGGGAACGGTATTGATATTGTTCGGGTGTTTGACGCAGTGAACGATGTGCGTAACCTGGAAACTGCCGTTAAGGCGATTAATAAAGAAGGCGGCCATGCTCAATGCTGTATCTCCTACACCGTCAGCCCGGTACACAATACCAAGTATTACCTTGACCGGGCTAAAATAATGGCACAGATGGGAGCCGACTCCATCTGTATTAAAGACATGTCCGGCATCCTGGCGCCCTATATCGCGTATGATCTGGTGTCAGCCTTAAAGAAAACCGTTGACCTGCCCATCCAGGTGCATACCCATGATACCTGCGGACTGGGCAGTATGACCTATATCAAAGCCATTGAAGCCGGTGCGGATGTGGTTGATACCGCTATTTCCCCCATGGCCCTGGGAACCTCTCAACCGGCCGCAGAACCATTGGTGGCAGCCTTAGAGGGAACAGATTATGACACTGGCATGGACCTGGTGAAGCTGGATGAAATTGCCGAGTATTTCCGCCCCCTGCGGGAAAAATACTTTAATATGGGCCTGATCGATCTGAAAGTTATGAGCGTGGATACCCGAACCCTGATCAATCAGATTCCGGGCGGCATGCTGTCCAATTTTATTTCCCAGCTGAAAGAACAAAACAAGATGGAAAAAATGGATGAAGTGCTCCGGGAAGTGCCCCGCGTGCGGGAAGAGCTGGGGTATCCGCCACTGGTGACACCCACCAGTCAAATCGTAGGCACCCAGGCGCTCTTTAATGTACTGTCAGGCGAACGCTATAAAATGATTCCCAAGGAAGTCAAGGACTATGTGAAAGGGCTGTATGGCCAGCCGGCGAAGGCAATCAGTCCGGAAATCATCGAAAAGATCATCGGAAAAGACACTGTCATCACCCACCGGCCTGCTGATGATATTCCGCCTCAACTGAAAATATTGCGGGAAGAAATGAAAGAATATGAAGAGCAGCCGGAAGACGTCCTTTCCTATGCGCTGTTCCCGCAGATCGCCATGAGCTTCTTCAAGGAAAGATGGTCAAAAAAATACCAGATTGAAACAACCCTCTACAATGAAGAAGAAAAAACACACCCCGTATAGACAAAACGTGATCTGCTAAAAGGAGCGATGCTATGCATTTACTGATCACCAACGATGACGGGATCTACGCTGAAGGCATATATACACTGGCCATGTGCTTGAAAGACATTGCCCGGGTTACAGTGGCGGCCCCAAACAGAGAAAAAAGCGCCACCGGTCACGCCATTACCATGCACTCGCCCATTACAGTCAAAAAGATTTCCCGGTTTGACAAAGCAATAAAAGCCTATTCCATCAACGGAACGCCCGCAGACTGCATTAAACTGTCGCTGGACGTTCTGCTGGAAAAGGATCCGCCGGATTTGGTTGTCTCTGGAATTAACAACGGTCCGAATCTTGGGACCGATGTGATCTACTCCGGCACTGTCTCCGGAGCGATCGAAGCTTCCATGATGGGATTACCGGCCATTGCGGTTTCCATGGCCCACCACCAGATCGTTCAGTTTGATGATGCGGCAGAGTTTGTGAAGGAATTGATTCCCTATGTGATGGCCCAGCGGCACTCAACACGCATCATCTATAATGTCAACTACCCTGTCTGCGAAAAATCCTTCATCAAAGGGGTTCGGATTACCCGTCTGGGTGTGCGCCGGTATGTCAATAACTTCATACACCGGACTGATCCCAGGGGTAATTCCTATTACTGGATGGCAGGAGAACTCATGGATCTGCCTCAGGAAGAAGCCAGTGACATGACGGCTGTCAGGGAGCTTTTTATCTCCATCACACCGCTGCACTATGATATGACCCACGATGCGCTGATCCCAGAAATGGAGAAATGGACTTTCCAATTAAAATAGCAAAATCAAAATGAAAGACTGGCCGTTCACAGCCAGTCTTTTTTGCAAGTTAAGACTCCATATAATGCAAAATCAGATGAGAAAACGTTTGCCGGTTTTCCCCTAATGGCTGATTCAGGAGTGGAGAAGTTCGTTAATGAAATCACACGATGAAGCAATATTCTGCTGAACTGCAACAAATGAAATACAAATTGCATATATGTACAGATTATAAGAATAAATGAAATATTTATTGCATTTATTGGTTTCTTTTGTTATGCTTACAATATAGATATTAACTGTCTTCAGTACGATATAAACACTTCAGATCAAATGAATGAAAGGGATGAAAAAATGGCTAAAGAACGGAAAAAGAAGGTGCTTAAAACGATTCCCCAGTGGTGTAAAGGGTGCGGTATCTGTGTTGCCTTTTGTCCGGTGAAGATTCTAGCCCTGGAAGACGAAAAAGTAAAAGTGGTTTCTCCGGATAAATGTACCAGCTGCGGACTGTGCGAAATGCGCTGTCCTGATTTTGCAATCTATCTCGAAGAACAGGAGGATGAGATAAATGGGTGAAAGAGTTGTCAAACTGATGCAGGGAAACGAAGCCTGTGTTGAGGGAGCCATTGCAGCCGGGATGCGTTTTTATGCAGGTTATCCCATCACGCCCTCCACGGAAATTGCAGAGCTTTGTTCAGAAAAACTGCCGGCACTGGGCGGTAAATTCATTCAAATGGAAGATGAAATTGCCGGCATGGCCGCTGTCATCGGCGGATCCCTGGCAGGGCTGAAGTCCATGACAGCCACCAGCGGACCGGGATTTTCACTGAAACAGGAAAATATTGGTTACGCAGCCATGACACAGGTACCCTGTGTGGTGGTTGATGTCATGCGGGCAGGACCAAGCACGGGTCTTCCCACAGCCCCTTCCCAGGGTGATGTCATGCAGGCAAAATGGGGCACTCATGGGGATCACCCCACCATTTCCCTGTGTCCTTCCTCCGTTCGTGAAGCCTATGATTTGACCATTCGATGCTTTAATCTGGCCGAAAAATACCGAACACCTGTCTTTTTGCTGATGGATGAAGTCATTGGCCATTTGCGCGAGCGGGTAGAAATACCTAATCCGGATGAATATGAAATATTTGACCGTCTAAAACCGGCACCCAAAGACCCCAACTATAAAGCCTATCAGGTCAAGAGGGGTGAAATCGTCCCACGGATGGCGGCGTTTGGTGATGGGTTCTCTTTCCACGTCACCGGACTGGTATATGATGAATATGGTTTTCCTAAAACCGATACTGATATTGCGGAAAAATTGTTGAATCATTTAATGAACAAAATCGCTGATCATGTGGATGATATCATCACCTACGATGAGTATGAAACGGATGATGCGGAACTGTTCATCATCGCATACGGCGGTGTTGCCCGGGCAGCCAGGGAAGCAGTCAAAGAATGCCGCAAGGCGGGTATGAAAGTGGGGTTATTCCGTCCCATCACCCTATGGCCTTTCCCGGAAAAACGCGTTCATCAGTTGACACAAAAAACAAAAAAAGTGTTAGTGGCAGAAATGAACCTGGGCCAGTATGTGATTCCGGTCCACCGGGTTAAAATGCCGGACTGCAAAGTGTTTCAATACGGCAAAGTAAATGGTGAAGCGATTACTCCGGAAGAAATCATCGCCAAAGTAAAGGAGGCCTATTAGTATGAGTCAGGGAAGTCAATTGATCCAGAATAACTTCAGGAGTCATCGGCTGCCGCATATCTGGTGCCCCGGATGTGGGCATGGGGTCATTATGCGCAGTGTTGCCCAGGCCATCGAAAACCTGAAACTTGACAAAGAAAAGGTCTGTATTGTCTCGGGAATCGGCTGTTCTTCACGGGCTACCGGATACATGGATTTCAACACCCTTCACACAACCCACGGAAGAGCGCTGGCTTTTGCCACCGGCGTCAAGCTGGCCCGGCCTGAACTGGAAGTCATCGTCATTACCGGCGACGGTGATGCCACTGCCATTGGAGGGAATCACCTGATTCATGCCGCCAGACGAAACATCAATATCACAACCATCATCTTTAACAACAAAATCTACGGCATGACCGGAGGGCAGGCATCTCCCGCAACGCCATATCATGAAAAAGGCACCACGGCACCCTATGGGACGATTGATCCGGATTTCGATATCTGCAAGCTGGTCACAGGTGCCGGCGCCACCTACGTGGCCCGTTCCACGGCATACCACGTACCACAGCTGATCAAATACATTCAAACGGGAATCGCCCATAAGGGATTTTCCGTCATTGAAGCCATCAGCGGCTGTCCGACCTACTATGGCCGAAAGAATAAAAAAGGAGATGCGGTTGATTTAATGACTTTTTACCGCGATTATGCCATTGATATCAAAATGGCTGAAAAAGTGGCGCCGGAGAAGAAGGAAGGCAAGTTTCTGATTGGTGAGTTTACCAATGAAGAACGTGCGGAGTATGTTGCCGAATATCAAAAAATCATTGACCGATTGCAACAGGAGGGATCTTAACATGAAAGATCGAATTGAAATCAGGTTGGGCGGATCCGGCGGCCAGGGACTCATTCTGGGAGGAATCATTTTGGCAGAAGCGGCAATCCTGGATGGGAAAAACGCCATTCAGGCCCAGTCCTACGGACCGGAAGCCCGTGGCGGCGCCAGCAAAGCGGAAGTCATCATTGCCAACGGTGAAATTGCTTTCCCCAAAGTACAACATGCGGATGTTTTGCTGGCGCTGACACAAAAAGCCTGTGACAAGTACCTGTCCTCCCTTAAAATGAATGGCTTGTTAATCCTGGATGATTCCATCGATATTAACCCGATTACCATTGAAAACTATCAGGTGGTGCGTATTCCCATTATTTCAACGGCTGTTGAGAAACTTCAAAAGGTAATGGTTGCCAATATCATTGCCATGGGCGCCATTCGCGAATTAACAGATGCTGTGACAAGGGAATCACTGCAGAAGGCTGTCATGAACCGCGTGCCTCCGGGTACGGAAGAACTAAACAAAAAGGCACTGGAAGCAGGATATCAGTTAATCCAGTCCCGTGCGTAACTAGGGGAGGTGCGGCAATGGAAGACAGTAATGACCTGATTATCAGTATCCAGCGAAGATTTCCAAAGCTAAGCAAAGGACAAAAACGAATTGCACAGTTTATCATCGATCATTATGACATAGCCGCTTTCATGACGGCATCCAAGCTGGGTGCTCAAACCAGTGTGAGTGAATCCACGGTGGTTCGTTTTGCCAATAATCTTGGTTTTGACGGATATCCACAGCTGCAGCGTTCACTGCAGGACATTATTAAAACAAAATTAACCACCGTTCAACGAGTCGATATGGGGAAAGATTATTCCAGCGACATGGATGTGGTTGAAAAAATTATGAAATCGGATATGGAAAATGTGCGCAATACCATTGAAAACATTGATGTCAAGTCCATTGAGAAAGTGGTGGATGCGATCTTGAAGGCTGATAAAATTTACATCATCGGACTGCGCAGTTCTAAATCGCTGGCAGATTTTCTGGGTTTCTATCTCAGCCTGATCCTTGGGAATGTGAGCATGGTGGGATTTGGGATCAGTGATATCTATGAGCAGATGCTGCGCATTTCGGAGAAAGACCTGCTGATCAGTATTTCCTATCCACGCTATTCAAGTCGCACCATTGAAGTGACGCAATACGCAAAAGAACAGGGCGCACAGGTGGTGGCCATCACGGACAGCGCGATTTCGCCCATTGCGGGAATTGCGGATCATTACCTGGCGGCCAAAAGCAGCATGGCTTCATTTGTTGATTCCCTGGTTGCTCCCCTGAGCCTGATCAACGCATTAATTGTAGCCATTGGTATGCGCGAGAAACGGGATATTAAAGAGTATTTTAATAAGCTGGAGAACATTTGGGAAAAATACAATATTTATGATGGACGCGTGAAATAACCGGTTGGATGTTTGCATCATATGCGGTAGAATAAAGCCAGATATTCCTCAATAGAAATGCAATCTTCGGATTGCATTTCCTTTATGTAGACAAAACAGGCATCTACAGCACCGCTGCCCTTGTCTATGTGAATTATTTCATGTATAATCGTTGTAGCAAATTAACGGGCAGGATGGTGACTCTGATGAATTTGGTTTCACTGAGAGGTGCCATAACAGCAGATGAAAATTCCACTGAAGCCATTGATCGGGCATCTTTGGCGTTGATGCAGGCACTGATTGAGGAAAACCGCCTGAAAGAAGAGCAGGTGGTCAATGTGCTGTTTACCGCCACGGCTGATCTGACAGCCAGGTATCCTTCAGTCGTCCTGAGAAATGTACTGGGATGGCATCAGACAGCTATGCTGAATTTTGAAGAAAAAGTGGTTTCAGGGCAGTTGCCTTTATGCATCAGGGTATTGATAACTCTGCAGACCGATCAGGATAAAAAATCACTTCGGCATGCCTATCTCAAAGGGGCATCCGTATTAAGGCCGGACTGGACGCCCGAGCAGGTAGACAGCCGGCAATAGGAGAGAAACCAATTGGACGTTATTCTGGCTGAACACTCGGGTTTTTGTTTTGGCGTTGAGAAAGCCATTCAACGCGCCCGGCAAGAACTTGCATCACAGGATCCCAAAGCCCACCCGGTCTATTCGCTGGGACCGTTGATCCATAACCGCCAGGTGGTCGATTCACTTGAATCAAAAGGATTAAATACCATTGAATCGGTGGATGATGCAACAGGCGGTACCATCATAATACGTTCTCACGGTGTTCCCGAAGCCACCTACCAGGAGATTAAATCACAGCAGCTGCGACTCGTGGATACGACCTGTCCCTTCGTGAAAAAAATTCAAACCATTGTTCGGGATCATTATCATCAGGGACATACCATTGTCATTATCGGAAATGCGTCTCATCCGGAAGTAATCGGTATTAACGGGTGGTGCAACAACCAGGCAATTGTTATTAACACCATTGAGGAATTGAATCAGATCCCGGAAAACATCACCCTGTGTGTTGTCGCCCAGACCACACTGCAGGTGTCTCTGTATAAGACTGCCAGAGAAAAACTCAACCAGCGTCATCAGACGATTCACTGGTATAACACCATCTGTCTGGCGACACAGGAACGCCAGCAGGCAGCCAGTGAACTGGCGAATAAGGTGGATGCCATGGTTGTCATCGGCGGAGCTCACAGTTCAAATACACAAAAACTCGCACTGCTCTGCAGTGAGATTCTTCCCGGAAAAACCTATTTAATCGAAAAACAGACTGATTTGCCCTTTGGCTTGCTCTCCTGTGAAAATCGTGTTGGTGTCACAGCTGGTGCATCCACACCCATTGAGGTCATTGAAGAGACGATTGCGGTCCTTAAGGCAATCAAGCCAGGCGATCACTGGCAAATTGCTATTGACGGTCCTGCCGGTGCCGGAAAAAGCACCATTGCCAAAAAACTGGCTCAGAGGCTTCATTTTATGTATATTGATACAGGCGCCATGTACCGGGCATTTACCGATTATGTCCTTAAATCCGGCATATCACTTACAGACGAAAACGCGATTATTTCTAAAACGCATCAGATGGACATTTCACTTCATAAAGGCCGCATCTTTGTGAACAATATGGATGTCACCCATGAAATTCGTTCCCAGAAGGTCACTGCCGGTGTATCGACTGTTGCCAGCATTAAAGAAGTAAGAAAAAGAATGGTGGAGCTTCAACAGGCAATTGCTGCTGAAAATCATGTCGTGATGGACGGCAGGGACATTGGCACGGTTGTTTTACCCAATGCAGACTTGAAAATTTACTTAACTGCATCAGTGGAAGAGCGAGCCAGGCGCCGTTATGAAGAATTAAAAGGAGAATCAACTGTCACCTTCGAGCAAATCTGCCAGCAGATTAAGGAGCGGGACTATACCGATGAACATCGGGAACACGATCCGTTAATTCCGGCAAATGATGCCGTTCAAATAGACACAACCAGCCTTTCTATTGAAGAAGTGGTAGAGAAAATCACTCTTCTCTTCTGTAAAAAAATCAAATCAGAAAATCTGTCATAATTCTTGATTTTTTTTCAATTGATAGAAGGAATCTGGCATTATTTGTCGAATAGACAAAGGTAATGCGGAAAAACCAGCTCGACAGCACCAGCTTTTAATGAAATTATTAACCATAGGGGGTAATTGAATGAGCACCAACAATGATCAAAGCAACGAAATGAATAATCTGATGGAAGAAATTGAAAAAACCATGGTTCGACTGCACAGTGGTGACATTGTCAAGGGCCATGTGATCAACGTGACCCAGGACGAGGTCGTCGTTAACCTGGGATATAAATCGGACGGCATCATACCACGGGACGAAGTGACCAGCGAAGTGGCAGCGGATATGCCAGGGCATTTTGCCGTGGGTGATGAAATTGAAGTCTGCGTTCTTCAGGTGGATGATGGCGATGGAAACGTGCTTCTTTCCAGAAAAAAAGTTGACGCCATGCAGGAATGGGTGGACTTGACGGAAGCGATGGAAAAAGAAGAATCCATAGAAGTAGTCATGAAGGAAGTCGTTCGCGGCGGCATGATCGCTTATTTCAAAAATGTAAAATGCTTCATTCCCGCCAGCCAACTCTCTGACCGGTATGTGGATGACCTGAGTGTTTTTGTAGGGCAAAAGGCACATGTCCGGATCCTGGAAATGGATCGCCGGCGCAGCAAAATAATTCTTTCTCGCAAAGCGGTTATAATGGTGGAGAAAGAACAAAAGAAAAAAGAACTCTTGGCGACTCTTGAAAAAGGACAGATCGTTAAAGGCCAGGTAAAACAAATTACTAATTTTGGCGCTTTTGTCGATATCGGTGGTATTGATGGTCTGATACATATCTCCGAACTTTCCTGGGGCCGTGTCAAGCATCCTTCAGACGTATTGTCCATTGGTGAAGAAGTGGAAGTGGAAGTGCTGGATTTTGAAGAATCCAGTGAACGTATTTCCCTCAGCTTAAAATCCACTCAAGCAGAGCCCTGGAAGGTAGCCGGAGAAAAATACCAGGTAGGCGAAGTCATTGAAGGTGAAGTGGTTCGACTGGTAGACTTTGGCGCTTTTGTGGAAATTGAGCCAGGACTTGACGGGCTGGTACACATTTCGCAGATTAGCGAAGCTCACGTGGCAAAACCATCCGATGTGCTTCAGAAAGGCCAGAAAGTTCAGGTTAAAATCCTGGATATCAATGTGTCTGATCAGCGGATGAGCCTGAGCATGGCAGCGATTGAAAAGGATAAAAAGGAAGCAGCAGAAGCCGAGCAGCCGGCAGAAGAAAAAGTTTCCGCTCCTGAAGATCAGCCGGTTACCATTGGCGATGCTGTCGGCGCCGCCTTCCTTCTGAGAGAAGAAACTGAAAAAGCCGCTGAAGCTAAAGAAGAAGTAATCGAAGAGTTGGAAGCGACCGAAGAAGAAGTTGAAGAGACGGCTGCTGAAAAAATTGAAGAAGCCGCTGAAGTAAAAGAAGAAATCGTTGAAGAAGCCGCTGAAGTAAAAGAAGAAATCGTTGAAGAAGCTGCTGAAGCGAAAGAGGAAGTCGTTGAAGAAGCCGCTGAAGTGAAAGAAGAAGTCGTTGAAGCAGTAGAAACT